>CAMWPJ010000114.1 GCA_947176035.1 uncultured Clostridia bacterium | reverse complement strand
TCTCAGACCACAAGAGCATTCACTTGCAAATTTGTTTATTTCAAATTTTTGTATTTATTTTTCACTATATGTACTTGTTGTTTTTCTTGGATTTTGTCTGATTGGATATCCAATAATAAATATTATACCCACTGTAATAGGACTGGCAACGGGACTTAGAGCATCTTATCTTTTTATAAATTATTCGATGAAGGGGATAGGGTATTCGCTTATAATGCTAATACCATTTGCCGCTTTGTTCCTTACGGTTATTGCATTCACAATTAATGAAAGCACATCATTATCAAAAGAGCTCATTAGTATTACTAAAAATACTAATGAGCATAATGAATTAAATCTTAAGCCTTATGTGAAGAAATATCTGATTTTAGCACTGTGTATTCTCATAACGTCTTTTGTTAATGCTTGTCTCACAAGTCTATTGTTTACGGTTGTTACCATTTAGCTTTTTCTTTTGCAAGCGGATTTGATTCAATCGCTTTTCTTGTAGCATCAACGTTAATGTGAGTATAAATTTCAGTAGTGCCTAAATTCTCATGTCCAAGAATCTCTTTTAATAAAAGCAAATCTACATTTCCGTGTTGATACATAAGTGTAGCTGCTGTATGCCTGAGCTTGTGAACAGATAATCCTCGATCCCCAAGTCCAGCTTTATCAAGATTTGAGTAAACTATATGCTGAACAGTTTTTACGCTTACGCGCTGCTTTCTGTTACTTAAAAATAATGCTTTATCCTTTACGCCATCATGAGGACGGACTTTCATATAGCTTACAACAGCGTTTATACAGGCTTGGTTGAGGTATACAATACGTTCTTTATTGCCTTTACCAATGATGGTGAGCGATCCGTCATCCCTTATATCATTATAATCGATTGATACAAGCTCACTTAGTCGCATTCCGCAGTTTAAAAATAAGGTTACAATAGCATAATCGCGTTCTTTAAATTTACCATCAATTACAGAAAGTAATTTTTCAGCCTCTTCCAGAGTTAAATACTTTGGAAGAGCTTTTTTTGTTTTTGGTGCATCAAGATTTTTCATAGGATTATTATCTATCAAAGCAATTCCATCTGTTAAATAACTATAAAATCTACGAATCGAGACGACGCGCCTTGCACGTGTTGTCTCGCTGTTATTTCGTTCGTTTTTGCAATAAATAAGAAATTGATATGCGTCAGTTAAGTTTACTCTTTGTATAAAATCTAAATCGATAGGGGATAAGTCAATTTTTTCATCAGGCGTGTCCTCGGCACATAATCCTTTAGTCCGTGCAAGATACCTGAAGAATGTTCTTAAATCTGATGCGTATTCAATAACGGATGCTTTACTATGACCCTTGATAGCTTCTATATAAACCAGATATTGCTGTACAAGCTTTGGTAAATAAGAAATTTCTTCTTCGCGCAATTTAACAACTCCTATGTTTAATCTAATATAATTCATTGTAACTAAAATCATTAATAAAATCAATAAATAAAAGAAATATTTTCTTATGCAGAAAATATATATATTAAAAAATGAAAGAAGTTGTAATTATATAGCTTAAAACTCATAGCAGGCACACAGGAAATTCACGAGTATGAAAAATCCGAAGCGCTAAAAGAAATGAATTCTATTTTAAATGCTTGGCGCACACTTGATAAAGAAGATAAACAATCACTTTTAAAAACAGCTGAAAAATTTTGTATAATAGAAAACGAGTAGTAAAACACCCGAAAACTCGTTTTTGACTTCCCTAAATTATACAAAATATTAATTTTGTATAATTATTGAACAAAAAAGACGAGAACTCAGATGTTCCCGCCTTTTGAGTTATTAGCAGATAATTTTTTAGCATAATTCATAGAATAAAAATTTGATTTGTGTTATACTGAATATCGGTGGTAATTATGAAAACTTTGACAGAAAGCATCAATATTAATAATTCAAAGCAAAATATATTGACAATTTACAGTAATATAGATAATCCTATTCTGCTGATTGTTCATGGGGGCGCAGGCTCCCCTGACCGACCGCTTGTTCTAAAGCACAACATTGAATTAGCTAATTATTATACTTTAATTTGCTGGGATCAAAGAGGCAGTGGGTTAAGCTATTCTAAAGATGAGTTATCAATTGATATGTTGCTTAATGATTTAAAATCACTTGTGGAATATTTGATCAGAAAGTATAATCAAGATAAGATATATATTGCGGGGCATTCTTGGGGTGCTTATCTTGGATTGAGATTCGTAAGTATGTACCCTAAGAATGTTAAATATTATATTGGAACAAGTCAGGGTGTTTCATCTTTAGTTGATGAAATTTATAAATATAATTTTGTAAAAAAAGAAGCCGTTAAAAGGAATGATTCAAAAGTTGTTTTACAGTTGAATAACTTTGGAGAGCCTAAAGGCTATACTTATCAAACACAAGACCGTGAGGCAAAGAACTTCATAAGTAAGATGGTACATAAATATGGAGGATATATCAGTAATAATAGTAGTTTAAATCCAAATAGTTTTTTTCTATTATATTTAAAGTGCTATAAAAATAATATAATAGACGTTTTGAAAGGAATGTTAAAATCATCATCTGTTTTGAACAAAGAGATGAATAAAGAGGATAAGATATCCTGTATAACCAGCATTGAAGTACCTGTGCTCTTGATTTCAGGTGAAGATGACTATGTTTGTCCTGTTGAAGCTACGCAAGATTGGTTTGACAAGCTCAGTGCACCGAGCAAACGTTTTGAAAAGATAAAGAATGCAGCACATATGGTTAATTTTGAACAACCAAAAGAATGGAATAAATTATTAATCAGCATATTAGAACTATAGTTATAAAAAACTCAGAGCATTGATACTCTGAGTTTTTTATGCTAAAACTAATTTATTCTTCAACCAAAGCTGAAAAGGCATCACGTATTGTTCGTACAGGAACAATATCCATATTTACTTTAATCTCTTTAGAAAGTGATTTGTAGTTATGAAACGGAATTATACATTTCTCAAAACCGAGTCTGTAGGCCTCTGCAACTCTTTGTTCACAATTGCTCACAGCCCGGATTTCTCCTGCGAGTCCTACCTCGCCAAAAGCAAGTATTTTATCCCCTACAGCTTTATCTTTAAGTGATGAAACAAGAGCGAGTGCAACAGTTAAATCAGCGGCAGGCTCGTCCAATCTTAATCCACCGACAACATTTATATATGCATCCATATTATTGAAGAAGTATCCTGCTCTTTTTTCAAGTACAGCCAGCAACATACTCATTCTGTTATAATCAAATCCTGTACTCATTCGCCTTGGCGTTCCGAATCCTGTTGCACATACAAGTCCCTGAACTTCTGCAAGAATTGGTCTTGAGCCTTCCATTACACATGCAACACAGGTACCTGAGGTGTTTTTAGGTCTGCCGGAGATCATCATAAGTGAAGGATTCAAAACTTCTTTCAATCCTTCTCCTGTCATTTCAAAAACACCGATTTCATTAGTAGAACCAAATCTATTCTTTACACCTCTAAGTATTCTATAGGAATAATTTTTTTCTCCTTCAAAATACAATACTGTATCAACTATATGCTCAAGAACTTTTGGACCTGCTATTGCCCCATCCTTATTTACATGACCAACAATAATAATTGGCACACCAAGCCCCTTTGCTGTGTGCATAAAAATATTAGTACATTCTCTTACCTGAGTTACCGAGCCGGCTGATGAGGTTACCTCCTCATAAACCATTGTCTGTATAGAATCGATAATAACAAGGTCAGGCTTTTCTATTTTTATTGTTTCAACGATAACAGATACATCGGTTTGCGGTAAAATAAACAGATTATCAGTTGTTACTCCGAGTCTGTTGGCACGCATTTTAATCTGATTGGCAGATTCTTCGCCACTTACATAAAGCACCTTAAGTTTTTTTCCAAGATATTCACATACCTGAAGAAGTATTGTTGACTTACCGATACCAGGATCGCCACTTATGAGCACAAGACTTCCCAGTACAATACCGCCGCCTAAAACTCTGTCGAACTCTTTATTACCTGTTGAAATTCTCTTTTCGACATCTTCTGTAATATCCCCTAAAGCCATTACCTGACTGATAGCAGATGCAAAGCCTTTAGTCTTTCCTAAAGGTGTAGAATTGGGTAGTTCCTCGTTCATTGTATTCCATTCGCCACAGCCAGGACATTTACCAAACCATTTCGGCGATTCGTAGCCGCACTCGCTGCAAACATAGATTGATTTAATTTTAGCCATTTATAACTCCTTAGTCAGATATTCGGAAAAGCCGAGCATAATCGAATATGCTAGCTGCTTCTGATACTGATCATCCTGTAATTTTTTATTCTCTGCGCTATTGCTCATAAAACCGCATTCAACCATTACTGAAGGAACCTTTGCTTTATAAAGCAGATAATAGCTGCTATCAGATCTTTTATTAAGTCTGGTATTATCTTTTTGTAAATTAGCCTTAGTAATATTTAAGATGTTGTCAGCAATTATTTTACTTTTGTCGTCATTAGGCGAGTACCAAACCTGCATCCCCCATTCCCTTTCGTCCTCAAAATGATTCTGATGAATTGAAATGAGTGTGCTGTTGTTAATACTGTTTATGTAATCCATTCGATTATAGAGGTCAGAACGGCTTTTATCGTCATTTTCGTTGTATACAAGATAATCACCGTCGCGAACCAAAAAGGCTGGTATTCCGCTCACCATGGCAAAATCGTAGAGCTTTAGTGCAATGTCAAGATTAATTCCCTTTTCTTTAGTGCTGTCAACGCCGATTGTGCCTGCATCAATTCCACCATGACCTGCATCAATAACAAGATTTACTCTGTTATGATTTGCATTGCTGTTTGTCTCAACAGTCTCCTGCATAAGGTAATTAATTCCGACACAGCTTACAAAAGTAAATACGAAAGTAAAGATAATAACAAGTAATTTTTTCATATAACCACCGTTAAATATCTATGATGCAATTATAACTTATTATACTAAAACTATCAAGGTTATATTGATTTTTTGAATTATTAAGGATATAATTAGAAATGAAAAAAATATGGATGTGATTTTATGAAGATAGTTAATCTTGATGGTATTACAACGAATCCGGGTGACCTTAGCTGGGATGGAATAAAAAAGTTTGGAGATTATACCGTTTATGACAGAACCTCGCCTGAACAGATTGTAGAAAGAGCAAAGGGTGCTGAAATACTTATAGTTAATAAAACTATTATTACGAAAGAAATACTTGATGCTCTGTCACCTGAGCTTGAATATATCGGCTTGCAGTCAACAGGATACAATGTTGTTGACTGTGCATATGCAAGAGAGCTTGGAATAACAGTATGTAATATTCCTTCATATTCTACAAACGCTGTCGCACAACTTGTATTTGCCTTTATTCTACAGATTACAAATGAGGTAACATTGCATTCAAATGCTGTAAAAAAAGGTGAATGGTGCGCTTGCCCTGACTTTTGCTTTTGGAAAAAACCACTTGCGGAGCTTGCAGGCAAAACGATTGGCATTATCGGCTTTGGTGCAATTGGACAGAAGGTGGCGAAGCTTGCAGAGGCTTTTGATATGAATGTGCTTGCTTATGCTCCAAGACCAAAGGATAAGGGTAATTTGACAAATGTTGAATTTGTTGATTTAGATATACTTCTTTCAAATAGTGACATAATCACCTGCCATTGCCCTCTTACACCTGAAACAACAGCTCTGATTAATAAAGAAACTATATCGAAAATGAAAAAGACAGCTATATTTATCAACACCTCACGTGGTCCTGTTGTTGATGAACAGGCACTTGCTGATGCACTGAATAATAACGATATAATGGCAGCAGGTCTTGATGTATTGGAAACTGAGCCTGCAAGAAGAGATAATCCCCTACTTACCGCAAAAAACTGTTATATCACCCCTCATATTGCTTGGGCTGCTAAGGAAACACGTGCAAGATTATTGAAAATCCTTGAAGAAAATATTGCAGCATACCTTAATGGCAAACCGCAGAATGTGGTTAATTGATGTAATAAATATATAGA
>CAMWPJ010000113.1 GCA_947176035.1 uncultured Clostridia bacterium | reverse complement strand
CCCCCCCCCCCCCCCCCCCCCCCCTTTTTTTTTTCAAGCAGAAGACGTCATACGAGCTCCTGAGATGTCTCGTGGGCTCGGAGATGGGTATAAGAGACATAATTATTGCTGATGCCATATTGCCGCAGCCGATAAAACCTATTTTCATAATAAACGTCCTTTAAATAATATGATAATTAATAATATCACTATATAAATAAAAAATCAATTGTTTTTCATATCATCATATTTTTTCTTAGTTGCAAGTCCACCACGAATATGTCTTTGTGCCTTGTTTTCCTCAAGCACCTCTTTGACTTCACTGCAAAGCAGGGGATTGATTGACGATAATCTCTTGGTTACATCATTATGCACTGTTGATTTGCTGATACCGAAAACTATTGCAGCCTGTCTCACTGTAGCTTTCGTTTCAACTATGTAATGACCCAAATCAATGCATCTTTTTTCTACATTACCAATCAAGTGTTTTCACCTTCCTCAGTAATGTATATGAGTGCATTATTAAAATATGACAGTTTGATTTTTATTTATTGTTATGATATAGTTTGTTTAAAAGAGGTGATATATATGGATAATTCAAAAATCTTTTATGATATTTGCAAAAAACTCAATTTGGGAAAAATAAAAGGAAAAGTGAAAAGTGTGTCCGGCGGATATATGCACAAAATGTATTATATGCATACGGAAAAAGGAGAATATGCCGTAAAATTGCTTAACCCTATAATTATGAAGAGAGTGGATGCTTTTGAGAATTATAAAATTGCTGAAGAGCTTGAATCTAAGTTAGAAAAAGCAGGAATACCGATAGTTGCGGCTTTAATATTTAACGGCATAAAAATGCAGTGTATAGGTAACCAATATTTCTATGTTTTTAATTGGATAAATGGCAAATCACTTAAAAACAACAAAATAAATAAAGAGCATTGTGAAATAATCGGCAGAATCCTGGCCAAAATCCACAAGCTTGAAAGTATGACAAGCGATATTGAAATCAAGAAGATTAATATTGATTGGGATTTTTATATTTCAAAAGCAAATTCCGAATATTCAAAGGTAGCTAAAATATTATCCCAAAACAGAAATATTTTATATTCATTCCAGCAGAAGAGCAATGCACTTATTAATGAATTACCTAAAATCCGAACTGTGTGCAATGGTGATATGGATAGCAAAAATGTTTTATGGGCTAATGGCGAGCCACAAATCATTGATTTAGAGTGTCTCTGTTATTCCAATCCTTATGTCGAGCTTTTTCAACTTGCATTATGCTGGTGTGGCTACGAATCCTGTTCTTTGAATTACAATTTATTAGATGCATTTATCAATTCATATATAAAAGAATTCGGACCAATAAATATTGACTGGAAAGTTATTTATTATAGCAATTTTGGAAGACTTGAATGGCTTGAATATAATGTGAAGCGAGCCTTGCTTATTGAATGTAACGATAAAAAAGAGCAAAAACTTGGACTTAATCAAATTAAAGAGACTATAAACCATATATTGTATTACGATAAAATACATTATGATTTAATTAACAGACTCAATTTAATTACAAAATCAGATTAGTTATTTAATTATAATTCAAAAAACCCGCCTGTTATATAGGCGGGTTTTTTGAATTATTTCTTTTCAGTAGTAGTCTCTTTATTTTCTTTCAATTCACCGATAATATCTGCAAATGATTTTTGGTTAAGCTCATCAACTCTGTCATATTTGCTTACTTCCTTCTCGTCGGTTGCAATCGCATCATCAATGACAGTGAGTGAAAGCTCTTTTTCATTCACGCTGAATTTGTAAGTTATCTCTTTAGCAGTGCTTGGATTCTTCAAAATAAGCTTATTTCCGTCAACCTCATAATTGCCCGAGAAATTTGCAGTTGAAATATAAGAATCATAAGTTCCGTCTTCATAGAAAATATAGGCAGAAAGACCCGGATTCTTCTGGCTCTGCCATTTTCCGATAATCTGATTATCGCTTGCGGTGAAAATACTCTTTGTTGCCTGTGCAGGGTTCTGATCTGTTACAATACAGTATACACCGCCTGCAATAATCAGCACAAGAATTACACTGACAACAGCAATAATTATTTTTTTTACCTTTGAAAGATTTTTCATGGTAATTATTTTGCCTCCTTTAAGCCTTTCTTAACAAGCAAATTATTAATTCTTTCTGATGAATCAAGAAGAGAGGATACTGACATATCATGATTAAGTGTGTCGATAAAATATGCAGTATACTTTGATAGCTCAACACTTACATACCATTCTCTGTCTAAAAGCTCCGGACTCTGATAAACACCATTTGTTGTAAACACTCTATCGAATACACCATCATTATATGCTTTATCAAACACTTCAAGACCATTACAGAACAAACCGAAGGTTGTACAAACAAAAATTCTTTTTGCACCCAGTTTTTTCAGCTTGCTTGCAACCTCAAGCATTGATTCACCGGATGAAATCATATCATCGACAATAATAATATCCTTGCCTTGAACAGAATCTCCAAGATACTGATGCTCAACAATAGGGTTACGGCCATTAACAATTCTTGTATAGTCTCTTCTCTTATAAAACATACCAAGATTGACACCAAGCTGAGTTGCAAAATAAATGCATCTCTGCATAGCACCCTCGTCAGGTGAAATAATCATTAAATGCTCTGGGTCAATTGTAAGATTATCAACATTATTAGCAAGCGCCTTAATCATCTGGTATGTAGGCATAACATTCTCGAATGATGAATCGGGGATAGAGTTTTGAACTCTCTGATCATGGGCATCAAAGGTGATGATATTATCAACACCTAAATCAACAAGCTCCTGTAATGCCATTGCACAGTCAAGTGATTCACGGGCACTTCTCTTGTGCTGTCTGCCCTCATAAAGCATCGGCATAATTACAGATACTCTTTTTGGCTTTGATGATAATGCGTGAATAACTCTTTTCAAATCTGCAAAATGATCGTCAGGTGATTTTGGTACAGTCATTCCATACATTTTGTAGGTACAGCTATAATTAAATACATCGGCAATGATATAAATATCATAACCACGTACTGTATCGTTAATAACACCCTTTCCTTCACCGCTGCCAAAACGGGGAATAGATACATCAATCTTATATGTGTCACGCTGATATGCAAAGAATGCAACATTCTCCTGATGCTCGGTTGCCTGTGTTTTTCTCCATTTAACAAGATATTTGTCAATCTTATCAGTCAGCTCCTCACATCCGGGCATACCGATTATGCCAAGTGGTCCTACCGGAATTGAGTTGATGTTTTCTGCTGTTTGTCTAGCCATAGTTTGAAGCTCCTCTCAAATTTTACACGCATATTCTACAACAAATCCATATTATTGTAAATAAGTAAATTGTAGAAATTTGCAGATTTTTACATACTGAATACTTTTTACAGTATCAAACTGCTGATTTCTTTTTGCGTTTTACTTTTTCAAAAACAATATATCCGCAAATTCCTGCAATACTTGCTGCAGAAATAATAATGCCTACACTAAGTCCCCTTGGCTTATAAACATACTCAACAGTGTGCTCACCGGGCTTTATGGATGTGCACAGCAGTGCATTACCTATTTCAAAGGTCTCTGCTTTTTCACCATCAATATATATGCTCCAACCGCTGTCATAAGGAATTGATGAATATAAAACACTGTTTTCCTTAACATTAATTGTTCCGCTGATTTTTGTATCGCTATGCTTAGTGACGCTTAGTGAAGAATCGTAGAGTCTCTTATAGCCAAGCTTTAATATATCCTCATCAACCGTATATGCGTATATTTCAGCATAAGTGTCAGTCGAATCAATATTTGAGCAGTCAAGCGAAATTTTTATTTCTTCACCCTCCTCACAATGTCCCAAATCGAAAATATAAGGCTCACTGATTGACTGAGTATGAGAAGAAATACCGGCACCATCAATTTCAATCGAATTAATATCAGGGGATTTAACATAAATATAAGTGTTGCCTGACTTACTTGGCGTGATTATAAAATCAACATAACCATAACCAGAATCGGTATCATTCTTTTTAAACCAGAAGGTTCCGTTATTTGTGACATCATCACCTGACAGACCATCAAATTCTGTATTAAGATAATCTACAGCCTTGAAAACATCACCATATCCGGTTGCAAGAGTGAAATAGCTGTTTTGAAGCTCAAACGGATTGCCTTCCTCCGGGATCCAATCATTTATATTTTCATTTACAGCATAAGCAATAGGAAGAAAATATTTATTTTCATAAACTTCAACCTCTCCATTGTCAGTTTCTGAAAAATAGGTATACAAATCCTCTGATGGAGTAAGTGAAATAGGTGACTTTACAAGATATTTGATATTGAACATCATATTGTATACCGGGGTTTGTGTGTTATATGTGTAACTGTTGATTCTGTTGCCGAACATACCAAGACTGTATTGCAAACGTGAATAGTCCTCATAAGCCATTGACGAAAATACAGACATACCATTATAAGCATAATAGCTTGGATCCATCCTTGTTTCTAGATAGGTAAGCTCTTCACGGTAAAAGCCATCATCTTCTGAATGAATTTTATCAATTGCCTTTGTATAATTGTCAAACCTGCTTGTATAATCAGCATTTGCCTGTGTAATTAATATTGCCCCTGTATCAGCAATAAGAACCTCACTGAATATCATAACAACCGCAATTGCACTGATAACCAGCTTGTCAAGCTTTCCTTTTTTGTACAGATACAAGAAGCCTGTCCATACAATAATAAATCCTATACTGATATAAATTGTGGTCTCAGACATTTTGCTTGTAGCCATTTTCTGTGCAATGACAATGAAAAACACCCATGCCATACCAACAAAACCAATATCTTTAATATCAATTGATTTCATTTTTGTAATACACTTATATCCACAGGTGAGAATAAGGAAAGTATACATAAATGAAAATCTGAACGGCAAATCATTGGGAAAATGGAAGGCATGCCAGATAAAATTCAGACAGTTATTGTTAAAGCTGAAGAAGAAGAGCAAAAGCATCACGATATATGCCGTCTTTTCTTTAAGTCGAATATCCTTATTTATTACAAATAACGGAAGTAAAATTACTGCCAGCATACCTGAATAAACGTTAGGCAATACATCATCGCCGCTGCTTCTTATGGTAGTTTCAAGACCTGCAAGATGCGAGGTTAAGAAGTCAAAAACATTAAAATATGATGTAAACGAATTAGGGAAGGAATCTGAAGTAGCAGAGCTTGATCTTAAAATCATAAATACAGGTACAAGCGTAACTGCGCAAACAGCAGCAGCCGTTATACTGCTTACAGCAAATCTTACACCTCGGTTAAAGAACTTATTATTCATAAGCTCTTTAAATGAATATTTTTTTTCGAATTTAGCATACTTGTCGATTTTATCATTGAAATTTGATGAAATTACAAAATAACCAATAAAATAAATCACCGCAAAAATACAGGTCATAAAGCCCATATAATAGCTTGAAACAAGCAAAAGGGCAAGTGAGATGATATAAGTTGCACTTTTGCCGTCGTTTATGATTTTCTCAATACCAAGAGCAACAATAGGCAGTAAAATCATACCGTCAAGCCACATTACATTCCAATAATACGCAAGAAAATAAGCACTGAAAGCATATGCAACTCCGAATACCGATGAAAGCACACTATACTTTTTTTGTGACGCTTTAAGATAATAGGTAAAAGCAGATGCGCTGAGTATACATTTTACAGACACAATAAAAGTTATAGCAAATGAAATATCTTTTTTATCAAAAAGAAAAATTAAAACTGAAAGCGGACTTGAAAGATAGTTAAAGTAATTGCCCAAAAAACTGCTTCCGCCGCCGGAAAACCAAGAATATAAAAAGCTTTGATGATTAACAACTCGCTCATAAAGCTCTGCATAAAGCGGACCATATTGATGGTAAAGGTCCATTCTCATGACTGTATAATCGCCGAAAGGGAATACAGAATAGATTATAAAAATAACAGACAAACACAGAGCCGCAATACCTGCAGATAAAGCAACATATCGGTTATCATAAAACAACATATATATTTTGAAATATTTGATTTTCTGTTCTTTATAAGCACATTCAAAAACAAGAATTCTATCAAAGAAATAG
>CAMWPJ010000112.1 GCA_947176035.1 uncultured Clostridia bacterium | reverse complement strand
ATATAATAATGGTTAATATTATTTTGCGCAGGGGATTTTATGAAAAAGACTCTATCAATATTTTTTAGTTTAATAATTATAATTTCAATATTTGCAGGCTTTGAAACTACCGCATATGCCGCAACAAGAACAGGAACAACCGGCTCACTCAGCTGGTCGCTTGACACAAGCTCAGGTCTTTTAACGCTCAGCGGTAACGGGGCAAGCAAAGATTATTCCAATACTTTAACTGACAAATCTCCTTTTCAGGGATGGTCTACCCGTGATGCTAAATCCTACAAAGACATGATAAAAAATATCGTTATCAACGAAGGCGTTACAGTAATTGGCAAAAATCTATTCAACGGTTTAACAAAGCTCGAAACTGTTGTTTTTAATGGTAATACCGTCACCACAATCAGTGAAGGTGCCTTTGAAGGGTGCACCGCCAGCACCTATTGGCTCGATATTCCATCAAGTGTAACAAGCATTGGAAGTAATGCTTTTAACAAAACAAACTTTAACTACGTAAAAATATTCTCACCTAATATAACAATCGCAGACAATGCTTTTCGCGATAAAAACGGTAACGGAACTTATGCAAGATTTTTCGGTCTGCACGATTCAGGTGTGCGCAGCTTTATTCAGCAAGGTCAAAGCAATGGATTTGATTGGCATTACTATTGTCTTATTGAAGACGGCCATAATATAAATGGTGCTGCTCACGACTATCAGATAATCACTTATGCACCCACTTGCACAGGGCAGGGTTATGACTGGTATGGCTGTATTTACTGTGATATGGACGCAAGCAAAAATAATTTCACTCCTACAGCAGGACACAAATACAGATATCTGAACACAAGCGGTTACAACTTTATATACTCCTGCACCGTATGCGGACGAAATGATTTAGTACTTGATTCAATTATGGTTGAAGGCATATTTGAAAATGCACTCAGCCATGCTAATGACAATTCACCATATTTACAGTCAAATTATGACGGAAAAGCTGATTTGTATATCGACGGCTATATAAATGCAAAGGATTTCATTATGATTGAAAATGTTGTCAAAAATATAAGTACAATAAACAAAGCTACTGTAATTAATGAAAATACAACCTATCAGACTATGGAAGGCTTTGGCGCATCAGCCTGCTGGTGGTCACAGGATGTCGGCAGCTGGGAAAACATTGATGAAATCATGGAACTGCTTTACTCAAAAGAGAATGGAATAGGACTTAATATTTATCGTTATAATCTCGGCGGTGGCTCAGAAAATGACACCGGCATCGGCGACTGGCGAAGAAGAGCAGAGGATTTTCTTGCACCAAACAGTAATATAAGTGATTCTTCAACCTATGATTGGAATGCCGATATAAACGCAAGAAAAGCACTTGCATCTGCACAAAAAGCAAACAATGATTTAAAGGTTACACTATTCTCAAATTCTGCACCAATTTCGCTCACGAATAACGGCAAAGCATACTGCAGTCCTGTAGACACCGACTCTAAGGGTAATATTACAAAGCGTTATCCTAATCTTAACGAAAGCAATTATCAGAACTTTGCAAACTATGTAATCAACTGCGCAGAGCATTTTATTGACGAAGGATATAACGTAACCAACATATCCCCAATAAATGAGCCTGAATGGGAATGGGCTGCAGATTCAAACGGCAATTGCAGTCAGGAGGGATCAAACTGGGAATATGCCGCAGCACGCACATTTTATAATGACTATATGATTCCTGCATTAAAGAACAGCAGTCTAAACGGCAAGGTTGAATTATCTGTATGGGAAAGCGGACAGCTAAATCATTCAACTTATTGGAACAACTTTCTTAACAATATGTTTTCATCAGAAAACAGCTATGCAAATAATAATGCTAATATAAGAGATTATGTTCACTCGCTTGATACGCATTCATACTGGGCAAGCAAAAATGACAGACAGACTGTTGCAAAACAGCTTGAAAGCAATCATTTCTCTTCTGTCGAAAAAATACGATGCACTGAATATTGTCAGATGACAAATGACGGCAATTCAGGTGTATATGACCTTATACAGCAAGAGGGCGGCAATACAAATGGTATGACTATAGAATATGGTATTGCACTTGCCGATATTATTTATCAAGACCTTACGATTCTCAATGCTGTTGAATGGGATTGGTGGACAGCCTGCAGCGGCGGAATTTATCCCGATGGCTTAATTTATATCAACTACAATGATCACAATGCTATTGAAACATCTAAGCGTTTATGGTGCCTTGGAAACTATTCGAAATTCATACAGGAGGGTGCAAAAAGAATTGCAGTATCAACCGGCAGCTCAATGGCCCCCACAATTGAGCAGACTGCATATAAGAATCCTGATGGAACAGTGGTTATCGTATACGTAAATAAAGGTGAAGTTACACAGTACACTACATTTAATAAATCACAGTATTCCGATTTTGAGACATATGTAACAGACGAATTACATAATCTGCAGAAATATCAAGCAGGCAAGGTCGGCAGTAAGGCAGTATCAATCCCGGCAATGAGTGTTACAACTGTAGTGCTTTCAAAGTAATAATAAAAACAAACACCGTTAGATTTTATATCCAACGGTGTTTTCAATTATATAAATTATAAAAATTGCCTTACATCTGCTACAAGCCTATCCTCAATCTGCACAAGTCTTCCTGTAATATCCCTTGATTTATTATCTGCACTTTTGTACTGATTAAGATATCTGCTAAGTGATTTTACACCCATATTACAGCCGTCTGTAATCAAGTCGGCAATTGTATTATCTGTACCGTCAACTGCCATTTTCATATTTGTTTTCACCCAGCTCATACCTTTTGCCATCGGATTTGGATTTTTTCCGTCATCATTATGCTCATTTAAAAGAACAAGTATTTCATCCTTAAGCTTTTCGTGCTGATTTTTACTGTCGTGCAGCAAATTCCTGAAATCTGAATTTTCAACATTATCAATCACATCGTCAATTGCAGCAACACCCATTTTTATTCCTGCATCACATTCCTTGAGAAGCTTAACTGTATCGCCGTCTGCACCGGTTTTGTCAACCATAATATCCCTGCTTTCTGTATTAATCATTATAGTATTTGACATAAAATTCACTTTATACATTGACTGAGCAAAAAGCAAATGTTAAACTTTATCTGAGGTGAGAATATGAACAAGCCTAAAATGATTTTATTTGATTACGGTCATACATTAGTATACGAACCCGATTGGAACTATATACAGGGTGAAGAAGCTGTATTTGAGCATATTATCAGTAACCCAAACAATGTTCCCCCTGAACAGATTAATCATTTTTCAATCGATTTATTCAATGAATACGAACAGTTGAGAAAACAAGGCTATGAACCGAATGCATTACAAACATTGAAATATAAATATGATTATTTCAATCTTGAATTTGATGTAAGCTATGAGGAAATCCAGCAAATATTATGGGACAATACCTCGTGGTGTTATCCCATGCCATATATAGAAAGGCTGCTAAAACATCTTCAAGACAGCGAAATACGAACCGGTATAATAAGCAATATTGGCTGGACGGGCAATGCACTGAAAAACAGACTTGATGAAGTATTGCCAGATAATAATTTCGAATTTGTAATTGCATCAAGTGACTATGCCTTCAGAAAACCGGATAAAATGCTGTTTAACCTCGCACTTAACAAGGCCGGGTTAAATCCTGATGAAGTATGGTACTGTGGTGACAGTATCAAATACGATATTATCGGTGCACATAATGTTGGGATATTCCCTGTCTTGTATGAGAACAAAGAGGTATCACCAAGTCCTTACACAGGAATTCAGGACACGTCAATTATTAATTTTGATTATCTGCACATAAATTGCTGGAATGAATTTATAGATTATTTATTGGAATGTGATTAAAATTGGAACAAAAAATTATAGTATTTGATTTAGGCGGAACACTAATGGAATTTGTTAATATGCCGCCGTCATGGGTTGATTATTACAGACAAGGCTTTGTGGCTATCGCTAAAAGTCTTAACAGTAATATATCAGACAGTGATATTGATTTATCTGCTGAAATTATGAAAACATATAACCCCCGTATAAACTATCGCGAGATTGAATATTCGCCTGAACTTATATTTGAAAAATGCCTCGAGCATTGGAACACTGATATAAATTTAGATAAAGCAATAAAAACTTTTTTCGATTCATTCAAATTAAATACAATAATATACAATGATTCAATTGAAATGCTTGAACATTTAAAAAAACAGGAATATAAGATTTGTGCGCTGACCGATATACCGAGTGCTATGCCAGATGAATATTTCAGGCTCTTAATTCCTGATTTGCTTGAGCACATTGATTACTATGTATCATCGCAATCCTTTGGATACAGAAAGCCGAATACGCATGGAATAGAGCTTATCGCTAATAAATATAATATTAAACTAAGTAATTTGATTTTCGTAGGTGATGAGGAAAAGGATAAAAAACTCGCAGAAAAAATAGGCTGTTTATTTTATCTTATCGACAGAAAAAATAAAAATAATAGTGCCGACATTCATAATATGGATGGATTAAAAAAGTTAATAACATAAATTATAAAAACAAAGACGTGGTGAATTCACCACGTCTTTTATCTGTTAAAAACTATAACTTATTATCTGAGAAGTGTAAGCAATACACCTGCTGCTACAGCTGAGCCGATTACACCTGAAACGTTCGGACCCATTGCATGCATAAGAAGGAAGTTTGATGGATTTGACTCCTGACCAACCTTCTGTGACACACGTGCTGCCATAGGAACAGCAGATACACCGGCTGAACCGATAAGCGGATTAACCTTACCTTTAGTGAATATATACATAAGCTTACCAAAGAGTACACCGCAAGCTGTACCAAGAATGAATGCAACTAATCCAAGACCAACAACTTTAAGAGTTCTTGTATTAAGGAAACTTTCAGCAGAAGTAGTTGCACCAACGGAAATGCCGAGCATAATTGTTATAATATTCATAAGCTCATTTTGTGCTGCCTTTGCGATACGTTCTGTACGTCCGCTTTCCTTAAGCAGGTTGCCAAGCATAAGCATACCGACAAGAGATGCTGCATCCGGAAGAAGCAAAGAAACAACAACGGTTACAACAATCGGGAACAAAATCTTCTCAAGCTTAGACACTGGACGAAGATTACCCATTACAACTGAACGTTCCTTTTTAGTAGTAAGCACTTTCATAACAGGCGGCTGAATAACAGGCACAAGTGCCATATACGAATATGCTGCAACTGCTATAACAGGCAGCATCTTTGGTGCAAGCTGAGACGTTACAAATATTGCCGTTGGTCCATCCGCACCACCAATAATAGCAATTGATCCGGCCTCATTCGGAGCAAAGCCCAAAACAATAGCCCCGATATAAGTAAAGAAAATACCAAACTGTGCCGCTGCACCGAGAATAAAGCTCTTTGGATTTGCAATAAGAGGTGCAAAATCAGTCATAGCACCAATACCAAGGAAAATAAGCGGTGGATAAATACCGGCTTTAACACCAAAGTATAAGAAATCCATAAGTCCCGGTGTACATCCAACAAACTCGCCGCGACCAGCGAGCAAATCTCTGAAGCCCTCTAAATCATGGTACTGAACTGCAAGATTAGCCCCCGGTATATTAGCAAGAAGCATACCAAATGCGATAGGAATCATTAGCAAGGGCTCAAAACCCTTCTTTATACCAAGCCAAAGAAAAAAGAACGCTATAACAATCATTACAGCATTTTTCCATCCGTCGCCCTCAAAGAAGAACGCATAACCTGAGTTTGAGAAAATACTGACGATAACTTCCCAAACACCCTGAAGTATTTCCATAATTCAATGCCCCTCCTTTAAAATGGTCTTGTATTATCAGCAGTAGCTGCCGCAGACCACGGATTTCTGCCGCCGATATTTTTCTTTTTGATTGAACGGACTACAGCACCCGAGCCTTCAGTTGCTGCCACGGCTGCCGCAATTGCTGCTACAACCTCATTGCTTATACCCTGCTCAACTACAGGAGCGGGCACAGAATTTACAGGCATTTGCGGTGTATTCAAAACAGGTTT
Source organism: uncultured Clostridia bacterium (assembly GCA_947176035.1). GTDB lineage: Bacteria > Bacillota > Clostridia > Oscillospirales > Acutalibacteraceae > Eubacterium_R. Next base: position 233 of record CAMWPJ010000112.1, on the reverse strand, counting down.
CTGCTCTGTGATTTGAGCACTCTCATCTTTCTTAGCAGTTTTCTTTGCCGCGCACTTTGCTTTGACACCTGCCCACCACGCTGCTGTTTTTGCATTGACTGCATTTGTTACACGCTCAAGAACAGGAACAAATTTTCCGAACAAGTTAAATATAAGAATAAGCAGTAACAGCATACCAACTACAATACTGATTCCTGCAATTACTACAGTCGCCGTAAAGGTTGGGCCATTGT
>CAMWPJ010000111.1 GCA_947176035.1 uncultured Clostridia bacterium | reverse complement strand
ATACTGTACAGGTTTCAACTATCTTTCCCTCTGCTGTTCGTGTTGCAGGGGTGATGGATTTTGAAATCGTATGAGCCTTTACATAGTCTGTGTTATATGTATTGCCGCAGTTTTTACAGGTATGAATTGTATAACCTTCATCGAAACAGGTTGCATCAATCTTTTCTGCCAAATAGCTATGATAGCAGTCAAGACGCTTTACGAGCACATCCGTATCAAACAGCACATTTTCATCATACTTATTATTTTCACCGCCAAGATACTGCCACATATCAGCGTAGATATTGGTGCTTCCTACCTGAATCGGCTTCGAAAAATCGGGAGAGTTCACCCAATACGCATACCAAAGCTTATAATCCTTCGCCTTTATTGTATTTACATCGATATAGTTTGTAAGCCAGTTAAGATTTGCATAAACCATAGGGGTATAGCCTGCTGCTTTGATTGTATCGCAAAAAATTGTCATCTGCTTAGTAATTTGTGACTTTCCATACGGCGCCATTTTACTTTCTTCAAGGTCATATGCCACAGGAAGTGTAAAATAATCTGCATACTTTGTGAATCTTTCATCAGACAGGGTGTCAATAACAAAGTTTGCCTCAATCTGTGCCTCTTCGAGAGAATAAGCATAGCTGTAAAGATACACACCAAAATCCATCTTTGCTTTATATGCCTTCTCAATATTCTCCCAGAATTTCTTATCAAGATGATTAAAGTAGCCAAGTCTTATCATAACAAAGTCTTTACCTTCCTCCTTGGCATCAGTAAAGCTGACTACACCATTTTGCTCGGAAAAATCATAACCGAAAATCGGATCACCTGCATAGGCGGACAAATCAACACCTACAGTGATACTTGCAAGCATAACAAATGCAAGCAACATACTCAAAAGTTTTTTCAAATCCATTACTCCTTTATAATTTTATTAAGCAGTATTTTTCCTACTTTTTCTTACTTGTCAATACTAAGAGAAAAAATATGCTACTATTTAAGTGAGGTGATACCATATGAAACGCTAAAAAAATAAGTATAACGATTGACGGCAACCTGCCGGCTGTAATCAGAGAGCTTGCAGAACAGAATGTCCGTTCACTTTCACAGTATATCAATCTCGTTAAAAAAAGCATATTGAAACAAAAAATGATAGATTTTAAGCCTATCATTTTTTATTATAAATAAATCACTGCTGATAATTGTGTCGATTCAATGCACTGAAAATATTTTAATTTATACGACTAAATCCCAAAATAAAATTTGGTCTATCGTTACCAACCGATTGTAGTTTACAACAATAGACCAAATTTGTCAAGTATATTTTTTTATTTTTCAACAAGGCAAACCGCATGAGCAGCTATACCCTCTTTAGCACCCGTAAAGCCTAAGCCCTCTTCGGTAGTAGCCTTAACCGATACACAATCCATATCAATATCGCAGGCTGCTGCAATATTTTTTCTCATATCCAAAATATGAGGTGCCATTTTAGGAGATTGGGCAAGTATGGTTGAATCGATATTAACTACACCATAGCCCTTTTCCTTAACCTGTCGAATAACTTCTTCGAGCAGCTTAAGACTGTCTGCACCCTTCCATTTGTCATCAGTATCAGGAAAAAGATGACCGATATCGCCCATTGCACACGCACCGAGTATCGCATCGGAAATTGCGTGAAGCAGAACATCGGCATCACTGTGCCCTAAAAGACCAAGCGGACTCGGAATTTCAACACCACCTATAATACATTTTCTGCCCTCAACAAGCTTGTGGACATCATAACCGTGACCTATTCTCATTACGCTTCACCCCGCATCTTTAATATACTCTGCGCCAGAGGGATATCCTCCGGCGTTGTTATTTTTATATTACCATAATCACCGATAACAGCAAACACAGGCTTGCCGTAATTTTCAACAAGCTGGCAGTCATCCGTGAAATCCTTACCCTGTGCTTTTGCAAGCTCAACAGCCTTTAAATAAATATCAAAATCAAAAATCTGAGGTGTCCTGATAGAAATAAGCGTTGATCTGTCAGGCGTATCTACAATCTGATTATTTTTATCAACAACCTTGATTGTATCCTTGACAGGAACGCCGACTGCTGCAGCACCGCTGGTCTCAGCAGATTTAATAGTATCCACAATTTCCTTTTCGGTTATAAGCGGTCTGGCTCCATCGTGAATAATAAGCAAATCACATTTATCAATTGTTTTTACGGCATTCATAACGCTCTCCTGTCTGGTATTACCGCCAAAGCAATAGGAAATGTTATCATATCCCGCTAAAACACACTTGAAATTTTCAAGGTCACATATACGGCAGACAACTATGATTTCATCAATCAGATTTATTTTTGAAAAAGCGGCAACTGTTCTTTCAATCACTGTTTTACCATTCAAATCAAGCAAAAGCTTGCTTTTTTCACTTTTCATTCTTGTGCCGCTGCCCGCACCTAAAATAATCGCTGCATTACTCATTTTTCAGACTCTCCACCTCTTCCATAGTAGGCGTTGCAAATTCGGTTTTATAAGGATCATAAATTACAAATCCCGGCTTTGCACCATTTGGCTTTTTAATATTTTTTACAAGCGTATAATCAACAGCAACGTTTGATGATTCGCGAGCCTTACTGAAATAAGCGGCAATGACTGCACAATCATGTATCGCCTCATCTGTAATCTGTGAACCAGAGGTCTCACAAATTACGTGACTGCCGGCACTGTCCTGAACGTGGAACCACGTATCATAATTCTTTGCTGTTTTCAGTGTCAGCTTATCATTCATAAGATTATTCCTGCCGACAAAGACATTGAATCCATCTCTTGTTTTAAAGCGCATAGGCTTTAAAGCTTTCGCATTTTTCTTTTTGTCGTTCGTCTTTTTAATGTATCCCTGAGCAGAAAGCTCTGATTTGATTTCCGTGATTTCACTGTCAGTTTCAGCACGTGAAAGCGCATCAAGCACTGTTTCAAAATACTCTGCTTCAGCATTAGCATCGGCAATAAACTGCGAAAGCTTATCCTCGGCCACCTGCTTTTTTCGATATTCCTTATAATACTTCTGTGCATTTTGTGCAGGGGTCAGCATTATATCAGCAGGAATACGAACGGGTTTGTTCTCGTCATAATAATTTTCCAAATCATAAAAAGGTGCGCCCTTTTCAAGTCTGTACTGATTTGCATTTATGAGATCGCCGAACAGTCTGTAGGTTTCTTTATCCTTACACGCATCAAGCTCCTGTGCTCTGTTAAGTGCTTTTCTGACTGCTCGCTCCTGAAGGGTAGTAACCTTTTTAAAAAGGTCCGCACTGCGTGCCTTGATTCGCATTAAGCGCACACGCTCATAATAGAAGAAATCGAGCAGCTGTGAAAAGGTATCATAATGCTTAATAACCGCCAAGGAATCATACTGCTTAATATCCATAAAAGCAAAATCCTTCGGCGTGTCAACAATAACAGCTGTAGGTACAGGATGCAATGCCTGCTCCTTAAAAGTATCAAGCGACAAGCCATTCTCAATCTCACGGCATACAATAGGTGAAACACCCTTGATTATATCCATAGCCGCTTTATATATTCCCTTACTGCTGCCGTTAATCTGTGCTTTGATATCATCAAGCTCAGCATCAAATATATTCAGCTTATCCTGCTTCGGCGGTGCAGCATAGGTCACTCCGGGTAACACCTCACGCACCTGTGACTTGTTTTCGTCAATACGCTTTACAGAGTCAATGATTTTATTATCCTTATCAACAAAGATAACATTTGAATATCTGCCCATTATCTCAATAATAAGCGAATAGCTTGTTTTGTCGCCAAGCTCATCCGTCCCTGAAAAGTTAATTCTGAGTATTCTCTCCAGATCCTCCTGAACAATTGAGGTTATCCACGCACCGGTCAGCCTTTTCCTTAAAAGCAGGCAGAACATCGGCGGTTTAGGCGGATTCTCAGGCGGGAATTCCGTAAAATGAATACGTGCCGAATCAGCATTGCAGGAGAGCAAAAGCCTTTTGCTGCCCTCTCTTGAACGCAGAGTAATAACAACTTCATCCCTTGATGGCTGATGAATTTTATCAACACGGCTGTCAACAGCAAAGTCTGATATTTCGTTTTTTAAATGGTATAAAAATATTCCGTCAAGTGCCATAGTTAAATTTCCATAATCGGATTTTCAACAGGTGCAATGATAAACTGCACATCTGTAAAAATCTGTTCAAGCCGTTCCTTTAATTTGAGGAACGGTAAATTTTCTGTTTCAAAATGACCTGCTGATATTGAGGCAAGCCCTGCCTCTTTCAAATCAAGCATTTCATGATATTTTAAATCGCCTGTTAAAAAGCAGTCTGCTTTGCCTAAAGCATCCCACATAAATTCCGAGCATGCACCGCCGCCGATGCACACACGCTTAATCAGCTTATCGGTATCGGTATATCTGAGTCCGTGAGCAACGAGTATTTCGCCTGCATACTGTGCAAAATCATCAATACTCATTGCCTGCTTCAAAACACCGACAACAAGGCTGTCATCGGATATTTTTTCTGTATTTTCAAGTTCAAGCAGTGCAGCAAGATTATCATTTATGCCGCCGTCTGCCTTATCAAATGATGTATGTGCAGATATAACAGCAATATCGTTATGAATCAATTCATATACAGCTGAGCCTTTTTCTATTCTCTTAACACCCTTAAAAATAACAGGATGATGTGTTAAAAGCAAATCAGCATCTATGCTCTTTGCGAATTCTGCCGCCTGCTTTGTGCCGTCAAGAGATAAAACAACCGTCTTAACCTCTTTGCGGAATTCACCAAGAATAAAGCCTGAATTATCCCAATCCTCCTGCTTATCAAACGGAGCAACTGAGTTTATGTAATCATATATATTTTTTACTGTTGTCATAGCTTTTCCTCCACAGCAGTAATTATGTCTGAATAATCCTCACCCGATTTTGATTTGTTTTTAAGATAGCTTAATAGGTGCACAAAATAACCCTTCTGCGAAAAATCTGTAATATTACCGAGGTAATAATCAGCTCTGCTTCTTGGTATGATTTTGCCTGTATACTCGGCATCAAAAACAGAATAATAATGATGCCCGTCCTGCACAATCAAATCGTTTTTAATTTCAAAACCATTATCATAAAGGAATTTTCGTGCAAGCTCAGGGTGAGTCATTGGATTCAAAATTATATGCTTTTCGCTGATATAATCACACTTTGACAGTATATCGCTGATAAGCTCACCGCCCATACCTGCAATTATAACAGTATCAAAATCATCACAGCAAAGCCCTTCAAGTCCGTTTGAAAGGCAAGTATTTATTTTATGCTGCAAATCCTCCTGCTCAACCAGTGCCTTGCAGGAGGATAACGGACCTTCATTAATATCTGATGCAACTGCGTGATTGATTATGCCCGCCTTACAAAGGAACACAGGAATATAACCATGGTCAGTGCCGATATCGGCAATCGCTGACCCCTTTTTAACCAAAGACGCAACTGTACTTAGTCTGTTTGATAGCTGCATTATTTTGCCATAAAGTCATTGAGCTTATTAACAAGCTCATCAGCGTCTGTTCCGTGAACCATACAAGCCTGCTCAACGGTTTCACCCCTTGATGCGGGGCAGCCAAGGCAGTGCATACCAATCTCTAAAAAGAGAGGTGCTGCATCAGGACAAACGTCAAGGATATCGCCGATAATTGTATCTTTAGTAATCTGTGTCATTTTAAAATTCTCCTTTAAAATAAATTATATATTATTTATATCACAAATAATACATGATTGCAAGATGAACAGAAATATGTTATACTCTTGCATAGGCAATGAATAGAAAAGGTTGTGAGAATCATGGATAAAGAATTTAATCCTGCACTTCAGTTTGACGCATTTACTGCAGGAATTGAAGAAGGCGGACTTCGCTCAAGCTCCTCAATAACAATAATCGTCTGTTATATTCTTGCCAATTGTCAAGAAAAAATAACGGCACAAAACATTATTGACGCACTTGTTGATGGTAAAATTGCCAATTATTTTGAAATTTCAAATGCAATTTCAAAAATGACAAAAAAGGGATATATCATCGAAAATGAAGATAGCACCCTCTCAATCACTGCAGACTGCAGATTCCTTGTTGACATTGTTGAAAATGATTTGCCCATAACAATCCGCGAAAAAAGCATTGAGCTTGTAAGAAAGCTTGCTGCAGTCGAAATCAACAAAAAAGAAAACAAGGTTACTATAGACAAAAACGATAAAGGCTACAGCGTCACACTTCACGTCAGTGATATTGACAGTGATTTTATGGTACTCACACTCAATGTTCCGACCGAAGCACAGGCAGTGGTAAGGAAAGAAAAATTCCAGCAAAGCCCCGCTGAGGTTTACCAAAATTTAATGAATTCGATATTTTAAAA
>CAMWPJ010000110.1 GCA_947176035.1 uncultured Clostridia bacterium | reverse complement strand
AAATCATATAGGGGGGGATAATACGATGAAGATTTACAGAAATGAACATCCCAATCCGCAGTTTATGCGTTCTCATTGGCAGAATCTGAATGGTGAATGGGATTTCGGTTTTAAAAAGGTTCCTGTCGGATTTAAGTTTTCGCAGGATGAAGCAAGAGCACTCAAGTATCATAGAGATGGACAGTATCCATATACAATCAATGTTCCTTTTTGTATAGAGAGTGAGCTTTCGGGGATTGGCAATACTGATTTTGTTAATCTTGTATGGTACAAAAAAGTTCTTGATATAAAAAAGTCAGACGAAAGAATTTTTCTGTACATCGGAGCGGCTGATTACCTGACTACTGTTCTCATTAATGGGAAATCGGCAGGGCGTCATAAGGGGGGCTATACCTCATTTAGCTTTGATATTACCGAATTGATTGTTGACGGTGAAAATGAGATTTTCATTCTTTGTGAGGACAATGTAAAAGATCCCCTTGTTTGCCGCGGAAAGCAGAGTGAGCAAAAAAAGAGTCACGGCTGCGATTATACAAGAACTACAGGAATATGGCAGACAGTGTATCTTGAATTTACACCGCAGAAATATATTAAAGATTTTAAAATATACCCCGACGCTCATAATTGCAGTGTAACACTTGATAGTGATTTTATAGGCACAGCTGATTTTGAATGTAATGTGTTTTATAACGGCCAAACTGTAGGAAGTGTAAAGAGTAAAAAAATCAGCGGTAATAGACGTTTGAATATCCCTCTTTCTGAAAAGCATTTGTGGGAGACTGGTAACGGCAGACTTTATGACCTTGAGATGAAATTCGGTGACGATACAGTTAAAAGCTATTTTGGTCTCAGAGATATTCGGCTTGACGGCTTTAAATTTTTGATTAACGAAAAAAGTGTTTTCCAGCGTCTGGTGCTTGATCAGGGCTTTTATAAAGATGGAATTTATACTGCTAAGGATGAGTCTGAATTTATTAAGGATATTGAGCTTTCACTTGCCCTGGGCTTTAATGGTGCACGATTGCACCAAAAGGTTTTCGAGCCGAGATTTTTATACCACTGTGACAAAATGGGTTATCTTGTATGGGGCGAATATGCCAATTGGGGACTTGATTATTCGTCAGATGCAGCACTTGCAGCATTTCTGACTGAATGGGCAGAGGCTGTAAATCGTGATTTTAACCATCCTTCAATAATAGGCTGGTGTCCGTTTAACGAGACCTGGGACTATAGAGGCAGACAGCAGAAAAACGAATTGCTTTCTGTAGTTTATGACTATACAAAAGCGGTTGACAAAACAAGACCCTGTATCGATACAAGCGGTAATTTCCACGTTAAAACAGATATTTATGATGTTCACGATTATAACTATGACCCTGTACTATTCAAAAAGAATTTCGACAAACTTTTAACTGATGATGTGTTGTATGAGCACGTGCTTATTGATAATCCAAATCGTCAGAAGTACGGTGGTCAGCCTGTTTTTGTCAGTGAATACGGCGGAATAAAGTGGCAGAGCGATAAAAGTGTTAAATCCTGGGGCTATGGCGAAAATGTAAAAACACCTGAGGAATTTGCACAGCGTTACTGCGGTCTTACCGACGCACTGATTTCTAATGAAAAAATGTTTGGCTTTTGCTATACTCAGCTTTATGATATAGAGCAGGAGCAGAATGGTCTTTATACATATAACAGAGTAAAGAAATTTGCAGACAGTATTTACAGTGAAATCATTAAAGTAAATACTAAGATTGCGAATATAGAAAAATAAATATTTATTCATTTTTATAAAGGGGTGTATAATTTAAAATGAAAATTACTGTAATCGGCGGCGGTGGAGTCCGCTCAATGTTCCTTGCTAAAAGTATTGCACAGAAGGCACAGCGTCTGCATATTGATGAGCTTTGTTTTATGGATAATAATGAACAGAAGCTAAGAATATATGGCGGCATGGCAGCACATGTTGCGAAGCTGCTTTGCCCGGAGATGAAATTCAGCCTTACATCAGATGCTGTAGAGGCTGTAAAGGATGCAGATTATGTTATAACAACTATCCGTGTAGGTGAGGATGATATGCGTGCCAAGGATGAACGCATTGCTCTTAATAAAGGCGTTCTTGGTCAGGAGACAACAGGTGCAGCAGGCTTTTCATTTGCTATGCGAAGTGTACCTGCCTTGGCTGAATATTGCGAGCTTATCAAAAAGTATTCCAAAAAGGATGTAAAGGTATTCAATTTCACCAATCCTGCAGGTGTTGTATCACAGACCCTGCGTGATATGGGTTATGATTTTACCTACGGCATCTGTGATGCTCCATCAGGCATGCTGAGATCCTTTGCACTCCTCTATGGTGAATCACCCGATGATATTGTCGGTGAGGTTTATGGTCTGAATCATTTATCCTATTTCAAAAGTATTAAGCTCTGCGGTAAGGAAATTATGCCGGAGCTTATCGAGAATGACGATGCCTATAAGAATTCTGATATGCGTTATTTTTCAAAGGAGCTTCTGCGCGACAGAAAAGCGGTTTTAAACGAATATCTATACTATTTTTACTATCGTGAGCAGGCTGTAGAGAATATCCTGAATGCAGATAAAACCCGTGGTGAGCAGATAAGGGATATCAATAAAAATATGACTGCTGAGCTTTCCCAAATGGATGTTGAAAATGATTTTAAAGGCTGTCTTGAGGTGTTCAATAAATGGTATGGCATGCGTGAGGGCAGCTATATGGCAAGTGAAACAGGCGTTAAACGTACTGCACCATGGAAATTCAATATTTATGAAGAGGATGACGGCGGTTATGCAGGTGTTGCTCTTAAGTTTATTGAGAATGCTCAGAGCGGCACAACAGGCACAATGATTATGTGTATTCCTAACGAAAATTCAATTGAAGGTCTGCGTGCAGATGATGTTGTTGAAATCACCTGTGATGTGAATTCGAATGGCTGTACACCGCACTATATCGGCGAGGTTGACGAGCAGAATCTTGAGCTTATCCGAAGAGTAAAAATATATGAGCGTCTTTCGTCAAAGGCTATCAGGAATAAAGATAAAAGTGTCGCAATTCAGGCACTCACACTGCATCCGCTTGTAAATTCATATTCACTTGCGTGTGCGCTTGTCGAAGAATATATTGAACATAATAAGGAGTATAGCAATGGCTGGAAATAAGAAAATTTATACAGTAGCAACTGCTCATCTTGATACTGTATGGAGCTGGGATTTTGAGGAAACTGTAAGCAAATATATCTACAATACACTTGTTGATAATTTCAAAATGTTTGAAAAATATCCTACATATACTTTCTCATTCGAAGGTACATACCGTTATGAGCTTATGGAGGAATATTATCCTGAGCTTTTTGAAAAAATGAAAGATTATGTAAAGCAGGGCAGATGGAATGTCTGCGGTTCTGCTTATGAAAATGGTGATGTTAATATTCCATCACCGGAGGCTTTGTTCAGAAATATCCTCATCGGTAATTCATATTTTGACAAGACCTTCGGCAAGCGTTCGGTTGATATCTATTTGCCGGACTGCTTTGGTTTTGGTTGGGCACTCCCAAGCATTATGCACCATTCAAATCTTATGGGCTTCACTACACAAAAGCTGGCATGGGGCAGTGCTTACGGAACCCCATTTGATATCGGTAAATGGCAGGGTGTTGATGGTGAGCAGGTTTATGCAAGTGTTAATCCTCATGATTACTATTTCACACTCAAAAAGCTTCGTGATTGGGATTTTGTTTTAGATAAGTTCAAAGAGAATGAGAAGTATGACCTTGACTGGACATACATTTTTCACGGAATAGGTGACAGGGGTGGTGCTCCTAAGGAAGAGACAATCGCCTTTGTTGAAAATGAAATTAAGAAGAATTCAGATAACGATATCGAGGTTGTTGCGGCATCTGCTGATGAAATTTATCATGATATTGAGGAGAATTTTACAGACGAGCAAAAGGCTAAATTGCCTGTATGGAATAACGAGCTTGTTATGCAGAATCACGCTGTAGGCGGCTATACCTCACGTGCAATTGGTAAGCGCTGGAACAGACGCAGCGAGGAGCTTGCTGACATCGCAGAACGCAGTGGTGTTATGGCAGATTATCTTGGTACAGCAGATTATAACCGTAACGCTATAACCCGTGCATGGAAGAGAATAATTGCACATCAATTTCATGATGATATGCCGGGTACATCATGCCAGCGTGTTTACAGACGTTCATGGAATGATCTTGCACTTTCGATGAATCAGTTTACAACCGAGCTTGAGGCATCTGCTGCTTCAGTAGCCGGTCTTATGAAAACAGATTTCTGTAAGGGTACACCTATAATGGTCTTCAACCCTGTTGAAGCTCAGCGTAAGGGTGCAGTAAAGGTAAAACTACGCAATACAGAAAAGCAGTTCATTCGCGTTTATGACGATAAGGGTAAAGAGGTTAAATCGCAGGTAAACAGCATTAAAAATGGTGCGGCAGAGATTATTTTTATTGCTGATGTTAAGAGCCTTGGCACACGTGTTTATGATTTCAGACCGAGTGACAAGCCCTGTGCTGTTAAAAGCAATATCTCAATCTATGATTTGACGATGGAGAATCAGAAGTACATTGTTGAACTTAACAGACGCGGTAATATCGCCTCAATTGTTGACAAGGAACTCGGTAATAAAGAAATCCTCAGTGAGCCGATTTCACTTGGTCTGTTCAATTATACAGGCTCAAAGGATTGGCCGGCTTGGGAAATGAACTATGAGCAGGCAAATAAGCCTGCCGACAGAATGCCTGAAATCGTTTCAATTGATATTATCGAAAATGGTCCGGCACGTGTTGCATTTAAGGTTGTACAGAAGGATGACAGGAGTATATTTACAAATATTGTCGCTCTTGCTGACAACTCAAATATTGTTGAGGTCTATTCTGAAATTGAGTGGCAGTCACTTCGCACAATGGCTAAAAATAAGTTTGCCTTTACTTGTGATAATTATAAGGCTACCTTCGACCTTGGTCTCGGTGCTATTGAGCGCGAAAATATGAGCCAGAAGCTCTTTGAGGTTCCTGCACAGAAATGGGCAGATATTACGGATAAAACAGGCGAGTTTGGTGTTTCAATTCTCAGTGAATGTAAATACGGCTGGGATAAGTTTAAGGATAACACCCTTAGAATGACAGTTCTTCATACTCCTGAACGCAATTACAGAATCGACTCAATGCAGTCATTTATGGATTTAGGACTTAACAGATATTCATATGCAGTATTCAGCCACAGCGGTACAGTAGGTGCAGCTACGCAGCTTGAGGCAAGACAGTTTGTAACACCTATGACCGCTTATGAGACAGATAAGCATGATGGTGTTCTCGCAACAGAATACTCATTTGGCGATATCTCAACAAACGATGTAATCATCCGTGCAATTAAAAAGGCTGAGGACAGCGATGAAATCATTGTTCGTCTTAACGAGGGTACAAAAAATACAATCGAAAATCTTACACTTACACTCGGCGAGGGTATTGAATCTGCACGTGAAATTTATGCAAGTGAGGAATATAAGGCTGAGGCACAGGTTGTTGACGGCAGACTTGTAACAAGCTTTAAGCCATATGAAATCAAGAGCTTTGCACTCACCTTAAAACCATCATCAGCTAAGGGTAAAAAGGCGGTCTGCACTCCTGTCTCACTTGATTTTGATAAGAGCATCATAACGAAACAGGGTGACACAGCAGACTTTGATTTAACAATTCCTTATGAGCTTATTCCCGAAAAAATCACTTCAGGCGGTATTGACTTTGTAATTCATAAGGACGGCAAAAATGCACTCACGGCTAATGGTCAGACTATACAAATTTCAGATGGTACGGAAAGACTCATCTTACTTTGTACTGCAATCGATAAAGACCGTGCGGCTAAATTTATAGTAGATAATATGTCCCATACAGCAGAAATCAACAGTGCAAATGAACGCTTTGCAGGTTGGGATTTGTATGATTTCGGTGAGACTGCTTATATCAAGTCGGGCAAGCTTGGATTTGAGGCAACCCACAGCCATAAGAATGGCAAGGATGTTGTTGCACAGGGCTTTTATCTCTGGCTTGTGTCACTTGATGTTAAAGGTGCAAAAACAGTTACACTTCCTTATGACAGCGATATAGCAGTTATTTCTGCAAGTGAGGTTAAGGGTGTTAATGCAGGTCTCGTAACTCCAACCTATGACGAGATTAAAAATAACAGACCGTTTACCTTTGCTATGACTGCTAAGGAAAAAGCACAGTATGTATGGAATAAATGTGTATGGAATCTTGGTGATAAGGACGATTTCTACCGTCATAATAACAATGGTAAAAATGGTAAGCGTAAAGAGACTATCCACGCTCAGGAATGGTATAAAGCCATAAAAGAGAAGATATAAGGCTTTAATTAAATGAGCATAGAAAGCAGGCAGATTAACTCTGCCTGCTTTCTATGCAATAAATTATTA
>CAMWPJ010000109.1 GCA_947176035.1 uncultured Clostridia bacterium | reverse complement strand
GTCAATAACGCTGTATAACGGAAAAAGACATAATTTAAATAAACAATAATTTATACTATAGCTTTATAAAAACGCACTTCGAACTCCGTTCCGACATTCTCTTCACTTGTTACAGTTATAATTCCGTGTTCCTTTTCAAAAACTGTTTTTGCAAGTGCAAGACCTATACCAACACTGTCACTTGAGGAATTCTTACCATGATAAAAGCGTTCAAAAATATGGGGTAAATCCTCCTTTGTAATGCCGCAGCCATTATCCTTAATAATAACCGTATCATAAATACTTGTATGATTTGTTTCAATAGTCAGCATACCATTTTTATCTGTATGCTCTATACAATTTTTAATAACATTTTCAAAAGCCTCGGTTGTCCAATTAACATCACCCTTGATAACAAAATCGTCAGCATTATTCACAAGTGATATACCTTTTAAATCAAGCGTAAGCAAAAACGGCTTTAAGCTGTCACTAAGCACAGACTTTAGTGAAAATTCTTCAACCTTGAATTCTGCTGTGCCCGCATCTAATTTTGACAGCTTGAGTAGATTTGTTATCAGCCATTTCATTTTATCAAGCTGAGATTCGATAATATCAATAAACTCTGTCTTTTTCTCTGCCGGCTGTTCACTCTTTAACAAATCAGTCATAACCATCATTGAAGTAAGCGGCGTTTTTAACTGATGTGAAATATCGGCAAGCGAATCGGCCAGGTACACCTTATCCTTTTCCAGCATTTCATTTTGTGTACGCAAAAGCGTTATTACCTTGTAAAGATTATTCTTTAAAATAGACAGCTCTCCCTCGGTATTATCAGATATATCCAAATCATATTTGCCCGAACAAACAAGTGACAGATAAACATTTAGCTCCCCAAGCTTTTCATATCTTTTTTTGGTGAAATAAAAAAAGATACCTGTTACCGAAATACCAAGCAGAAAACATATCATTGCACACCATGGCTCAACAAAAAAGCATATTAAAGACATAACAAGCGTTAATGCTATACCGATTACAAGTGTCAACTTAACATCTCTATTTATCATTTTCAATTACATAGCCAAGACCGCGCACGGTTTTGATAAGCTGCGGCTTTGTCGGCTCCTCCTCAATTTTATCTCTGAGTCTTTTAATATAAACAGTCAGGGTATTATCCTCAACAAAATCACCGTCAATATCCCATATATTTTCAAGCAGCTGATTGCGTGACAAAACCTTCCCCCTGTTATGGAGCAGAATTAAAAGCAAACGATATTCCATAGCAGTCAAAATTATTTCATGAGAATTTTTATAAACCTTAGCCTCATTGGTGTTAATTATTAAATCTTTAATTTTTATTATTCCGTCAGCTGAGTCTTTATTATATCGCCTGAGCACACTTTTGATTCTCACCAAAAGCTCTTTAAGTCTGAAAGGCTTTGTAATATAATCATCTGCACCTAAATCAAAGCCCATAACAACGTTAACCTCGTCATCATAAGCGGTAAGAAAAATAACAGGCAAATCGCCGATTTCCTTTATTTTTTTGCACACATCATATCCACTGCCATCCGGCAGAGTTAAATCAAGAAGGTATAATGCAAAGGTATCACCCGAAATTATTTCCACTGCCTGACTAACTGACTTGGCCAATGTAACCTCGTAACCCTCGTTTTCAAGTGAATATGTCAGACCGATACCGATAGCATCGTCATCCTCTAAAACAAAAATTTTCATACGATCACCTCGCTTTCATTTTATCATATTTTAATCTGTGTTTCCATTACAATGTTGTAATATTAATGTTGTAACCAAATCATTACTGTGCTAAAATACAAGGCGGGGATGATAGTGTGAAAAATCACACTATCACGATTATATTGCCCTCAAAATTTACCTGTGGCATAATTTTGAGATGGCGGTAATCACCATTAACACCTTGTCAGGCTACAGCAGGGTGTTGACGATTTTTTTATGAATGATTTGTAGCCTGAAAGGCTATGGTGATTAGTATGATAAACAAAATAATAGACATAGTACGCAAAGCAGGTGAAATATACAAAGCTGCTGGTGATGACTTAGATATTGAGGACAAAGGCTCAGCAGTAAACCTTGTAACTAAATATGATAAGATGATACAGGATTTTCTTTTTACAGAGCTGAAAAAGGTAATTCCTGACTGTCAGTTTCTTGGTGAAGAGGGTGATGACAACAAGAAGCTGACTGACGGCTGGTGCTTTATTATTGACCCTATTGACGGCACAACAAACTTTATCAAAGGCTTTCAGCATAGTGCAATAAGCGTTGGACTTGCCAAAGATAAGGAAATGCTTATAGGTGTTGTGCTTGATCCTGATTTGAACAATATGTTTTATGCAGAAAAAGGCAAGGGAGCTTTTTTAAACGGCAAGCCTATTCATGTATCTGACTGCGGTATTGACAAGAGCCTTGTGTTATTCGGCACGTGCCCATATGAGCATGAGCTTGCACACAAAACCTTTGTGCTGACTGAAAAGATATTTTACAAAGCCATTGAAGTAAGACGCGGTGGCTCTGCAGCACTCGACATATGTTATGTTGCAAGCGGCAAGGCTGACCTCTACTATGAAATGATACTGCGTCCTTGGGATTGGGCAGGTGCATCGCTGATACTTAGCGAGGCCGGCGGAGAGGCATATACCTTTGAAAAAGACAAACTTGATGCCAATAAAATCACGTCATTAGTATGCGGAAATAAGAATAGCCTGAGGGACTTTTATGAAATATTACAGTCTGAATAATTACTTGCGTGACACCTTTGGTGAAAAGGTCTACAAGCTGAGTCTTGATGCAGGATTTACCTGCCCCAACCGTGATGGAACACTTGACACAAGGGGCTGTATTTTCTGTTCCAAGGGTGGCAGCGGAGATTTTGCTGAGTGCTCTTCCCTATCAATCACACAACAGATTGAAGAAGGAAAGGAAAGAGTTTCAAAGAAGATAAAAAGCGGAAAATATATTGCATATTTTCAGGCTTTCACAAATACCTATGCACCTGTTTCGGTACTCAGAGCAAAGTTCTATGAGGCAATAAATCACAAGGATATTGTGGCACTTTCAATTGCGACACGACCTGACTGCCTTGGGGATGAGGTGCTTGAATTGCTTGATGAACTCAACAGAATAAAGCCGATTTTTGTTGAGCTTGGCCTGCAAACAATTCATGAAGAAAGTGCAAAATATATCAGACGCGGATATACACTTGATGTATATGACAAGGCAGTTGAGAATTTAAAGAAAATCGGGATAAATATTGTTGTTCACATTATAATCGGATTACCGAATGAGACAAAGGCAGATATGCTTGAAACGGTTGACTATGTATGCAAAAGCAGTGCAAATGGAATCAAGCTGCAGTTGTTGCATGTACTTAGAAATACAGACCTTGAGAAGGATTACAGAGACGGAAAATTCAATACACTTGAGCTTGAGGAATACCTGGATATTATAAAATCATGTGTTGATATTATACCCAAAAATATTGTAATTCACAGATTGACAGGTGACGGAGCAAAAAGGGACCTTGTTGCTCCGCTATGGTCAGCAAATAAAAAAATGGTTTTGAATGAGATTAACAAATTATTTTAATCAAAACCACCAATTTGCCACTGATTTAGCCTTTGCTGAAGATACAAATAAAAAGGACAGTCGAAATTGACGACTGTCCTTTTTATTTGTATTATTAGAATTCAATTTCCTGGTCAAAACCACCCTGACCATCAGAGGTTGTAAGCAAGTTACTTGAACAAGTAAATTTTTCAATCTCCATTTCAGGAGTTTCATATAATTTTTTCATATCTACTCCTCCCTACTTATGCTCCTGTAATATCTGACGAGCAAATATTACCATACGCTATAGCTGTAATCTCAGTACCATTATAATTGTAAGTATACTTTACATACGCTCTTGTATAAACAGTGCCCTTTGCAAGTGTATTTGCAGACATTGTAAGAGAATACTGATTACTAAAATCAACCTGGCCTTTACTTACAGACTGATAAACAGCATCATTATCGTTATTGAGCTTAAAGTCGGCTTCGCCAAGATTATCTCTTGAATAAATTGTACCTACCTCAATAACTGTTACATCTGCAGGAATCGCTTTTGTAAACGAGCTGAAGGTTGTAAATTTACCATCAGGAGTAATAGCACCTGCACTGTATACAAATGGCAATGAATTATCAAGGCTGTAGATATCAAGCGGATCAGTAATTACAGTACCATTTACAGTATACTTGCTATCCTCTGTTACTACAGTATAGAAATTCATTGAGCGGTTAGCATAAAAGCTATACGCATTTGAATAAGATACGATTGAATACTTACCGTCTTCAAAAACTGCAATACCCTTCGCATCTGCATTTTCTGAAGTTACCTTAATCCTCTGATCATATTTAACATCATCGGCAATTGTTACACCATCCATTGTAATAGCATAAGTTACATCGGCTGTATTCTCAAATACAGGACAAATAACTATTGGTGAATCTGCTATAATTGTTTCAGCAGGATTGCCGTTAACAGTAAATCCGGTGACAGGCATATAAGGCATATTAGGCACGTTATAAGACTTACCATCAATAATTACATCATTGCCCTCAAATGTAATCTCCTGACCATTTGAAGGGAACTGATACATTACATTACCATACTGATTGAGAATAGTAATAACATTAGCATCAGTTGATAAATATGCAGTGATTGTTGTATTTTGCTGAACAAGAAGCGGATAAGAATACGCATCAACTGTCATAGCCTTTGAAGTATTATTATCCTCAAAGGTAACAACCCAGCTCTTAGACACAACATTTTCTGCCTGATATTCTGAAGGAACTATAATATCCTTAATCTTGCCATAATCTACAGATTCATCAGCAAAGACAGTATTTTCAACACCATCTACAACAACTTTGAATGTGACATTGTACTGTTTTTTATTTTCTGAGCTATTGTTTTCATTTACAGCATTAAGAAGATTTGAAATACGTGCGTTAATCAATGCTTCCGGATTTGATGTTTCTTCGTTATCAAGAGTTGAAAATGCATCATATGCTTCTCTTATATCAGCAGCATTGTCATACTTCGCAACATCTAATGTACTATAAACCATAGCAAGTGCGTTGTATGCCGAAAGGTCTGCTGACACAACATCAATATGATTGTCAAAATCGACAGCACAGTTAAACCAGCCAAGATCTTTATTAGCATCATCAAAATGCGCAAATTTATATATTGAATGCACCATGTTTTCAGGCTTACTGAGATCTGCTACAGCATCTCCAAGAGCTTTTGCTATATCCTGAATTGAAGTATTATTATATTTGTCAGTATAAGAATTAACATCGTAAACATTTGCCATTGCTGCACGTGCATTTGCAAGAGCAGCTTCATAAGTACTCAGAAACGCCTTTGAAAAACAAGGATTTTCTTCGATTGATGCATATTTTTGAATTGCTTCTCTAAGCGGTTCATATACTGAATCAGCTTTTGCAGTAACATTATTAACAGCAGAGATTTTATTTGCAATATTATTACTGCAATTGTTTACAGCATTCTCCAAATTTGAAGTGTCAGTGGTAATGCCAGCAAAATCACTATTAGGATCATATGATGTTGCATTATCAATAGCACTAATCCATGCTGAAATACCGCCTTCTTTATAATTCTCTACATTTGCAGGAACCTTTGTAGAATCAACGGCATCAATAAGAGCTTTATAATTAACTACGTAAATTGGAGTAGAAAAGCTTCCATCACCAGCACTTTCATTTGTGTTATATCCACCAAATACTTTAGTACTAATATAACTCATATGCCAATCAGTAGAATCAAATTTTCTTAAATAATTTGAAAAACCATTTTCACCACCAGTATACTGTATCATACCTGTAAAATAATAGGTTGCTGAACCGGCTTGATGATTATAGTTTTGACCATCGGCTCCGTTGCCCTCATATCTGACTCTATAAGAAGAATCACTGCAATAACCTGCTGAGGTTCTTACACCATACCAATATGTGTTTGTTGTCAGTCCATCAGTTGTAACATAGGCTGTTTCAAGGGTTTGACCTTGGTTGCTTTTGTATTTATACACATTTACCGGACAAATACAATCATTTATTCCATCATACAAAAATACAATTGAACCAAATTGAACACCACGTCTGTCGTGCGCAATTGTGGCATGTGAAGAAGTTGAGCCTACACCATATGTGTAAAGAATATTTGACATCCTTTGATTATTGGCTAAAGATGATTTCTCATAAGAACCATCAGCTGCAGCGGTTACATTACCTGTAGCCGGGGTCCACGGTGTCAAATCATTTGTTTTATTTGTAAGATCACTTGCTAAAGCATTTACATCAATAGCGGTTTTAGTATCACCGTAAACAATTGCATCATATGCCTGATTTGCTTTGACATAAGCATCATATGCAGGCTTCATATTCTGATATACTGTACCATCCATTTTCCCCTCATATGCAGCCATAGCAGCAGTAAGAGAAGATAAATCAGTATTAGCCGCCATTACGGTTAACGCCGCAAATGGAATGCTGGTAACCAGCATTATTGCTGAAAGCAATAATGCAAAAAACTTTTTAGAGCTTGATTTCTTCATAAACTTAATAACCTCCATAATACAAAAGAACACTACAAGATACATCTGACCCTGCAATAGATATAGTTGTCCCCTTTTAATTATATATAATATATCGAAAAAAACTATATGTCAAGTAAAAATAATTATGCATTATTAATATTTTTGTATTGCTTCTTTTATACATACTACGCTAAATAATAA
>CAMWPJ010000108.1 GCA_947176035.1 uncultured Clostridia bacterium | reverse complement strand
ATTATCTTCTTTATTACAAATAAGAAAAAATATAATTATTAGAGAAAAAGTGCAGGACCAATTCAGTCCTGCACTTTTTTTATATCAATAACTGTCAGTATTTTATCCTGAACTCTGAAGTGAACATCAAAACACATATATCTTACACCATAAATCCTGTCAGGATCATTCTGATATGCAGGCCGGGGATCATGTCTTAGAATCCCCAGTAAGCCTGACTGTTTGCTTTTCGGTATCATATCAAGCAGATTTTCATTACATATAACATCTAAGGCATAGTCCTTATAGTCCTCAGCAAAGCCCTGCACAGCATCAGGTCTGCTGTCTGTATAGGTTATATATGGCTTAATGTCATATATCGGTGTGTCATTCATTAAATCAACACCACTTACATAGATAACAGGACCATAATCCTTTGTGTATTCAACACGTTCAAGCTTAACGCAGGACATCCCGATTGGATTGGGTCTGAATGGCGAGCGTGTAGCAAAAACACCCTTGCGTTTTTCGCCGCCGAGCCTTGGCGGACGAACAGTAGGAGTCCAAGAGTCACGCTTATTTTCACTGAATTCCCATAAGAGCCAAAGATGTGAAAATTCCTCTATTCCCCGCAAGGCTTCCTTGACCCTATACTCCGGCTCAAATATTATTATGCCAATAAGTTCTTCAACAATTCCGCTTTGGCGTGGGATGCCGAACTTGTCCGGCATATCAGTTTTGATTTTGGCAATTGCTTTTATTTGCATAATCATCACATCCTTAAAATAAAAACTCCTTAACCACACCCAAAACCTCTCTTAAATAAAAAGTCGGTTTATCAAAATAAGTTGATGGTGCCGTAATTGTATGCACATTTTCAAACCCGTTTTTTGTACAAATCATTTTTGCCCTTTTCAAATGATAATCAGATGATACAACCGCAATCTCTGTACTCAAATTATATTCATCAATAATATTTTTGGAAAACGCAATGTTTTCACCAGTGTTAGTACTTTTATCCTCGAGATAAAGTCGGTCAGGACTTATTCCGTTTTCAGTAAGAATATTATACATACACTGAGCCTCGCTGATATCCTCATTATTTCCCTGTCCGCCCGAAAGTATTGCTACACTCTGAGGATTCTCCATAAGATAATCACAGGCAGCATTTATTCTTGAGCGAAGTGTGAAGCTTGGAGTCTCACCACGAACAGCACAGCCAAGAATAATTATAGTCTGCTGATTATCAGCTGTGGTTTTCGCTGAGGTTACAACACTGCCAAGCGCCAATGAAAAACAAATCAGCCCTATTGCAAACAAAGTAAAGAATGTGTTAAGAAATAATTTTCCCTTTTTAGTTATATAATGCTTTTTGCAAAATTCAATTAATCTGTTCATAAATATTCCAACAAGAATTGCACACAGTGACATAGCCGCACCAAGAATATTACCTATATTTGATATCATATGAAATACAGGACATACAAACATAAACAAATAATATCCGCCGACAACGATTAATGCGGCCTGAAGCAACAGTTTAATTATTTTCGTTGATTTTTTCATTTCCAATACCCTTTATTTTCTTATATCCTTTTATAATGATAAATACCAGAACAGCCGTTATAGCAATCATAATGTAAGGAGTGAAATATCCCCAGCGTGAAACATCAATAATTCTCGCAAACATTATCAGAGGAAAAATAACTGAGGTTGCAATCAATATAAGTCCTTTTCTTGCTGACAGATTTATTATTTCAATTTTAGAGAACTGAAGGTGCAGTCTTGTTATTGATACAAAAAACACAAGGTTGCCGACAACAATTGAGAAAAGCGAGACTGCTGCAAACATAATCTCCCAATGCGTATAAAACAAAATCGGAAATGCCCATATACAATACAGTTCGGTTATACTGCCGAGAAGTGCTGCGAAAATCGCCATAAAAAGCGATGCTACAAATCCGATTTTAAAATCATTAATCAGCTTATCCTTTTTACTCACACTGCTTTCAACCACCTTAATAACCGGCTCAGGCTTTATTCCTGTTAAAAGCTCATCAATTGTGATATCAAGCTCCTTCGATATTATCGGCAGCAAGGTTATATCCGGAAAACCATCTCCGTTTTCCCACTTTGATACTGCCCTGTTGCTGACATTAAGCAGCTCGGCAAGCTGTATTTGAGTAAGTCCTTTTTCTTTTCGTTTGGCATTAATTATCCTGCCCGTTGTTTTTGCATCCACGGCTATCCCTCCTGTGTTATTATTGTAGCAGATGAGCCGAAAAAACACAATGCACGGATAAAAGAAGAATTCCACGAAGCGTGGAATATACTGAAATTACGTCGAAATTCAACTCACTGCCCACATATTCTTTATCTGTGTTTTTAATCTTTCATAAGTCCATTTCCTTTCGGAATTTCTATAGCTATTGGGATCATTAACTGTTATCTCGCCATTATCATAGGCCGTAAGCACAATAAAATGTCCTTTTGTTGTGAAATCGCCTTCACCTACAGAACAAATAATTGCTCTTCCCTGCTGCAGATTATTTTTCACAACATTTTCATCAAGCGGTATTTCCTGCACATCCAGACCAAGCTTTTTACCGCCCTCACTTATCAGCGCCCACGAAGAGCCGACGCCATCAACATAATATCCGTTTTTATCGGCAAAGCGAGCAACATAATCAGGTGACAGCTTGGTATCCTGCAAATAATACACTGCTACCATTGATAAGCAGGTTGGTCCACAGCCGTCAAGTCCAACAATACCATTACCATATGGAGCATAGCCCCACTGCGTATCCCACTGGATAAATAGCGGAACACTTTCGCAATTCTTGTATTTTTTCATATTTACCTTGTGATTTTGACCCTTTTCTTTGGGATATTCCAAAACAAACTGTTCACTTTCAGGTGCTTTTGCCAAAAGTTTAATAAGCGAGTCCGGGTATTCGTCAATCGAATAGTCATTTTTATCTGCGTAATTTTTCACCTTATCATACGCCTCATTATAAGCTAAGGTCGATTCAGATGAAGCTGATTTTGGCTCAGAAAATCCATCGTTATTTATTGCATCACTTGTAACCTTGAACGCAATAAATAATGACACTATAATTACACATAAAATTAATAAACCAAATACTTTTTTTCTGAATATGTTTGACATATACAAAAACCTCCTTTTAATATATGTAATGAGCAGTCACTGCCTAAATATCATATATCAAAGAGAGGTTTTATACTTTAAGCTTATATAGCAAAATTATTAATATTTTCTTACATTTTAAGCGGAAGAGTTACTATAAAATCAGTAAAATCCTTATTACTGTTAGCACTTATTGTGCCGTGGTGCAGTTCAACAATTTCCTTAGCTATTGCAAGCCCTAAGCCTGCACCGCCGTTTTGTGTGCCCCTTGCACTGTCTGCTCTGAAAAACTTTTCAAATATCAAATCAAGCTTTTCCTTTGGTATTTCATCACCTGTGTTTCTGACACAAATATAGGCAAACTGCTCATCTGCCTTTGCAAACAACCGCAGCTGTGTATCGGAATAGCTATAATTAACCGCATTTCGCAGAAGATTGTCAAATACTCTTGCAAGCTTGTCAGCATCTGCAATCAATGTAATATTTGGTGCAATACTTGTTTTGACAGTAATGTTTTTCTGTGCAAATACAGGGTAAAATTCTTCAATAATCTGATTCAAAAGCATAGATAAATCAACCCTGTTATTTTCAAGAACAACACTCTGCAGATTAAAGCGTGTAATGTCAAAGAATTCATTAATAAGCTGTTCAAGACGGTATGCCTTATCAAGAGTAATACCTGTGTATTTTACACGATACTCCACAGGTAAATCCGGCGACTCCTGCAAAAGATTGAGATAACCGATTATAGATGTAAGCGGTGTTTTTAAATCGTGTGCAAGGTAAACAATCAAATCATTCTTTTTCTGCTCCGCCTCTCGAGCTGCTCTTTCTTTGAACAAAAGCTCATTCTCGACCTCAAGCACCTTAATTTTAAAATTATCCATTATTTTAGGATAATTTATATTCTCTCTTTTTTCATTAGTAAGATTTGAAATTGCCTTGTAGCTTTTTTCAACATAGCCTGCTGTCTTCATCATAAAATGCAGAGCAAGCATAATAATGAGCATAACATAAATTATCAGGAAAACAAATATATAATATTCACTTATAACTGCTGCAAAATCAAGAGAAATATTATTTAAAATATACTCGTAATATATTTCCTTAAAAAGACTTACGCCCAAATATACAAATATAAAATATACTATTGATACGACGATAAATGAAATCAGCCAATTTTTAAATATATCACGTTTAAAATGTATGCTATCCTTTCTCAACCTTATATCCTACTCCCCACACTGTTTTGATAAACCTTGGATTTCTTGCCGGTTCATTAAGCTTTTCTCTTATTCGACGTATATGAACCATAACCGTATTATTTGAATCAAGATATTTTTCACCCCATACATTTTCAAAAATATCCTCTGAACTGACAACCTTGCCTGCATTTTCACAAAGCAGCCATAAGATATTGAATTCGGTCGGGGTGAGATCAACATCTTTGTCAAAGAGTTTACAGATATGCTTGTCCTTATCAAGAAAAAGTCCTGCATAACTATAAGTCTCGCTGTTGCTGTCCGCATCATAATCCATATACCTTCTAAGCTGTGCTTTAACCCTGTATAAAAGCTCAATCGGCTCAAACGGCTTTGTAATATAATCATCAGCACCATAGGAAAGTCCTGTGATTTTATCAGTAGTCTCCACCTTAGCAGTCAGCATGATAACAGGATATGTATGCTTTTCTCTGATTTTTCTGAGTATTGAAAAGCCATCAATATCCGGCAGCATAACATCAAGCACCGCCAAGTCAAGCTTTTCATTTTCAATGCAATCAAGTGCATCCTTTGAATTATAGAATTTATGAACAGCATAGCCATCATTTTTAAGAATAAGCTCTACTAAATCAGCAATTTCCTTTTCATCATCAAGAACTAAAATATTCACAGCTTCACCCCTTGCATTAAAGTTTTCTTAATTATATCACACTAAGGCTTATTCATTTATTAATATTTTCTTACATTTACATAAAAACAGGCGATTAATAAATCGCCCATAAATAATATAATTAATATCCAAGATTTTCGTTGACAATAATAATCTTAATCCTGTCCTTATGTCTTTGATGTGCCGACACAACATAGTTGCAGCAGATACGCTGCGGACTTGCACAACCGTCACAAATCATAGAATTTTCCTTATTCAGGCTGATACATTTACCTGTCACCTCACATGGGGTTTTGCAGGAAAGACGTTTTGTATTAGGCGGTGCTGCCTGCTCCTTAACACGTATGATTGCCTCATTAATATCCTTGACAAGTTTATTGATTCCAACAACCATAATAACCTGACGAGGACCATAAACAATACAAGCAACACGGTTTGAATTGCCGTCAACATTATAAAGCTCACCGTTTTCAGTAACGGCATTTGATGAGCAGAAATAGGTATCACAGCCAAATGCACGGATATATGATTGTCTAAGCTCTTCGCCTTCAAGACCTGTTCTATCAATAAAATCATAATCACCACAGGCTAACAGCTCAGATACACCGCTTTCTTTAAGAGACATTGAGCCTCCGTTCGATACACTTTCGCCCTTATTGATAAGCGTTTTTATAAGAGGAACAACCTCCTCCTTCGTTTCGACAAAATACGGCTTGATACCGTTTTTGTCCAGATTCTCCATTGTCCTTTTGATGTCCATTATTTTAACTCCTTAGGTTTAGTTTTCTTCATTATTCCAATACTTTCTGTCGAGGGATCGGTACTGCAACGCCTCGGCAATATGGTTTATTTCGATAAGCTCACTTTCATCAAGATCAGCAATTGTCCTTGCCATACGCAGGATTTTGTCATACGCTCTTGCCGAAAGGCCAAGCCTTTCAAAGCTCATTTTAAGCAGACTGTTTGCATCGTCTGTAAGGATACAGAACTCCTTTGTCATTCTCGGTGTCATTTTTGCATTACAGCTTATACCCGTTCCTGCAAATCTTTTCTGCTGAACAGCACGTGCTTTGTCAACACGCTTTTTGATTTCTGCCGAGCTTTCCTCCTGCGTTTTACACGATAACTGGTCATATTCAACAGGTGTAACCTCGATATGAATATCAATTCTGTCAAGTATCGGACCGGACACCTTGTCCATATAACGTTTCTTTGCCGCAGGTGTACAGGTACACTCCGTCGTCGGATGACCGTAAAAGCCGCAGGGGCACGGGTTCATTGCAGCCACAAGCATAAGACTTGACGGATATGTAACAGAGCCTGAGGTTCTTGCAATATTCACAATTCCATCCTCAAGCGGCTGACGCAAAGATTCCTTACATCGTCTGTCAAATTCGGGAAATTCATCCATAAACATAACGCCATTGTGCGCAAGGCTGATTTCACCCGGTCGGATAGTTATTCCACCGCCCGTAAGTGCCTGTGCTGATACTGTGTGGTGCGGCGAACGAAAGGGTCTTTTGTCAATAATAGCCTTACCCCTTGGTATTGCACCTGCGATTGAATAGAGCTTAGTAGTTTCAAGCTTTTCTTCAAAGGTCATATCCGGCAGGATTGTCGGTATTCTTTTGGCAAGCATTGATTTGCCTGCACCGGGAGGCCCTACCATTATGCAGTTGTGACCGCCTGCCGCCACAATTTCCAGTGCACGCTTTGCCTCATTCTGCCCTTTAACATCAGAAAAATCAACACTAAAATTTGTATCTGCATCAATCAGGTCATTGTTGTAGCAGGGTATTATTTTTTCGACACCGGAAATATGCTTCATAACCTCATAAATATTTTTAACAGGCAAAACATCTATACCGTCAAGTACACTGCCCTCCAGCCTATTT
>CAMWPJ010000107.1 GCA_947176035.1 uncultured Clostridia bacterium | reverse complement strand
TATAATAATATCTATAATCATTATACTTGAAAGCGTTGAGATTTTCTTCGTTTGCTTGTGAAGAAATTATTTTATCTGCGAGCAAAAAGTGAAGCTTATATTTTAATGTATTGAAGTATACTGTTTTTCCGATTGACTTAATTTTATCTGCGTCAGGTGAATCCTTACTGATTACAAATTCATAATTAATATCATTCGGATTTTTTTCGCACAGATAACGGTAAAATACTTCGCCATTGTCATTTGCAACATCCATTCGGTCGCTGATAATCCATAACGGCTTTTTTTTGAACGGCTTTACAAGTTGATATAAAAAGCGAATAAAGGCCGCCTGTTTATTGATTTTGTATAACCATTTATTAAAGCGTTTGCTCAGCTTTTTTTCTGCCTTTTGTATATTGTCAGGCTTTACGAATTTTATACCCTTTTCGGTTGGAATATAATAAAATTCATCCAATATATTGTAAGCAACAGGGCATTGAATTGTGCTGAACATTTTTCTGCCGCCGCAATGCATTGCAATATTTGTTTTATTATCGCCGAAATAGAGACGCGGATATATCCAGCGTGTGCTCTTTTCGTTAAAAGCCTCATCAAAAGGAATTCTTGAAATGAATTGGTAATGTGTATATTTTTTCCCGAACATCGTATTCTCATAGCTGTGAGGGAAATTTTTCATTTCAGTAGGGTACTCCTGACCGGCAAAAGAAAGCACAAAATCGGTTGTGCAGTCAGCATCTATGATCCAGGACTTAATCAAGCCCTCAACAATCAACTCGCCGTTTTCGTGTTCAATACTGTATATTTCGCAATGATCCGGATTTTTAGGTATTTTTGTTATCATAACATCACAAAGATACATAAATTTATTCTTTGCGTTATATGTGAATTTTGTGGTGATATCTTTATTATATTTTAATCTGAGCATAGCAGACTTTCTGAAAAATGATTTGTGAAACTGATTGGTAAGAATGCGCTCATCATCAACATAAGAGAGTACGCTCGCTAAATTATTACAGTATTCGTCAAATTGCTCCTGCAATAAAATGTTGGGTTTCGGATTTCCAACACGCCATCCGATGTCGTAAATAAGTAAAGTCTGAATATATGGTATAACCTCGCCATATATTTCTTTTGATTCTTTTATAAGACACTTATAAAATTTATCAATAGTTTCCCCATAAAATCGAATGTTAGTTTCTTTAGTCTGGATAGCAGATGTTTTTTGAAGCCTTTTTCTATAGTTATGCTGCGTATTTGCAATTGCACCAAACTTACTTGCTTTGAGAATAAGACGGTTAAGGAATAGGGCGTCTTCGCCCAAAATCATATTTTCTTCAAATTGTATTGTCTTTGCGAATTCTGTTTTAAAGAAAGATGATGTAACGTGAAGATGAATCGAATTATATTCCTCCTCATCCTGAATGTTAATCACACGTACACGCTCGTCAGAGAATTTACCGCTGAGGGGATGATATTTGGTTGATGCTTCAAAAAATCTCATTTTGCAGCAGAAAACCTCTATGTCAGAGTTATTCTGTGAAAATTCATATACTTTTTCGAATGCGTCGCTTTCCCATGTATCGTCCGAGTCAAGAAAGTTAACAAACTTTCCCTGTGCGTACTGCAAGCCATTATTTCTTGCAGTACTAACACCACTGTTTTCCTGCTTAACATAGATTATGTTTTCGGGATAAAGATTCTGATATCTTAAACATATTTCTTCACTGTTATCCGGAGAGCCATCATTAACCAGAATAATTTGAATATGCTCTTTAAAAGAATATGTCTGATTGATTACGGAAAGAATGCTTTCCTCCAGATATTCCTCAACATTATAAATAGGAATAACAACAGAAAAATCAAAATTTTTGCTGTTTTCTTTCATTTATAAAACTCCTCATTTTGTCATCATAGTATGTTCTGCATTAATATTCAACTTTGAAGCCTTCCTCGGCTTCGGCAACCTTCAGCATAATTGCACATTCAATGCGTTTTCTGTGCAGCTCACATCCGAATTCATAAACTCCGTTTACAGAGCTTGTTGTATGATATGCATTGGCAGCACATCCGCCTGAGCAGTAAAGCTTTGCAAAACAATCCTTACACTCCTTATGAGAATACACATTGCATTTTTCAAACTGGTCAAGCACTTCAGTGTTTTTTATACCGTCCCATATATCACCAAGCAGGAATTTTTCATCACCGACAAACTGATGACAAGGATAAAGCTCACCATTTGGTGTGACCGCAAGATATTCTGTTCCGACACCACAGCCGGATACTCGTTTAACGATACAAGGACCTGCATCAAGATCTATCATATAATGATAAAATGTAAAGCCATTGCCGTTTCTGTATCGTTTGAGCATTTCATCAGCAAGTATCTGATATTGTTCTTTAAGAGCAGGCAGGTCTGCATCTCTGAGTGCATAAGGCTCTTTAGGATCAGAAACCACAGGTTCAATTGAAAGTTCCTTAAAGCCCAAATCTGCCATATGAATAATATCACTTGCAAAATCAAGATTATTATGAGTATATGTACCTCTCATATAATAATCTGTCTGATTTCGTGAATTTGCAAATTTTTTAAATTTATCAACGATTAAATCGTAAGATCCTCTGCCGTTAGGGGACACTCTCATTTTATCGTTTGTAACTTTTCTTCCGTCGAGTGATAAAACAACATTACCCATTTCCTTGTTGCAAAAGTCAATCACATCATCATTAATCAGCAGACCGTTTGTGGTGAGGGTAAAACGGAAGTTCTTGTTGAATTTCTTTTCCTGCTCTCTTCCGTATTTTACAAGCGCCTTGCAAACCTCCCAGTTGAGAAGCGGCTCACCGCCGAAAAAGTCAACTTCAAGATTGCGTCTTGTACCACTTTGCTCAATCAGAAAATCAAGTGCACGCTTGCCTGTTTCCAGACTCATTAAGCCTTTAGGTCCGTCATATTCACCCTTGCCGGCAAAGCAGTATTTGCATGCCAGATTACAGTCATGTGCAACATGAAGGCAAATCGCCTTAATAATACCTTGTCTTTTTTTAAACTGAGCTGCAGTAGCTTCAAATGTATCTTCAGCAAAAAGCCTGCCGTCATTAATTAATGCATCGATATCCTCAAAGCAGAGGTCGATATCTTCAGAAGTAACCTCGTCATCATCTTTGTATTTTTCAAGGATGATTGACTTGATTTCGTCTTTACTTTTTTCATTATACATAGTAATAATATCATATGTAGCCTCATCAACTGAATGAACGCATCCACTGTTCTGATCAAGTATGATATTATATCCATTCATTTTATATGCGTGAATCATAATTATCTCCAAAGAAAAAGGTGGGGCGAGCCCACCTAAATCCCAACAATTAATTTACTTCTTAAGCTGCTCACATTTCTGATTAGCTACTGAGCAAGAAGTTTTACTTGCTGACTGGCAAGATGTCTGGCATTCGCCGCAGCCGCCCTTTTTAGCTGATTCGCAAAGGTTGCGTGAGCTTAAAGTGTTAATTCTTTTCACAAAGAACACCTCTTTCTTGTTTTTTCTTTCATTATTTTACATTATAACTCTGTCTTTGTCAATATGCTATTGGGGAGCAAGTTGCTGTCAGAGATTATATTTATGTTATTTTTTATGCAAAGCGTAATGTTGTCAATAACTGCTTGTGTTATCAACTCTCCTGGTACTATTATAGGTATATCCGGAGGATAAGCAAAAACATATTCTCCGCATATTTTTCCGATGCTTTCGCTGAGCTGTGTTTCTTTGGTTTTTGCAATTTCACTTAGTTTGCATTTTTTTTGCGGTATGGCTAATTTTTTTATGAATGATATGCTGTCTTTCCGCACCTCTAAATTGATAAGTGCCTTGTGTAACAAATCAAAGCCGGTCCTTGTGTCTGCAACAGTTGAAATAAGAATTACAAAATTAAGTGTTGCACCTTCCGACTCAATACCATATTTTCTCAGATGCTCAGAAAGCTCTGTTCCGCTGTATCCTTTTGCAGAAATAATAATTCTGGTAATATCATCATTTTGATGAATGGTAATATTATCAAGCGCACTTGCTTTTCTGTAAAAATCATCAAGTAAATTTTTATAATTTTTAAATGCACATTCGCTGTTTTTCAAAAAGTCAATACACCGGTCAACAGAATTGAGAAGAATATAGCTTGGTGAGCTTGTTTCAAAAATATCCATATACATTTTAACTCTGTTGAAATATTTTTGATTGTTGATATGAATTACAGCTGTCTGTGTAAGACAGGGAAGTGTCTTGTGCAGTGACTGAATAACGATATCACCATTTGCTCTAAAAGGAAGCCATTCAGCAAAGCCAAAATGTGCACCATGTGCTGAATCAATAATAAGCGGTATTCGGCAATTAATATTGCTGGTAATGCCTTCATAGGTTGGGGAGGTAATTACAATCGCTTTAGCATCTTGATTTTCTTTGATAATTGTATCAACACTTTCCTGTTCAATTTCAGCATATACACCAAGAAGTTCATTAAATTTCGGCTCAATGTATATAACCTCAAGCTCCATTAAAAAACAGGCATTATAAACTGATTTGTGACAGTTCCTAGCTATAATTATCTTATCGCCCTTATTGCATACAGCACATATAGCAGATAATATTCCACAGGTAGAGCCATTGACAGAAATAAGGCTTCTTTCATAATGAAAAAGCTTTGCAATGTCTTTTTCAAGTTCATTTATAATATTTGATGGGTAATGCAGATTATCAAATCCATCTATCTCAGTAATGTCAATAACGGAACCGATAATATTGAATTCACTATTTCTTTTGTGGCCTGGCATATGAAATGGGTAGGAATTCAAATTTTCAAGCTTGTTACTTAATTTCAATGTACTTATTCTCCTTTCTGAAGCTGTGAATACAAAGCATTATATATCCTGAAAATATTGGTGCAAGTTCAATAATTGCTGTCTCCTTAAATATTATCAGCAGTACTAAATCAGTAATAAGTATAATACCGCTTGCTGCTGTAAGATAATAGGATTTGTTGATGAGAAACAGCAGAAAAACTGTAATTCCCATAACAGCTGAAAAAGTAAGCGAACCTATACAGTGGAATATATACTGTGTATGCTTATCGTAATCAAAATCAAAGCACAATGTAAGTATCATTCCGATTAACGCAATAATTAGCAGTATTATAAATAATCTATCTTTTGCTTTTTTCAATCCTAAAATAATTCCAAATGAGAGTGTAGTGTATGTAAGCATTCCCCAGGCAATAAATAAGACAGGATGTTCAAGACCGATTTTTGACAGTGCACCACTGTTGCCAGCAAATTCTCCAAGACTTGCATACCATAGGGAATAAACTGTTGTAATCAAAGATAATGATACTAAAATAATTTTTTTCATAATTTCACCGAATATATTGTAACATATTTAATTGACATTTCAAGTAAGTTGTGTTATTATTCTTTTGCTGATTTAATTCGGCATAAGCGGATCAAGCGAATGCTCCGCCTCGGAAATCCTCGCCGTGTAAAATTTAGAGGGTATCAATTTAATCTGCAGAAGTGGCGGAATCGGCAGACGCGCTAGATTCAGGTTCTAGTGAAAGCAATTTCATGAGGGTTCAAGTCCCTTCTTCTGCACCACAAAAGAGCAAGTTGTTTGACCTGCTCTTTTGTTTTTTTGCAGTATAATTTTTAGAATCGATACTTAATTCGGTATCTCTTTATTATTCATGGCTTGACAAAGCTACCGAAGCAAGGAATAATTATATACAAGGTGCGATCAGTCAAGAGCAAGCATTGAAAAGTATTTTAGCGGAATAGCGAATAATTGAATTTTCGGAGGTTAATATGACACTGCAACAATTAAGATATATGATAATTGCTGCCGAAACAGGCTCTATTACCGAAGCAGCGAAGATGCTTTATATTTCACAGCCAAGCCTTTCAGGTGCGATTAAAGATGTTGAAAATGAAGTCGGTATTACAATATTCCAAAGATGCCGTGCAGGTATTGCATTAACGAAAGAAGGAATGGAGTTTCTTGGCTATGCAAGACAGGTTATTCAGCAAATGGAGCTTTTGGAAGCAAAATACATAAGCAATCAACCGAGAAAGCAAAGATTTTGTGTTTCTACTCAGCACTACACTTTTACAACAAATGCATTCGTTGAATTGGTTAAACAGTTTGGTGAGGAAAGATTTGAGTTTATACTAAATGAAACGCAAACACATCAGATTATAGAAGATGTAAGAAACCGATTCAGTGATTTAGGTATTCTCTATTTGAGCAAAAGCAATGAAAGTGTGTTAAGAAAAGCTTTTGATAAATATGATTTGAATTTTTATGAATTGTTTTCTGCAAAGCCACATATTTTTATTTCTAAAGAACATCCGTTAGCAAACTGTTCATCAGTTAAATTGTTGGATTTAAAACCATATCCAAGACTCAGTTTTGTTCAGGGAACTTACGAATCTTCAAATTTTTCCGAAGAATTATTCAGTAATGAAATAGTGGATAAAAGTATTAAGGTGAGTGATCGTGCTGCAATTGTTAATCTGATGATTGGCCTGAATGGTTATACGATTTCAAGCGGTATTTT
This sequence comes from uncultured Clostridia bacterium, assembly GCA_947176035.1. Lineage (GTDB taxonomy): Bacteria > Bacillota > Clostridia > Oscillospirales > Acutalibacteraceae > Eubacterium_R. Next base: position 330 of record CAMWPJ010000107.1, on the reverse strand, counting down.
TCCAAAATATCTTCAGGGCGATGAGATAATTTCTATTCCTCTTGATGAGGACGAAACTATGAGAATAGGATATATTCTGAATAAGGATAAGCAGTTATCAGAGCTTGGTGAAATATATGTAAATGCACTTATGGAGTATAAAGCAGATTAGCATAGATTTTTCCAATGCTATTAACATAAAATATCTGTATTACATGTCACATAATGGTTTGTGCTATACTATTTATAAAGGTTGGTGCAGAATTTTACGACTTGTTATCCTGATATTGTTGGTAGAATGTACTTGTATAGGAATTTCCTATGGCATAGCATAAAAAATAAGTATTACCT
>CAMWPJ010000106.1 GCA_947176035.1 uncultured Clostridia bacterium | reverse complement strand
GAGTCCGCCTGTAGCGCCTGTTACAAGTGCGTATTTCATATTTTCTCTCCTTATTTCTAAAAAAAGTTTATAAAAAGTTTATAATTACTTTGTTATTATATTATCAAAAGTGACTATAAAAGTCAACTGATATTGATAAATTTTGTATACAATTTTAACTTGAAGTATATTAGTTCTAAACTTTAAGAATAAATTGCCATTTGGATATTAAAGTAGAAATGCTTATTATCTATTGGATTTATAATATCATATATGTTATAGTAGAATAAAGGCAGGGGATAGATATGGGTAAATTCAGATGGGCATATATTGGCAGTGGAAGTATTGCCGATTCAACAGCAAGGGATATTATAAGAGGAAATCATGTTATTACCGCTGTTTACAGCAGAAATGTTGAAAAGGCAGAAGCGTTTGCATTAAAATACGGCGCTGCTGTCTATGATGATTTTGATAGTGCAGTAAATCGTGACGATGTTGACGGCGTATACATTGCAACGCCTCACACTTCCCACGTCGATTATGCCGTTCGTGCTATGGAGCTTGGAAAGCCTGTTCTTTGCGAAAAGCCGGTCGGTGTTTGTGTTAAGGATGTCGATACTCTTGTAAATGCGGCTAAAAGCAATAATATATATTTTTGCGAGGCTATGTGGACATGGTTCAGTGATGTAGCTTTAACAGTTAAAAAATGGGTTGTAAACGGAGCGATAGGTACAGTCAGGGATGTTGTTATAAATTATATGTTCCCGGGTATTCTTATGCCTAAAACATCAAGACTGCTTACTCCCGAAACGGCGGGCGGAGCGCTTTTGGATGTAGGAATTTACCCGATAACATATTGTTATAATTTGTTTGGCTATCCTGAAAAAATCACCTGTACAGGTAAGCTGAAAAATGGTATTGATATAAGTGAAACCGTTGTGCTTGATTACGGCAATTTTAAGTGTACACTGAATATGTCGCTCTGTTGGCTTAAGGAAAACTGTAAAATAAAGGGCACTGAAGGTACGATTACTTTACCTTCGTTTTTTCATATGGCATCAAAGGCTGTTCTGAAAAATAAGAACGGCAGACAGGTATTCAATGGCAAAACGGATTATCTTACTGAGTTTACAAGAGTGTCACAGGAAATTACGCAGGGCAAAAAGGAATCGGAATATATTCCCTTTGCTGCAACAAGAGATTGTATGAGGATAATGGATGAATGCCGTAGACAAATGAATCTTGTGTACCCGTTTGAAAGTAATAACATATGATTTTTGAGGAGAATGTCATGAATAAGTCTGTTAAAATTATAGGTTCTGTTTTAATCACGGCGTCAGTTATTGCCGGTGCTGTTGCGGGGACTTATATAGTCAAACCTAATTTAGATTATAAAAAACTTAAAGGCAGTGTGGAAGTTAAGCCAGCTTCAAATGCTGAAGGCAGTAAGGACAGAATTCATTTTCTCAGCACAGGCAGTTCGGATGCTATTCTTATTGAAAGCGATGGAAAATTTGCACTTGTTGATTGTGCTGAGGATAATGATAATCCAAGAGGCTTTGAGGAATTGGAGGCTGAAGGATATGAAGAGCGAGTGCTTGAATATTTAAAGGCGAATGCTATGGGTGATGATGGCAAGGTTACCCTTGATTTTGTTCTTGGCACGCACAGTCATTCCGATCACATCGGCGGATTTGATACCATTATTAATGATGATGACATTGTCGTAAAACGTGCATATCTTAAGGTGTATAAGGCAGAGGAAATTAATGATTATGAGGTTGAACGCTGGGATAATCAGGAGGTTTATGACCAGATGATGGATGCTCTTAACAGCAAAAACGTTCCTGTTATATCTGAAATGGATGGTACTCCATTTGCTCTTGGTAATTTTACGATTACTCTTTTCAATACTTATGATGATAACTCTGCAGGTAAGGTCGGAGAGAATGATAACTCATTAGGTGTTCTGATTGAGAAAAATGGCACGAAGATATTTCTTTCCGGCGATATTAATAATGTATCAGGTGATGAGGAACGAATGGCACCGCAGATAGGCAAGATTAATCTTCTGAAGGTAGGTCATCACAGCTACAGCGGTTCAACATCAAAGCCTTGGCTCAGAACTCTTGCTCCTGATATTTGTATAGTAACAAACAATTATGAAAGTATTGATTTCAGAACTGTAAGAAGAATTACACGTGTTGCTGAAGCTCCAACCTTTATTACAGGTGAGGAAAATGGTATCATTGCCGTAATCGGTGATAGCGGTCAGATTGATTTATATAATGATATTCATTGATAGGTCATAATAGTAAAAAAGCTGATTCTAAACCAAGAATCAGCTTTTTTATGTAATATTATATTTTAATCTTCATCCTTTTTCTTGAATAAAAGCTGGTTTAGCATTTCCTTTGTCATAAGATTGCCTGCAAATTTTAGGGTTGAAGATAAGCGGTTTAATGGCAAAGGAGACCAGTCTGATTTAGGTGCAGGATTGTGTCCCTGCTTTTTAAGTGTATTGCAGTAGAATTCAGCATCATCCAAAAATTTCTTGTAGTCTTTGTTTTCATTGCCGTTCCACGCAGTATCGGCAATTGCAAACCATCGTGGAAAGCACATATATGACATTTTATCAAAGGTAGTAATATATTCTGTCCAAATTGGAGTTTCTATACCGATAATTGCCTTCTGACCTTTTACAGTCAGTCCTTTTATCTTCCTTGGATTGAATTTGTACACACTGGAAAGCGGATACATTCCATAAGGATAATCTGCATAATATGGATTGAACTTCTCAATAATTATCGGATTGCCGCCATTTGCCCACTTGATGCCGTTATCCGTTTTGTCAAGCCAATATGCAATTGTCATATTATCATTTTTTAGATTGCCACCGTTTAGAGCCTCATTCCAGCAAATGGCTTTTTTACCCTTTGACTTAAGAAATTCGGAGATTTCGTTGACCATATGACAGTGCAGCTGTTCCATATCAGTCAGTCCAAGTTCTTTGAGCTTTGCCTGGCATTTAGGGCATTTGTTCCATCTTACCTTAGGTGCTTCGTCGCCGCCTATATGAAAATATGGACCTGTGAATATTTCACACATCTCGTTTATAACATCCTTAATCATTTTCATAGTATCAGGATTGCCTGCACAAAGGATATCATCAAACACACCGGCTTTCATTTTCGCATCAATGGCCTTTTTGCGGCAGGAAAGCTCAGGGTAGGCTGAAAGTATTGCCGTTGTGTGGCCGGGGATATCAAGCTCGGGTATAACCTCAATATGTCTTTGTTTGCAATATTCTACAATGTCACGCAGCTCAGCCTTGGTGTAATAGTGCTGATATATTCTATCGTCCTTTTCGCTTTTTCCAAAATAAGAGCCTTTTCGTTTCGACCCTTGTGTTGTCAGCTTGTTCCAGCTGTCAATTTCCATACGGAAGCCCTGATCGTCTGACAGATGAAAATGGAAATAGTTGAACTTAAGCATTGCAGCAGCGTCAATCATTTTTTTGATTTCATCAGCTGTGAAAAAGTGACGGCATGAATCAATCATAAAGCCGCGATAGCTGTATACAGGATTGTCAGAAATTTCAAGTTCAGGCAGATTGTCACCATAATTTTCCTTAATTTGATTGAGTGTAACAAGACCATAGTAAATGCCATTATTATCAGCACCCTCAATCAAAATACCGTTTTTATTTATTGTAAGACGATAGCTTTCGCTGCTTGTCAGGTCGTCTGTGATTTTAGTTGTTATGTTGTCAGACTTAATACTCGCATTTCTATTTATAATATGTATGCTTTTAGGTTGTGGAATAAGCTTCATAAAATCATCCCCTTTAAAATGAGTATAACAAAATATCGTACTTAATACAACATGTTATTGAATCTGAGTATAAGATGTGCTAACATAAGGCTGATAAATACTGATGGAGGTATACTATGCCTTATTTATTTGCACATTTCAGAGAAAAACTCACGATTGACGGTGAACAGGTTTATTTTGCACTGAGCCGTGACGGATATAATTGGGAGAGTGTTAATGACGGTGAACCTATTATTACCTGCACGAAGGGTGAGTTTGGCTGCAGGGATATTGAAATTGTTCGGCTTCATACCGGTGGCTTTGTTATACTTGCGACTGATTTATGTATAGTGAACCGTATGGATGAAAATTATAATGTTGATTGGAAAAAGGTTAACAGCTCCGGCAGCAAATGCCTTTCAATGTGGAGAAGTGATGATTTGGTAAGCTTTTCTGAGCAGGAGCTTATTTATTTTGGCAGGGATGATTTTGGCTGTCTCTGGGCCCCTGAGGTATTCTTTGATGAGGATAACGAGGCGTATTTAATCCATTGGGGGTCAACAGTCAGTGAGGATGATTACAGCCATATGTCAATCTATTGCTGCAAAACAAAGGATTTTAAAACCTTTTCTGAGCCTGAACTGTTCTTTACTAAGGATAATGAGATACTTGATTCACATCTTGTAAGGATTGGGGATACATATCATCTTTTCTATAAGAATTCAAGCAATCCGCCTATGAATATGCATGCGACATCAAAATCTCTTTTTGGAGAATATAAACATGATAAAAAATTTGAGGATTATATGTCGACTCTTGACCGTCCCGGTTCTTACGAGGCACCGACTTCATATGAGCTGCCTGATGGCAAATGGTGCCTGATGCTTGATTTTTTCGGCTGTGAAAAGGATAAGATGGGTTTTGTACCATTTATATCTGATAAAGCAGGAAATGCTGATTTGCGGATGTGCAAGGAGAATTTTAGCTTCCCCTATGGCTTTAAGCATGGTGGTGTGATTAAAATTACTCAGCAGGAGTATGACCGGATTAAGTCGCATTATAATGTGAAATAATATATATTACTAATTATTTTTAACTGCGTATTTCAAATTTTGATTATACGCAGTTTTCTTTTAATATACTCTTAAGCGTTATTTGTCGAATAAGGTAAAATATTGGAAATAATTGTTAATTTTTACTGTACAAATAATTCGTTTTGCTCTATAATACTGATATATTTAAAAGCAAGGTGGTAATAATGCCTAAAAACAAAGATTGGCAGCATGACATGTGCGAAAGATTATGGTATAATTACAGTGATTATATCAGGCGCTTGTGTAATATAAAGCTTGGTGATCGCCCGTATGACGCTGAAGATGTGCTTTCGGATACATATGTGAGTTTGTGTGTAGCGGTTTCTGAATGCCGTGATATCAGAGATGAAAGAGCGTGGCTGTTTAAAACTGCGGATAATCTTATCAATGTCAAGCTGAGGTCAATAAGTGAAAAAAGAGAAAAAGAGGTCTCTATTCAATCTGATGACGAATATCCATGTTATGATTTGCCTTATTCCATAGATTTTATTGAGGATATGATTAAGGATAAGGCTATATACAAAAAGATTGGAGAGATTTTCAACTCTCTCAGTTATATGGAAAGAGACGTGTTTATCAAATTTCATATTGAGCATATGTCGTATACCCAAATTGCCGAAATGTACGGTTCGACAGAGGATGCAATGAAACAGATTAACTACAGAACCAAAAGAAAGATTACTCTGCTTGTTGAAAAGAAGGCAGAAGAGCTTTATGCGGAAATATGAACAAATTGTAAAATGTGAAAAAAATTCAGAAAATGGTGTTACTTTCTACAAAAAATTACACTATATATATGAGGCGATAGATGTATGTATGATTACGACAAAATAATTGACGTGTTAAACGAAAAATCAATGAAGTTCACCAGACAGGAAATACTCGACATGATGAACGCTGAGCTGCAAAAGGAGCCGGGTGAAATGGATACCGGCCTTGTTGAGCTTTGTATTGATGTGTTGGATGGTAAATATGTTTGTGCTGATGATGCAGTGAAGGAGAGCGAAGGGCCATGTGAAACGATGTATGCTAAGAGGTTAAAACTCAAAAAGGCATTGCTGGTTGCGGCGATTTTTGCTGTTGTTCTCGCAATCGCAGTACCTGCCGGCGCGAAGCTTGTACATATTGACGCAACTGATGGTGTGGTTAAGTATGAAACGGGCCACTTCAGTATTAATCTTAATTCTGATGAAGATATTGATGAAGATATTCAAGATATAATTGATAGTTCTGTATTGCCTAAAATGTTTATAAGTGATGATTATAAGTTATTTGATTTGTATGACGTTGATAATGGTTTAGCTCTTTCTTTTGAAAATAGTAATAATGGTATATATGGTGGTATCATTATCAACACGAATAGTAGCGATGAATTTTTGTCAGGTAAGTTTGATATGAGTGATGAGTATTATTCTGCTGAAGAAATTAAAGTAAATGATATTAAAACTTTAGTTGTAAGTTCAGATGATTTGAACACAATAATGTATCTTTTCAATAACAAAGAATATACAATTACAATTCATAATTGTGATTTTGAAACAGCAAAGCAAATTGCAAATACAATCGGAGAAAAATAATGAAAAAACTTATTAAAGCAGCGTTGATGATTTGTCTTTCGTTAATAATGATGATGCCTACAACGGCGTTTGCAGCAGATGAAAATGTGCCCGAATGGGAGGATATCACCCTCACCCAGGAGGAATTTGATAAAATCATTTCACCCTATGAAGTTAACACGGAAAATATGCGTACCTCAGGATTAATAACGGCATATGCAATCGGAATTCAGAGGAACGGTTCAAATATTAATATTGCAGGCAAAACATATGGTAATGCGGATGTGGTTAAGTGTGGCTTTACTGTACTTAAGGTTGAGCGCAGAGCCAACAGCAGCAGTTCATGGTCTCAATATACAATATATAATGATTTATATAATGATACTTTTGCATACATTCTGTCAAAAACAATTTATGCACCTACAGGCTATCAGTACCTGACTCTTATAGACATCTCCGAGCCCACGAGACATCTCAGGATCTCGTATGCCGTCTT
>CAMWPJ010000105.1 GCA_947176035.1 uncultured Clostridia bacterium | reverse complement strand
ATCAGATTTTATTTGGACCAGGTGTTAGGTGTTTATTTCATTGAAAAGATTTTTCAAACAGTATTGATTTATTTTTTGTAACAGTTATAATTAAAATAGAATAAAAAATCAAATAAATTTGAATTATTACGAGGACATATATGGACAAGATTAATAACAAAAAACTCACTTCCTCCCGAAATTACGGAATAGATCTTTTGAGAATGCTTGCAATGGCAATGGTGGTTATGCTTCATGTTCTGCTTCGCAGCAAGCTGATAGATGATACAACACCGCTTACACTTAAATATGAGGTGCTCTGGTTTATTGAGATTTTTTGTTATTGTGCGGTTGATTGCTTTGTGCTGATAAGCGGTTATGTCTGTCTGAATACAAAATTCCGATTGTCAAGAATCGTGAGTCTGTGGGTTCAGGTTGCATTTTACAGCGTGATATTCGAGATTCTTTATCAGATAGTGCAGGGCAGCTTCGATTACGAATGGCTTATCCGCTCATTCTTGCCTGTTACATCAAACGGCTATTGGTTCTTTACACAGTATTTTGTGCTGTCATTTTTAATTCCGTTTTTAAACAAGATGGTAAAAAGTATTACATTGAGACAAAGTGCTGCACTTGCGGGTGTGCTGATGTTTTTCCTATCTTTTATGAGTACGGTTAATAAGTCGCCGATTCCTGTGATTGGTGGCTCCGGTAAGGATTTGTTCGCAACGGGAAACGGCTACACCCTAATCTGGCTTATGGCGGTTTATATTTTAGGTGCAGTGCTGAAAAGATTTGATGAAAGCGGAAAGCTTAAAAATATAAAGCCCGTCTGTATGATAGCAACGATGCTTGCATGCACGGTGATTATGTGGGGAATAAAATATATCTGCGATAGTCAGTCAGAGCCGATTGAGACAAAGTTTATTATAAATTATATTTCGCCGTTTGTTGTGATGATTGCAGCGGCACTGCTGATTTTCTTTTCAAAAATTAAAATCAGTTTAGCTTTTCAGAAGATTATTGCCTTTCTTTCGCCTGCCGCATTTGGGGTCTATGTTATTCACGTTAACAGACGTGTGTGGATATGGTTTACAGAACAGGTTGAACCGCTCTTCGGTATGCGCTTGCTCAAGGTACTGCCGTGCATCATTTTTGCAGTATTGTTTGTTTATATTGTCTGCTCGTTTGCAGATATTCTGCGTGCAAAAATGTTTAAGCTGATTGGTGTTGATAAGCTGTGCAGGAAGGCAGATAATATCCCGCTTGTTAAAAAAATCTGTGGTGATACAGAACATAAATAAAAGAATTAACGGCTGTGAGTTTCACAGCCGTTTTCATTTTTTATGTCATTCCAAGTAAATATGTGTATTTTTGTCTCAAAACTGTGCGTTTTTGCATTTTTTGTGGTTTTGCTTTAGTTTTAATGCTATTGTGGGATTAAGATAAAACATAGCTTTTCCGAATTATATTAGAGGTGAGTCCGATGTACTATTAATATTCTATAGGCTATTTACAAAAGAGTATATATAATGTGAAATTAAGGAGGAAGGTTTTATGAAAAAGGTATTATCGGTTTTATTAACCGTTATTTTAGTTTGTTCAATCGGCGTTATCGGTGTTCAGGCAGCAGAGTATGACCCTGACAGAACAGCTTGGTGTTTAATTTACAAAAACAATCCGTATTCGGATACCAAAGTAGTATATGGCACCGATAAATATTTTGGTGGTAGAAATACTTATGAATCAGAGCAAGCTTTGCATATTGGTGCGATGTATTATACAAGTGATAGTGGTTATGTTTATAACAAGGCATACGTAATGCCGGCAAATACTGCATTATACAGTACGCATACCACAAAATTCAATAGTGCAAAATATTGGAAAACCCGCATTAAACCTGTTCAAGGTTCAAGTGGATGTGTTGGCAGTGGTTTTATTTGGTACACCTAATATAATTACAAAATAAGGAAACCGGTTCTTTTAAGTATAAAATTCAGTGATAGCCGTCTGTTAAACAGACGGCTATTAGTTAAGGATATGGTGTAATGAGTATGTTAAAATCAACAAAAAAATTATTTTTCAAATCAAAAATATATATTCCTATTTTGATTTTGTTTTTTTCCTATATATTATATGAAATAATCCGTTTGGCAGTTTTGATTTCAAATGGTGACAGCAGCGGAATTTTATATAGCGTATCTGCATTGCTAAAATTTTCAGTATTCTATTTTATCGTTTTCGCCTTTATTTCATATGAATTTGGTTGTATCTGCAAAAGAAGTAAGATAGCTGAATGTCTGAAAGCAACGAAAAACGGATATTCAAAATTTGTCTTTTCACAGGCTGTGGTACTTTTTTGCTGTGTACTGGTATTTTTTATCGTGCAGCTGCTGTGTAATTTATGCCTTTGCATTATGGATAATGAGTGGCATTTGCAGTATTTATGGCATACATTTTTGGGCTGTGTGCTCAGCTATTTTCTGACTGCGTTTGTCGGGGAATTATTCGGTTTGCTGCTTGCACAGTCTGCAAATCGCCTGAATTCATATTTGCTGTTGGCTTTTGTATCTCTGCTGGGTACGAATATGGCAGAGAATATGGTGTATGCACTGTATAGTATGAGGGGCATAAATCTGTATCCCCTTGTTAATCTGTTTAATCTTTATCCGCCGTCACTGAATTGGACACCTGTTTTTGCTTTCGGTCAGTCCATTCTGCCCTACAGGTGGGCAACAGCCCTGTTTTGGATGTTTTTACTAACAGCCTTGCTGATATTAAAAGTGTCGGATAAAAATAAAAAGCAAAAAGCGATTACAGCTTTTTTTCCTGCGGTTTTAAGCGTTGTATGCCTGATTATAACACTTTTGCCTCAGTCAAAGCTGATACTCAACAGCTATGATCCTGCAGCTTCTTCTATGGCTGATTATGAATATTATGTTGAAGGTGCCGCGGCAGAGCCTGTTCTTTATGAAGAGGCTGATTTTTCCATTGATAAATATGATTTGGAATTATCCTTCGGTCTTGAGATGAAAGCAAAGGCTGTTCTGTATGCAGATAAAAAGGATTTGAGCGAATATAAGCTCACGCTGTATCATGGCTTTAAGGTTGACTCTGTTCGTGATGAGAACAATGAAAAATTAGAATTTGAGCAGGATGGGGACTATCTTATCATTTATAATGAAAATAAAAATTTAAATTCCTTTACAATAAAGTATCACGGACATTCAAATGTCTGCTACAGCAATGTTCAGGGCGCATTTTTACCTGCATATTTCCCATATTATCCGCGTGCGGGGGTTGAGCTTGTGTTTGACGGACTGGAATACAGTCCGATGTCAAAAAATACCGTCAGCGAGTTTAATGTAAAAATCAATGGTATTCAGAAATACTATTCCAATCTTGAAGAGACCGATAAAAATGTATTCAGCGGCGAATCAAATGGTTTAACCATTGTTTCGGGAATGTATGATGTGTTTGAGTCTGATGGCTTAAGATTGGTTTATCCTTATCTGAAAAGTGATGAATTCACAAAGGAAAGAATAGAAGATTTTATTCAGCAGAACAAAGAAACAGCTGCGATAAACGGTAATGTAAAAAACATTATCTTTATTCCGAGCTACAGCAATTCCACCTATACAAGCTATATTGACTATTCAGACTATATCGTTACAACGCAGATATTGGGATTTACGGAACGTTATGAAGCTCAGTTGACACCAAGCTATAAAGAGGATTTAAAATCTGTATATCAGATGTATATTTCCGCACCTGAGCTTTTCAGTGCTATGCTCGAGGGCGCTGAGGGTATGACCGGGCCGACAATTGAGGTATATATTGCAGATTATGTTGATTATATCGGCGAGGAAAAGGCACTGGCGAATATTGAACAGTATCTGAATGATAATAGCGACACAAGAACATATGAGGAATTTTTTGCCGATGAGATGGGAGGGACAGACTGATGCTTGAGCTGAAAAAAATAACGAAAAAGTTTGGTAAAAAAGAAATACTTCACGGTATTGATTTTGAATTTGAAAAAGGCATTTACGGTCTGCTCGGTCCAAATGGTGCAGGCAAAACCACGTTGATTCGCTGCATAACTCAGCTTTATCCTTTAAGCTCAGGCGAAATCAGCTTTTTCGGCAATAACATTGTCAGCGATACGGATTACAGAAAGAATGTCGGCTATCTGCCGCAGAAATTCGGCCTTTTCAAAGAGCTTACGGTTTATGAAATGATGAGTGCAATGGCACTTATGAAGGAAATCGGCAAGGCAGAGCTTGATGCCGAGGTTAAACGATGTGTTGAGCTGGTAAATCTGACTGACAAAATAAACGATAAGGTTAAAACGCTTTCGGGCGGTATGATACGAAGGCTTGGCATTGCGCAGGCAGTTTTAGGCAACCCAAAGCTTATCCTGCTTGATGAGCCGACCGCGGGACTTGATCCTGAGGAACGATTAAGATTTAAAAATATTATTGCACAGATGAAAGAGGCACACACCGTTATCATTTCAACCCATATTGTTGAGGATGTTGAGGCGATATGCAGCGATGTTGTTGTAATGAATGAGGGTGAGATTATGAAATCAGGCACCTGTGCCGATATTCAGAAATGTGCACAGGGAAAGGTTTTTGAACTGAAAGAAAGTGATATGTCACTTTTAAAGGAGCCATATCATATTCAGCACCAGTTTGACAGAAACGGTGTTAAAATGCTGCAGATTCTATCAAATGCAAATCAGGAAACAGATTTCATAAAATCAGTTGCTCCGAATGTGGAGGACGGATATATATGTATACTGAAAAATATATGAAAACAAAATCAAAAACAGCATACCTCATACGCAATATAGGTGTGCTGCGCTTTGTGCCGATAATTATGCTTGATGCAGTTGCTCTTGCAATGATTGTTTTGAGTGCTGCATCGCGAACAGATATGTGGGAGATTGAAAATGATTTCCTTATGATAAGTCAATATATTTTTCCATTGTTTTCGGTGTGGTGGTCAGTTTTTGTTTTGAGAGAGTTTATTGAATCTGACGGCAACGAGGTATTTTATGCAGCCGGCTTAACAAATATTATGCTTCAGGCATTAAAGCCCTTTTTGCTTCTGCTTGCCAATATTGCTGTGCTGATGACTGTATGCACTGTGATTGATGTGCATTTTGTCATAGAATTTGCACGCATATTTTCCGCCTGCATTTTTTATTTCGGTCTTGTGTATTTTGTCTCAATGTGCTTTAAATCAACGGCAATTGCGCTTTTTTCCGTTATCATATATACGATATTGTGTGCCGTAATACGCACTATGGATGTTAAATTTCCATTGTTTATGTCAACCAATGTGCTTGAATTAAGCGATTTGCTTACGCTCTGTCTGCCATTGTTGCTTGTAGGTATCGCGCTTATGATAATCGGCAGATTTGTTGAAAAACGTTTTTTTACATTTAATTGATATGTTTTCAATAATACATAATTATTTGTGCAATACCCTTGCTTGACAGACTATTATGCCAATTCAAGTGAATATTGTGTGATCTTCACTAAAAACTGTGCGTTTTTGCATTTTTATGGTTTTGTTTTGGTTTTTTATGCTATTGTGAAAGTAAGATAAAACATAGCATATTAAATTATGTTTGAGGTGAGTCCGATGTACTATTAATATTTTTACCAAGATATTTACGAAAAAGCAAATTACTGCAGAATAAAGGAGATTACTACAATGACAAAGAAAATATTATGTTCTTTTTTATCTTTGATCATGTTGCTTACAGCATCTGTTCCATATTGTGTATATGCTGAGGATGAATTAGATGTAGATAATTATCTTATAGCACATGGTTATCCTATACAACTTATTAATGATATGCCGGAAGAAGAGAAACTTGATTTATTTAATTCTAATTGCTATTATGAATCGTCCAAAACGTATGAATACGATGAAAATGGTAAATTAATAAGAATTACTACTCCAGAAGACTCTAATATTATTCCATATGGACAAATTAAAACATCACATTTAAAATTAACAATTACGAGAAGCTTAGAATATTCATATTCTGTAATTACGTTTAATTATAAATGGAATACACTACCAGTAAACAGATATCAGGATCCAATTTGTGTAGCATGGGATTCCTCAGTTTTTTCATTAGTTAGTGGGTCTTTTAGGAAGGTTGATCAATATAGAGCAGTTTATCCTGATAATTCATCTGCTGCATATACTGCAACACAATCAGATGAAAGATCATATGCGAAAGCAACAGTTGACAGTGTAACATGGTATGCAGATTTAAAAGGATATTCCGAATATGTTGTTGAACTTTTCGGTTACGGAAAATTCACTTTAGCTCCAAAAAAGAGAGATGTAAATACGCAAATTTTTGCGAATTATGTTCATAATAAATCAGCCGTTAGTTTGTCTTTAACATATATTGGTGGTTTTACTGTTTCAGGTTCATCACCTTATGATGAATTAGGAACAGATATAACAATAAAAAGCTAAGGTGAATTATTATGGAAGATATGGATAAAAATGACAATAAGGATAAAGAGCAAATTCTGATAGAATTATTGACGAAAGCTGGAAAAATTAGAATAAGTTTAATTATTACAAATCTTTTATTGCTTATTTTAGTTATATTGAAGTGTTATATGGGTTGATTTTTATTAATAAATTTGCAGATGGGCAGTTGTTATGGCTGCCTGTTCTTTATATATGCTTTGACAAAATGGTGTTCATATAATATTATTGAAGTAGTAATAAGAATCTTAAATTTAGGGTGTGAACCATATGAAGTCCTTTTTAATAAAAATCTTCCTTGTTGTTATTATTGGATTGATGGTTTATTCTCTTAGCGAGATAATTTATGTTTTAATAAATTATAAAAATTCGGGGACGTCTTTTCCTTTAAGGTCGGTGCTGTTCGGTGAAATTGCACTTGAGGGAATTTTTATATTCATATTGACAACCGTTTACATTTTGCTTCTGAAATACAACAGAAAATAATATTGGTATAACAT
>CAMWPJ010000104.1 GCA_947176035.1 uncultured Clostridia bacterium | reverse complement strand
TTTTTTCTTGATTTTATGCGAATTTCAGGATTTTATATGTTCAATTCAAATTGGACATGAAAGTCGAAAAAGTGTAAAATAGAAAATGAAAAGATAAAAACTAATAAATTTGAACCTTTCTGTCTAACATTAATGATTTGATTTGTTGGTTTGTTTACTAGAAAATTCAAGTTTTCTTCTTAGAAGTGTCTTGTAAAATGTTTTGACTATGTTATAATCGAATTGACAAATAGTAATTTGAAAGTGAGATGATAATATTGAATAAAGAAATAGAAAAACAACTATATAGTGAGTTAAGTTCTCTAACCAAGAATAAAGAATTATGGGAAGAAAACATTGATTATGTAGGTTCTTTACTTGAAAATCAGTCATTAAAGATTACTGCAAAGGCATTATGGATGCTCGGTGAAATGGGTTTGCAATATCCAGATAGAGTAAAACCTTATATAAAAAAAATAGTTTCATTTTTAAACTCTACCTATGATTTACTACGAGAGCGATCTTTAAATGCACTGGGCAGAATTGGACGAGCAGATTTTAATCTAATAAAACATTATTTTGATAAAATTATAGATTTATCAAAAGATAATTGTTCCAATGTGCGTCTAAGTTTTATTTGGGCAAGTGAAAATATTGCGACAAATACTCCAGTAGCATACAAAGAACATATATCTATATTTGTAAAATTACTTGACGATGAAAATAACCGAGTAAGAATGGAAGCACCAGAAATGTTTCGAGTGTTGGGAAAACGCAAGCCTGAATATGTAAAAAAGTATATAGAAAAATTAACTTATATTTCGGAGAATGATATAGAACGAGTTGTACGAATTCACTCAAAAGGAGCAATTAAAGCGATTTTATCTAACATATAAATTCCAATTTGTTTTTAAGTATATATAAATTAAAGGGTTCAAATCCATACACAAAATTGCAAAATACATCTTTTTTGTATTCTTCAGACAAAGGAAAGCAACCCTTCAAAGGGTTGTTTTTTCTTTGATGTGGATGGCAGATTAGAAGCTACAATTCCATCAGGGCTCCCGCAAAGCACTTAGCTTTGTGGGAAAAGGAAAATCACAAACTTATAATGTCTCCCCCATATCGGTCTTTATTTCCATTTCCGATTCGTGTATTTAATTTACTGCATTAAGTATTTACTTAAAGTTGTTTACTGGATATGATTAATTATAAATGTTTTATATTTTTAAATTAAATGAATTATGAATATAAAAGGATGAGTCGTTTTGAAATATAAATTGATATTTAATTTTCTTTCCGGTGAAGTTTGGTATGGTGCAAATATTAATGACGGTTATAAACTGCCTATAACAGAAATGAGTAAAACAAAAACAGATACACGGTACATAAGCAGTTATAATCAAGCCTCTACATTGTGGCTTAGCAATAAAGGGCGCTATATTTGGAGTGATTCCGGCTATTTAGTTAAGTGGAATAACGGTAAGGTCGTTTGCATCTCTAAGAAAAGTGAAATAGAACTGTATGATGGTTATGATAATTTGCGTGGCGCATATTTGGCGGCATCAAAAGCACATTTCCCTTTTGACGGCAGGCTGCCAAATAAAATGATGTTTAGCACACCTCAATATTGCACATGGATACATCTTGCCACCAATCAGAATGAAGATGATATAATTGATTTTGCAAAAGGCATTTTAGATGCAGGAATGACAGCAGGTGAGCTTATTATTGATGATGGATGGCAGACTGATTTCGGTGAATGGGAATTTCACCCTGATAAGTTTAAAGACCCAAAAGCAATGATTGATAAACTGCATAAAATGGGGTTCAAAGTGATTTTATGGATTTGTCCGTTTGTTGCACCGACCGTTAAGGATTTTCTATTTATGATACAAAACAAGATGCTTGTACGAAACTGCTTTGGTAAAATTGCTTACCGCACATGGTGGAATGGCAAGCATCCTGTACTTGATTTATCTAATCCTAAATCAGTTGAATGGTTCAAAGTAACTGCCGACAGACTGATGAATGATTACGGTGTTGACGGCTTTAAGCAGGATGCAGGTGATGCTTATTTTTATAAAGATAGCGACCGCACTTTTCGTAACGGTATTGATGCAAATGACCAATCCTATTTGTGGGCAGAAACCGCACGTAAATATGAATTCAACGAGCTTCGTGCTTGCTTTAATGGCGGCGGTTGGGGTGTAACACAGCGTTTGGCTGATAAAACCCATAGCTGGGACAAAAACGGACTTAATACATTAATTCCCAATGCACTTCTGCAGGGCTTATGCGGTTATCCCTATTTATGTCCTGACATGATAGGCGGAGGTGAAATCAGCAGTTTTAAACGTAAAAACGGAGATACTTTCAGCATGGATAAAGATGAAACTGAATTTGACACCGAACTCCTTATCAGATGGTGTCAGTGCAGCGCTCTTATGCCTATGATGCAATACAGCTTTGCAATATGGAAAATGAAAAATTCTACTGCAAGAAATGCTTGTATCAGATGTGCAGAAATCCATCAGAAGTATTCAGATATAATTATCTCTCTCGCCGAAAATGCTGCAAAAACAGGTGAACCGATTATTCGTTCATTGGAATATCAATATCCCAATCAGGGATATGAAAAAGTTAACGATATGTTTATGCTTGGTGAAAATATTCTTGTGGCACCTGTTTTAAAAAAAGGAGACAGGTATAAAACACTTCGCCTTCCAAACGGAAAATGGAGATGCGCTCACAATGGAGCAGATTATATCGGTGGACAAGTTATTACAGTGGATGCACCGCTTGATGTGCTGCCAATATTTGAAAAAAACACAGATTAAACTAATGGTTAATAAAAAGGGTCAGCAAATAAATTGCTGACCTTTCCTTTATTTTTTTAATTATATTCTTTTTCCGTTTTTGAAGGAATAGGATATTTCCTTACCGCCATAGGCTTTTACACCTTTTATTCTGCCGCTCCATTCTTTAGGCAATGCCTCATTTTTAAGCATTTCAGCAATACCTGCGGTTACACCGAAATTACCATCAATCTGGAATGGTGGGTGAGCATCAAAAAGATTAGGGTAAGAGCCACCGCCGTTATGAAGATTAATCATCGGATTAATATATGTAAGCTGCTGCTTGATCAGTCTAAGTGCATTTTCACCATTTCTGAGTCTTGCCCAAAGACATACCTTCCAGCCAAGTGACCAGCCTGTACCGCCAAAGCCACGCACCTCAAGTGATTTTTCAGCCGCTTTATTAAGTTCATCCGACTGAACAAAGTGTGACGGATAAATACAATAAAGATGACTTACATGTCTGTGCTTAACCTCTGTCTCTTCAAAATTTTCTGCCCATTCAGGTATTCTGCCGTCAGGTGCAGGCTTAACCTGTTCAATATAAGGCGCATCAAAGCCAAGGGCCCTGCAGTTTTCAAAGAAATCATGGAGTATTTCTCTATCCATTGACGGCATATATGTCGGTGCCAGTGCAATACCATTATCCTTATAATTATTTTCAGGACTGATTGACGGGCAGGTAACAAGTTCTCCGTTGTTTTCAACAAGAAAATCATTATAGAAATCGAGACAACCCTTAAACAACGGAATTATCTCCTGCTTGAAGTTATCATCATTCGTATAAAGATAGTGCTCATAAAGCTGATTTAATATCCATGGTGAGCTCATACACCATGGTGCATACTGTGCTGCATCTCCGTCTCCCTTCGGATAACCAGCAGGATATGTTGCTCCCCAAATATCGCTGTTATGATGAGAGCAAAATCCGGAGCAATTATAATAATCCTTTGCCGTAACCGCTCCGTTAACACTAAGTTTTTTTGCAAGCTCCAGCAAAGGCTCAAAGCATTCCGAAAGATTAGCTGAATCTGTACACCAATAATTCATCTCGGTATTAATATTTGTTGTATAGCTTGATGACCATGGTGCTCTTACCTTAGTATTCCATATGCCCTGAAGCGTCATAGCATTTGTGCCTTTTCTTGAACCTGAAATGGTAAGATATCTGCCATATTGGAAAAGCAGTGCGATAAGACCGTTATCGTCCTTTGCTTTCTTCATACGCTTGATTCGCTTGTCAGTAGGCAAATCATCACGTGAGCCTTCAAGCTCAAATTCAACTCTGTTGAAAAGTGCAGAAAAATCTGCTTTATGTTCAGCTAAAAGCGTATCATAAGACTTGATATTTTCAAAATATGAAAATGCTCTTTTCTCGGCGTCTGCAACAGGCATGGATTTAAAATCAACAAACGAGGTTGCAAGGGATATCAGAAGAGTAATTTCCTTCTGATTTTTAACATCAATATAATCATCGCAAAATACAGCATTGCCAAGCACCTTAACTGCACCACAGAAAGTCATTCCCTTATCACCCTGAACAATCGGCTGATCCCCGTCATGATAAGGAGGGAAGCAAACCTCAGGCGCCTGACCGGTTATAACAAGGCTGTCTTCTGCGGTTTTACAGCTATGCTTGAGCTGACTGTCAAGCCTAACCTTAAAACTTACACCTGAATCAGACTTAATATTAACCACCATAAGCTGTGCAGGATGAGATACAAAAACAGTCTCACTAAAACCATTTGATGTTACCGATACTACGCCTGTTGATAAATCAAGAGTTCTTCTATAACCGCTTTTCGGTGCATTTGCATATTCAATTATTAAATCGCCAAACGGCAGATATGCCTCAGACCAATGACCATGCATATCCTTATTTAAAATTTCTTTTGCTTTTTTATAGTCCTTTGCAAAAATCGCATTTCTTACATCATCAAGATATTTATGAGCATCCTTTTTATTTAATTCCTTCGGGTATCCGGACCAGAGACTGTCCTCATTTAATGCAATTCGCTCCTTATTCAAATTGCCAAACACGAGTCCTCCGATTCGTCCGTTACCTACAGGCAGTGACTGCTCAAAATATTTTGCTTTCTTTCTATACATTAAAATATTTTTCATATCTAAATTGTACTTTATCGCATATAAAATTGCAAGATAAAATTGCAAGCAAAGAAAAAATATGTTAAAATATTAACGAAGTGAATTTTTTAAATACAACGGAGGTAATTTTTATGAAAGATTTTGTTATATCAATATCAAGACAGTTTGGATGCGGAGGTCACGAAATTGCAACTAAACTGTCTGAAAAACTGGGTATCCCCTATTATGACAAGGAAATTATGAAAAGAGCCGCAAAAGACAGTGGATTTGATGAAAGCCTGTTTATGTTTTATGACGAAAAACCAACACGCAGCTTTTTATATAACGTTTCAACAGATGGTTTTGCAGGCATAACCAGCACAGGCAGAACACTTGAGGATCAGGTTTTTCAATGGCAATTTGATACTATACGCAAGGTTGCTGACGAGGGCAGCTGTATAATTGTTGGCAGATGTGCCGACTACATATTACAGGACAATAAAAATCTGCTTACCATATTCCTGCACGCAAACGATGATTTCAGATGCGACCGAGTAATCAGACAATATGGAATAAATGAAAAGAACGCACTTAAAGAAATAAAATCAACTGATAAGAAAAGATCACGCTTTCATAATTTCTATTGCGACAACAAATGGGGAGATGCCGCTTCATATGATTTGTCAATAGATGTTTCTCATATCGGCATTGATGATACTGTAGAATTAATCGCATACTATATAAATAAAAAATTCGCATAAAAACATAAAAATACAGCCTTCATCAGAGTCTCAGGTGAAGGCTGTATTTTTTATTATTAACCAAAACAAATAGGTTTAAAAAACACTTATTATTTCATTCAGGCTTTAATTTCAAATTCAGTATTACTTGTTTTCTTTTTCCGATTTAAAATCAAAGCAGCAATTTTATGGAATACCAATCCGAAAAGAATACCATAAACAGCACCGATAATATTATTGAAAACTCGATAAAATACAGCCTCACGCAAACCGCCTAGAATTACTACGGCCATAGACATTGCACCAAGCGAATTAAACATTGATTGCCATTTATATTTAGCACTGAAGCCTGTACCCACTCCTCCGATTATTCCTATGAAAGGAATCATAAAGTCAGGTAAAACATAATACATTGCTGTGAATACTGCTCCGCCTGCAATGTTGCCAATACTTCTGCCGGCTGCTCTTTTGGTGATATCTTTACGAAAAGGTACAAGCACTGACATAGCAGCTATACCTGCCCACATTCCTCTTTGCAGTCCCGCAAGTTCTGCTATCGTCAGCAATGTAGAAATTGCAAGAGTAATTTTAATCTGCCAGCTTGTTCTTGTGGTTCTGATATTATATTCTGCAAATATATTTTTTAATGTTCTGTTATATACTTTTTTTCTGTGTTTAAAATAGTATATAAGGATGATTAATAATGTTCCTGCACCTAAACCTGCAATTCTTAAAAGGTATGTCTTTCCTGATACATCATAGCCATATAAAAGCAAATATCCCAGCACAAGTACAAATTGATTATATGTCTTCACATTATGACATCCTAATATAGTAATTGCAAAAATACTTATCAGATGAACAGGCAATGCAATAAGCGGATTTATTTCGTTTGCGATATTTGCAAGATGCGGACCAAATGCCGTTATAATATAGATTAATATTATAGAAAAAATAGAATGTGACATTCGAATTTCTAAATCAATATTTCTGAACATCATAATACCAAGTACAGTAATAACACCTGCCATTCTGTTTTCTTCTCCAAAAAATGCAGTAAAAACAGTTATAGCCGCAATACAAAACAAAATTGTAATTATTACTTTAAATAAATAGACAGCGATATGATAGAACCGTTCTTTTTTATCTTTAGATTTTTTTATGAGTGATTTTGATTCTGCTGCACTTAATTGTAGTTCCTGATAAAATGTCATAGTTCCTCCACTTTTATAAATCCACATCAGAAAAAGCAAAAAAAGCAACACATATGTACTGCTTTTTGCTTTGGCGCGCTTGAGGGGATTCGAACCTCCGACCTACCGCTTAGGAGGCGGTCGCTCTATCCTACTGAGCTACAAGCGCATATCATATTGTTTTTTAGTAAAAAAGACACCTGAAAAGGTGTCTTTTTTTTGGTGACCCGGACGGGAATTGAACCCGTGTTACCGCCGTGAAAGGGCGGTGTCTT
>CAMWPJ010000103.1 GCA_947176035.1 uncultured Clostridia bacterium | reverse complement strand
CATAACAACAATGGTGATATAATGAAACTACGATTAAAAGATATTAGAGAAGATTCGGATATAACACAAAAACAGGTTGCTGAATATCTAAATATACAGCAAAATACTTATTCACAGTATGAAAATGGTAAACGTGATATATCCGTCGAGCTTTTAAGTAAATTAGCAGATTATTATAATGTGTCAGTTGATTACCTAATCGGCAAAACTGAATAAAATCATAATCGAAAGGATATTCAGAATGAACCTGCAAGAGTGCTACAACGAAAGATACAGAGAAAGAACTGCAAAAATCAGAGAATTACTCGACAGAAATGGAATAGAGTATACCGAAATGGGCGATTATAACCCAATATGCTTTGTAATCAATTGGGGAAATAAAAATGACAACAACGAGATTGTTACAAATACGGATAATATCGTGATGTACTTTTCCTTGTATAACTTTTCATATACCTATTGCATCACCAAAATTTATGACACAAAAGGAAAGGACCAAACAAAAATTTCTGAAACCATCGACAATCTGAATCTTTTTGAAGCAACTGCAGAAAAATACTATATTGATGAAAATGACTTTGTTTGTATGAAATGCACAAAACGCAACGCATCTGAAGAATATGCCATTGATTCGCTTTTAACCTTCAAAAACTATTTATTTAATACAGATTTTATTAAGTGTGTATTCAAACAGAATTAATAATTACCAAGCAGCCCGAAACTAAAGCTAAGTTTACGGGCTGCTTTTATCATATCATCCGGTACAAAGCATTATGAGTCCGTTTTTTAGGACTCAAAAATAATTAATATTGTTTTGACCGGCGTTGTATGTTAAAATAAATTCAAAAAAAGGAGACCCACTATGGATTTTTTAACTTATATACTGATCGCACTTTGTGTGATAATCATTGTTTTATTAATCGTTCTCATAACAAGAAAACCGAAGGAGGACAATTCTGCACAGCTGCTTGACCAGAAGCTTGATATGAACGCAAAGCAAAGCTATGAACAGATAAATTATCTTTCAAAGCAGATGCAGAGTTTGACCGAAAAAAACTATGAACAGCAAATCAAGCTGATTGAGACATTGAACAGTAATGCTGAAAGGCAGACAAGGCTGACAGGTGAAGCAATCAGCTCCATGCAGAAAAGCAATGAGGAAAAGCTTGAACAGATGCGGAAAACCGTTGACGAAAAGCTGACGGAAACACTCAACCAAAGGCTCAACGCATCCTTCAAAACAGTATCCGAACAGCTGTCAAACGTATACAAAAGCCTTGGTGAAATGAAGGAGCTTTCGGCAGGTGTTACAGACAATGTAAAAGGACTCAACCGTGTTCTTACAAATGTTAAGAGCCGAGGAACATGGGCAGAGGTACAGCTGGGAAATATTCTTGACCAGACTATACCAAACATGTACGAAACTAATGTGCAGACCAATCCGAAATATGCCGGCAGAGTTGAATTTGCAATTAAAATACCTAATAATGAAAACGGCAGCTTTACATATCTGCCGCTTGATTCAAAATTTCCTATGGAGGATTATGCAAGGCTTTCGGCTGCATCTGAGGCAGGCGACCTTGAAGCTCTTGAAAAGGCAAAAAAATCGCTTGAGGCAACCATAAAGAATGAGGCAAAGCTGATTAAGCAGTATATCAGCTCGCCCGAAACAACACCATTTGCAATTATGTATCTTGCAACCGAGGGGCTTTATGCCGAGATTACAGCATCAAAAACAGGTATTGCAGAAAAGCTGCAGGCAGACGGAATTATGATTGCAGGTCCGTCAACAATCACAGCACTGCTCAACTCGCTTGCAATGGGCTTCAGAACAATGGCAATCAACGAAAAAGCCAACGAAGTATGGAAGATACTCGGTGCTGCAAAAACACAATATGACAAATTCGGCGATTTGCTTGCAAAGGCACGTAAAAAGGTTGAAGAGGCCGGCAAAGCACTTGACGAGGCTGACCACCGAAATAATATAATTCAGAAAAATCTGCGTAAAGTTGAGACGCTTGATTCAAACAATGCAGCCGATATTTTAGGAATAGAGGAATAGACAAATGGAAATTAAGGAATATAACTGCCTTGCAGAGGATGCAATGACAGTCAGACAGACAGTTTTTGTTGATGAACAGGGCTTTAAGGATGAATTTGATGATATTGACGCAATCGCAACCCACCTTGTGGCATATGATAAAGGCAAGCCGATTGCAACCTGCCGCTTTTTTTGGAGTGATGAAAGAAAGGCTTATTTAATCGGCAGGCTCGCAGTTGTAAAAGATTATCGCGGTAAGGCACTCGGTGCACTTATGATTGCGAAAGCCGAAGAGATTATCAAAACTAACGGCGGAAAGACTATTGAATTACATTCGCAGGAGCAGGCAATGGGCTTTTATGAAAAGCAGGGCTACAGCGTCTGCAGCGAAATGGAATACGAAGAACATTGTCCGCATTATTGGATGCGAAAAGAGTTATAATCAAGGAGTTACTTATGAGAATTCACAACAAGCTTATCAGGGACAATATACCTGAAATCATAAAGAAAAATGGACAGACTGCTTACATATCCGTGCTTGATGATAAGGGCTACACTGCCGAACTGCGAAAAAAGCTCATTGAAGAAACACAGGAATACTTAGACAGTGAAGAACCTGAGGAGCTTGCAGATATCCTTGAAGTAGTAGAGGCTCTTGCAAGCACGAAAGAAAAAACTCTTGATGAAATACTTGAAATCAAGGAGCAAAAGGCAATAAAAAACGGCAAATTTAAAAAAAGACTTTTTCTTGAAAAGGTCGAAGATTAAAACAAAAACACAGAGTATCCGGACATCCGATACTCTGTGTTTAATTATATGTTTAATTATTTATTTCTTTTCAAGCCTTGCAAAGTTAGCCATCATTTTCTTAGTTCCCGCCTTGTCAAAGGCAACCTCCATAAGGGTATCATTACCCATTGGCTGGAGTGAGAGAATTGTGCCTGTGCCAAAGCTCTTATGTACAACTGTATCGCCAACCTTGTAATCCACGGTAGCCTTTGCCGCTGTATTGCCTGCCTGACCGAATTTATGTGCACTTTGGCTTGATGATGTATGCTGCTGTGCCATTCTTGAGGCAGGTGCTTTATAGGTTTTTACGGATACATCCTCGGTAACACCGAACGGAATTTCTCTTATAAAGCGTGACTGCATATTGCGTGAGGTTGTACCATAAAGCATACGCTGCTGAGCATTGATAAGATAAAGCTTTTCCTTTGCACGGGTAATACCTACATATGCAAGACGGCGTTCCTCTTCAAGCTCCTCGTCACTGTACATTGACTGATTGCCCGGGAATATCCCCTCCTCCATACCGGGAATGAATACTACAGGGAATTCAAGTCCCTTAGCAGAATGGAGTGTCATAAGCACAACTGAATCCTCATCCTCATTATATGAGTCGATATCAGAAATAAGTGCAACATCCTCAAGAAAAGCAGAGAGATCAGGCTCTTCGGTCTCCTCCTGATACTTGATGAACATTGACGAAAGCTCCTTGATATTGTTTACTCTGTCATCATATGTCTCAGGATCTTCGTTGAGATAATCAAGATATTTTGTAGTCTCCAATACCTCCTGCAGCAAATCGCTCAGAGGCATTTTTTCCTCATAGCATTTCTGGAAATGCTTTATCATATTTGCAAAGCCAATAAGTTTTGATGCACTGCGTGAGGTTTTCTGAAATTCGTCTGCTCTTTCGCAAACCTCAAAGGCAGATATGCCGATACCTGCTGAAATTTCCATAACATTAGCAAACATCGTATCACCAATCTGACGCTTTGGCACATTGATAATTCTTTGCAAACGGACTGTATCAGCAGGGTTATTGATAACTGCAAAATACGAAATAATATCCTTGATTTCTTTTCTGTCAAAGAAACGGTGACCGCCGATAATTCGGTGTGAAATTCCGCTCTTTGTAAGCATAATTTCAAGGTTACGTGACTGCGCATTCATACGATAGAGAATTGCGTGATCCGATAATTTTCTGCCGTTTTTTACATTCTTTAAAATCTCATCAATAATAAATGCCGACTCGTCGGACTCGTTCATAGCGGTATTGAGAATGATTTTGTCACCGCTGCCTGAGCGTGTAAACAGAGTTTTGCCCTTACGATTTTTATTATTCGCAATTACGGCATTTGCACCATCCAGAATATTCTGAGTTGAGCGGTAGTTCTCCTCAAGTCTGATTACAACAGCACCCTTATAATGCTGCTCGAATGACAAAATATTTTCAATAGTAGCACCGCGGAAACGATAGATACTCTGGTCATCATCACCGACAACACAGATATTTTTATATTTATCTGCAAGCAATGAGGTCAGCACATACTGTGCGTGGTTTGTATCCTGATACTCGTCAACCATAACATACTTGAACTGTGTCTGATAAAGGTCAAGTACATCCTCATTCTCCTGCAAAAGCTTAACAGTGTTAAAGATAATATCATCAAAATCCATTGCATCGGCCTTTTTCAGCTCTGACTGATAAAGCTCATAGCACTGTGCAATTTTACCCTTGCGAAAATCATTTGAAGATGTTGCCTTGTATTCATCAGGGTCAATAAGGCTATCCTTAGCACGGCTGATTTCATTCAAAATTGACTTGTGATTCAGGAACTTGTCTTCAATACCAAGCTGCTTCTGACACTGCTTCATAACACGGCGTGAATCATCGGTATCATAAATTGTAAAGTGACTTGTATAGCCAATTCTGTCAGCAAAACGTCTGAGTATGCGTGAACAACAGCTATGGAAGGTGTGCGCCCAGATGCTGTTCGCCTCCTCGCCTATTGCATTAACAAGTCTCTCTCTCAGCTCGCCTGCCGCCTTATTTGTAAAGGTAATAGCAAGCATCTGCCACGGCTGTGCCAGACCGCTTTCAATTATATGCTGTACTCTGTTTACAAGCACAGTTGTTTTGCCCGAGCCTGCACCTGCGAGAATCAGGAGCGGACCATCAGTTGTATTAACAGCCATTTGCTGCATTTCATTAAGTGGCATAATATCCTCCCTATCAGAATGCCAAGCACCTTAATAACCCCTCTTTATGTTGTGCCGCGTACACTGTGCACACAGAAACGAAAAAAAAACGTTATCATTAATGGTACGACATTAAATTTTATCCTTATACCTCTCAGCAGTAATAATTCCGTCTTTTACATTCAGCTTACAGATACGTGCATTACGTGCATCAAAAGCACTTGCATCCAAACCGTCATTGTAATCCCTTGCGTGATAAATTGCATACCACTGACCATCCTCTTTAATCATAGAATGATGACCTGTGCCCTCCTCAAACTCGTTTGCCGAGAGAACAGGATGATATGTGTTATCATCAGGATATTTTTCAAACTTGATTTTGGTCAAGTCTGTCACATCTGTCTTGGCACGGGCATAACCAACATAATATGTCGGCTGCTCAAAGCAATTGCCGGAATACATTAAATACTGCCAATCGCCCTCTTTAAAATAAAAAGCACCCTCTATTGTATGCCAATGCTGACCTTTTTTATATCTGTCACGTCTGTAAATATCCTCATCAAGAGTTGGCTTAATAACAGTTACAGGCTTACCCTCAGCATGATAAGGGTCAAGCAATCTGTCAACCGCAATGTAAGTACCGATTCTGTCTCCCTCAAAGCTGTTGGTAGAATAGAAAATAAATAAACCTGATTCAGTTTTTACAACGTGAGAGTCAATTGAAAACGGATGCAAAAGCTGCGTTGTATTTGTAAACGGACCTAAAGGATTATCCGCCTCGGACACAAACATTGCTCCTCTGTGACCGCCCTTATCAGGTGTGTCATTATAAATCTCAATCGAGTTATACATATAATATTTTCCGTCAAGCTCGATAACACTCGGTGCCCAGAAAGCCTCGTGATCAGGCACTGTCATAACTCTGCCGTAATACTCCCAGCCTTCAAGCAAGCTATCGGATTGGTAAGCATATATGCCATCATGACCTGTAGTATAAATATAATATCTGCCATTAGCTTTTAATATAAACGGATCTGCCTGTCCGATATAATTATCCTTATCAATTTTTAAAAGGTGCATTGCTGTTCCTCCAAAATATTCAGTGGCAGTATTATACTACAGATAAATATGATAGTACAACAAATATTTATTTAATTTTCAAAATATTTATATTAAATTTTCATTTCCCCACAGATATCAAACCAGCAACAGTCACTGCAAATTTCTTTCGGTAAAAGTGCTTCTCCTTTTAAGATTCTTTCCTTTGCAAGTATATCATATCTGCTTACTTTTTCGTTATCCTTACATATACCATTTTCATTATTGGGGCAAAACTGACAAACATCATCACAGCAGTCAACGAGCGTATAATTCTCTGAATTAATGCCCGCCTTAATCTTTTCCAAATTATCACAAAATTGCTTGCTGTAGCCCTCGCCCTTATATCTTGGAATGCACATTAAATGATGATATCTTATTTTCATTATTTTACAAATCTCTTTAATCTGTTTGTTAATATCGAAGCAATTACGATTTTAACTGCATCAGGAATTAAAAATGGAATTACACACCAGCCAAGGATTGTTCCGAGTGTCGCAGGAGTACTTTCTCTTGCATAAACAACGGCAAACCAAGCAGTACCAAAGGCATAGCAAACTAAAATACCGATAACCATAGAGATAATTAATGGTACAAGCTTTCCATTCCACTTATCAGACACAAAGCCTACAATCAGTGCAGTAAAGATAAATCCTATTATATAGCCGCCTGTCGAACCTGCAATAATACTTACACCCGAGGTAAATCCTTGAAAAACGGGCACACCCACAGCCCCTAGAATTATGTATACAACAGTTGCAAGTGTACCTCTTTTCATACCAAACAATGATGAAATGAGGCATATTCCCATTGTCTGCAATGTAATAGGCACAGTCATAGGAATTGATATCCACGAGCAAATAGAAATTAGTGCTGCTGATAAGCCGATATAAACTAAATCTAATGTTTTAAATTTTTCTTTCTTTTTTTTGTCTGTCATAATAGTTCTCCTTTAATTTTTTAGAATTATGCCACACCCAAGCCATATTGTCAATCTTTATTTGATTGCAGGTTTACAATTTAACAATAGATAAATTCGTATTATAATGTTGATTATTGTATTTTTATATTATATAAT
>CAMWPJ010000102.1 GCA_947176035.1 uncultured Clostridia bacterium | reverse complement strand
GCAAAATATGTCGATGAATAATTCTTGACACAAATATTTGCAAATGCTAAACTTATATTGTTGGCAGAAGATGTCAACTTTATACATTAAAAATTGAATAAGGGCAACTTTTAGTTACTGCTATCACTAATTTTTATTTACTACATGAGATCTTGTGCAGGGTTAAGTAAAACACATATTCTTGTTGCATTAGCTTTTAATCCTCTGAATGCCTAACAAATTAGAATTGATAGAGTCAAACTTTTTTACATATTTTATTCGCCCATAGTGTTATCAAAACAGTTTGAAAAAACTGTATGCACTAAGGGTGGATTATATGTAAAAGGTTTGGCTCTTTTTTGTTTTCTAAAATTTAGGATTGGAGATGATTGAATTTGTAAATAATTTATAAACATTGTAAAAAAATATGGCTCAAAAATATTTTAACTTTTTCACAAAAGGAGGGTTGATAGTATTAACGGAAACTTTTTCACATTGCCGAACAAAATATTTGACGAAGGTCTTACACCAAATGAATTTGTAGTGTACTCGTTCTTGACTAAAGCAAAAGATAAAAGAAATCAAAGCTATTGGTCTGTTCCTCACATGGCTCATTATTGTGGTATCTGTGATACCACTTGCAGAAAAGCATTATCTTCATTAAAAGAAAAAGGCTACATTGAAATTTCTGAACGATACCAAGATAATGTGCAGCAAAGCAATATCTATACAGTCAACAGAATTTAATGTACCCCTACCTTAAAATTTGAAGACAAACAATTAAAAACCTGCTCAATAAAAATATGAAAGCCCTGTCGCAAAACTGTCAGCAGTATTGACAGAGTTTTAAAACAAATAGGATAACGAATCAAATTCAGAACAAAAAGCGAATACAAGCCGTTTGTGGCGGGAATGTTTGAAGGCAAATTCAAGCAGATTTGCAAGGTTGATTTTTAAGCAGGAGAAAGAGTAGGCGCTTTAGAAGCGCTCTACTCACCCAACTTCGGCGTGCAATGCCCGCCGTTAAGCCAAATTTTGAAAATTCATCTTAGGGGTCGTAAAATGCCCCTAGGTGCTGTGCTAAGTGTTGAAAACTGCAAAATATGGCTTGGTTAAAGGAAATTTTACGGTGTCGCTGCAGGGGTTGTAACAAAAAGGAGGAAATATATACGAAAAAGACAAAATCAGAATTAAAATCAATGGCTAATGAAATTTCAGCACAATATGGTTGCTTTCTCAATGTAACTGAGGTTGGAAAGGTACTTGGCATCAGCAGAGAAACGGCAAGAAAATTAGTTTCAAATTTATCCTGTGCAGAGATTGGAAACACAAACAAATATTACATTTACGATGTACTTGAATTTGTTTATAAATAAGCTCTGTATTAGCTGGACATTGAAAAGTCTCTGTGGTAATGTTGTCGTTGCCACAGAGGCAGAAAAGGAGGTTAGAAATGTACGAACTATATGACAAAGAAGGCAAATTCATTTGCTATCGAATGACAAAACGAATCAAGAACGAACAAGGAGAATATGATGTTTTAACAGCTCGTTCCAAGAAATCAGAAAAAGAATGCAGAAAAATTATGGATGATAAAATTCGTGATTACTACATTCAGAAAGAAACAGAAAAACATAAAGGTGTATTTCCTGATATGCTATTCAAAGATTTCGCTGATAATTGGTACGAACTGAATGTCAAGAATGCAGACTGTAGTCAAGTGAACAAAGACAATTACAAAAACTATGTTTACACACATATCATTCCATACTTTGCTAATTACAAATTATGTGAGATACACGAAGATGACTGCCAACGATTTCTGAATCAATATGTTGGTAAGAGTAAAGCTATGGTTTCAAAATTGAGAATGACTTTAAGGCGAATTATGCGAAAGGCAAAAAAGCAAAAATTGATACCGGATAATCCTGCTGAAGATATTGTGTTGCCGAGTGTTACACAAGGTGCTCGCAGACCAATAACTGATGAGGAACGAGCAATGATACTCGAAACTGCAAAAACACATTATGCTGGTACTATGGTACTAACAATGCTCTACTGCGGACTCAGACCAATTGAAATTCGCAGAATGGAGTGGAGTTGGTTAGACTTTGAAAACAGCATATTAACTGTAGGCAAGTCAAAAACTGAGGCGGGTACAGGCAGAAAGATACCAATTCCGCTACAATTAAAGTCCGCCCTTATTGAACACAAACTCAAGGGGCAAAACGATAAATGGGTGTTCGTAAGGTGTAAAAATTATAATCTGCCCCTTGACGAAAACGCATTCTATCACGCATGGCACAACTTCAAAAGAGAAATAGATATATCCAACGGTGCTAAAGTATACAGAAATCAAATCATCGAATCAACATTATCGAAAGATTTAGAGCCATACTTGTTAAGACATACCTTCTGTACGGACTGTCAAGCGGCAGGCGTACCACTAAATGTTGCTAAAGAACTTATGGGACATTCGGACATATCAGTAACTGCAAAAATATACACCCACATGGTAGATGAAGTATTCGAGCAAAACAGAAAAAGATTAGCAGAATATGCTAATCAAAAAGAGCAGAAAGTAGTTAGCGAATAACAATACAAAAAATGATGGTACTGTAAATTACGCAGTACCACCATTCATACTTTAAAATATATTATATATAATGTACAATAGAAATCATTATTCTCTAATAACTTTTACCAACTTTAATTCAAATGGTCTAAAGCTCAGCAAATCATCAATTGCACTAACCTCGCCTTCCATAACATCTGTAATGCCTGACACCTCATATCCTTCAAAAGTTACAGTACATTTCTGAGCATTGTCACTGCAGTTATACAGACGCAAAACTGCACCTGCATTATCATCAGAAATTTTTACAGATTCCAGAATAATATTTTCATTATCACACTTAAATGGTGCAAAATTGCTCAAATCACCTATACCATTAACAAAAACAAGTTCATTATTAATCTGATACGCATATTTGTATGTATTAGAAGAAAGCTTCCCGCTATGTGTATACACCGCAAGCTTTAATGTATGCACACCTTGGTCAACATTTGTTCCCGGACCTCTGAGCGGACTTCTGATAAGGTCGATATCAAGCTTACTGCCTTTACATCTGTAGCCATACTTACAGTCATTGATAATGGATATTCCATATTTATTATCGCTGATATCAACAAATTTCTGTCCTGAAACCTCGTACTGTGCTTTTTCAACACTGTTATTTTCAGTTGTTGCACGTTTAATATGCCCGAAAGGAACATTAAAACTGCATTCATCATTAATTACACTAACAGGGAATTCCACACGCATCATCTTACATTTTTGATGACAATCAATCGTCAGATTCATTTTAAGAATCTCACTGTTCTGTGTAAGACTATATCTGCATTTGATTGTGCTTGCTCCAAGTTTAAACACTGCCACAGCAATTGCACATGCTCCATCAAGATTTGTTTCAAATGATATACACTTTGCATCCCGACGGCTTTTCTGATAATTGATAGGACGGATATCCCAGCAATCCCCTATATCTGTATAGCTTGAAAATACGCCCATTTTCTTGCCACACTGAACAAATTCACGATTGAGTTCCTTGTCAAAAAGAGAAACTACACAGCCATCTTTAAATTTAACACACAGCTTTTCATTCTCTATGGTATTCTTTGTTACTTTAACAGTAAATTCCTTTATCTTTCTCATCTGGGACACAGAAGCAAAGCCCATTGCAGGCACAACGGAAGAATACCAATCGCCGTCAACCTTAAAAATACCGCTTTGTGCAAATGAATTAAGATTAAGCAAACCTTTGCCGAAAATCTGATTTGACAAATTTTCTATTCCTTCATTAAGGCGGGCAAGTATTTTTTCATATCCTGCAACACTTTCATCATAAACGCGATCTATTGATGAACCGGGAAGAATATCATGAAACTGATAAAGCAGCACTTCCTTCCAGATTTTTTCCAGTTCTTCACTTGAAATTGGAACATCTTTATCACGCTCTTTTGCAAGCAGCATAAGATATTCGTAATTTTTAAGTGCAAATTCACACTTACGGTTATACTTTTTATTTTTGCTTTGCGTTGTATATGTACCCTGATGCCTTTCAAGATATAACTCTCCTATATGAGTCGGATAATTAGTTTTTCCGTCATCAAGAATTTTGAAACTGTCAAGTGCTTTTTTAGGTGTTACCTTTGGCATATGGGAAAGATCATTAAAACGATGCATACGCTCAATATGCTCATAACCGGGACCCGCTCCACCGTCACCTATGCCGTAAAGCATTATTGCACTATTACTTATTGCACGCTCTTGATAATTGTTTTCGCCAAATTTAAGACGATTACCTTCAACAGGTCCGTTATATGTATCATCTGGAAGCATATGTGCAAAAACTTCAGAACCATCAAGTGACTGCCATTTAAAGGTATGATATGGGAATTTATTTACAGTATTCCAACTCATTTTCTGAGTGAGGAAATATGGTACTCCTGCAAGTTTCATAACCTGAGGCAAACAAGCAGAATAGCCGAAACTATCAGGCAACCAAAGTATTTTCATATCCTGACCAAATTCCTCACGAAAAAATTTTTTGCCATAATAGAATTGCCTTATCATACTTTCACCGCTGATGAGATTTGAATCCATTTCAACCCAAGTAGCACCCTGAACATCCCAGTTAGGTGTTTTAGCGGCTTCAAGTACACGCTCATAAATCTGAGGATAATCTCCTTTTATCCAATCATAAAGTTGAGCCTGTGATGCTCCAAAAATATAATCAGGATATTTTTCTATATTATGAAGCTGTGTGCTGAAAGTTCGTGCACCCTTGCGTTTGCTTTCTCGGATAGGCCACTTCCAAGCAAGATCAAGATGTGCATGACCTACTGCAAGATATTCGAATTGAGGACCATTATTTTTTTGTTCAAGCAACGAGGCAATATCTTTGCATATAATAGCAGCAGTTTCATCACTTAAGCTGCGGTATGAGTTCAATAAGTTTTTGCAAAATCTATATATCTTTTCTGTATATTCATCATCAGAATTTGCATCATAAACTGATATTAACACCTGTAAATCATAGGCAAGGGCACGGATATTTTCATTACATACAGCAATACAAGCCTCATCTATAATGGCTTTCTTTTTCATATTACCAAACAAATCATTGGCTGCTGCATCAACCCAAAAATCAATAACACCGTTTTCTGAAAAATCATCAACAACACGCTTTACAGGAAATCCAAGAGAATACTCAAACTCCGATGCAGAACAGGTAATAGACTGAACTGCCGTACCATCAGCATTACATATCAAACCTTCTCCGCCAAAATTTAGAAGATATACCACCTTTTTGCCATTAGTATCATTTGGTACTTTGCCAGTTATATGAAACCATGCACAGTCAAAATTATGTTGTGCCCATACATCTCTAACCTTGATATTCTCCATTTTTTTGCCTGAAAAACGCTCTTCAAACTTCAACGGCTCACTACTTACATAAGCAGATTCTATATTAAGCTCTGCAACAGGTGCATAGGCTTTCTCAAACAAAAAATCAATCATAGCGTTAATACGCTCTCGATTTATCATTTCGAAAATATTTATTCGACCGTTTTCTTTATAGCTCATACGAATACGGTCTATTTCATTAGAAACATTAAATATTTTTTGCAGAAAAGTTTTCTTCATTATGCGTTATATTAAGTTTAACGTTTTGCAGTTTCATTAAACTTAATAATCCTCCATTTTATTTTACAATCATAATATCATAAAAAAATATTACTAACAATAGACAATATATCGTTCTTCTTTAGATATACCCAAAATATAAAAGCAAACAATATAGATGCACTGCATATTTTGCAGTACCCCTACCTCAAATTCTGATGACAAACAAAACAATATATAAAGGCAAAATATTTTATTTGGTCTGGACTTTGGCAGAAAAGTGTGGTATGTGTTGTGTTGCGTAAACGCAGGCTTCAATAGTCGCGAAACCAATAGGTAAAGGCAAGGAATTGAAAAGTTCCTTGTCTTTATCTCTCGTTTGTCTCTCCACTAAACGCCCATAATCACTCTCGGTAGGTTTTGGAAATTGGTGATTTTTAGGTCTCTGAAAGTCTCAGAAAAAATCTCAATAAAACAGAAAAGAAAAAATCGCCCTCAATCTGCTGTCGATTTAAGGGCGATTTTGGACTATTTATGGCAATTTTGCATAGAAAAAGCGGTGACATCCATAATGTCACCGCTTGCTGGCAGAGGTATAAGGATTCGAACCTTAAATGACGGAGTCAGAGTCCGGAGTGTTACCGTTACACTATACCTCTAAATATTAACTTTGTGTTACACTTCCTTAACACGTCAAGAATTATAACACAAAGTATTTGCGATTGCAAGTATTATTTTAAGTTATTTTCAGATTTTTTTGCTATTATTTATAAAACTCAGCAAAAATCAATACTTTTAACCATTTTTAAGTTGCTTTACAGTAAAGTCAATCTGAATATCCGCCTCGAGATAATCTATCATTGACTGTAAATCTGAAAAAATACTGTAAAGCATTTTACAATTTTCTCTCACAAAATGCTCATCTATTGAATGCTCGAGCATTGATTCCATTGAATCATAATAACCATCAACATTATAAAGTGCAATTGCCTTTTTATGCCTGCCAAGCTGCTTTAATGTAAGCACTTCAAAAAGCTCTTCAAATGTTCCGATTCCGCCCGGCACAATAATAAAAGCATCTGCAAGATCTTCCATTTTAGCCTTGCGCTCACGCATGGTATCGGTATATATCAGCTCATCACATTCTTCGTAAATCACCTCTACCTCAGCCTCTTTGAAAAATTCAGGAATAACACCTATTATATGAGCTTTACCCTTCTTAAATCCTCGTGCAGCTGCACCCATTAGGCCCTGACCGCCAGCACCAAAAACAAGGTTATGTCCCCTTTGGGCAAGCTCTTCACCCATTTTTTCAACAGCTGTGACATATTTTTCATCTATTTCGCTGCTTGCAGCACCGAATACACAAATATTCATAAATACTCCTTAATATTAAAAATTACAGTTACTCTATAAATCATAATAAAAACTACTACAAATAATTTTAACACAGTGTGAATTTTGTGTCAATTTGTTGTTTTTATTCCTTAATTATAGTATAATCATTAAAACTGATTTATCACTGTATAATATATATAAT
>CAMWPJ010000101.1 GCA_947176035.1 uncultured Clostridia bacterium | reverse complement strand
ATCTTATTATGAAACTGACAGATTTGATAATGAAATAATTTTGAATTGCATTGATAACACCTCTAAGCAATTATATCGGATTGTTTGTGATATATATGATATGATGAAAGTTTGCGGCAATATACATAGCGATTTAGTAATAAGAAATTAAAATCTGTTATATCAGAATTCTTATGTAATTACATTTTTCCTATGCAAAATAAATGATTTGATTGACAATCAATTTTATTTTAATTATTCTTAAATTGAGGTGATTATATGAATACATCACAGCTTTTGAATATTAAAATATTGCCATATGAAATTACTAAGTCACTCAGTTCACAGCTTGGCGTAAGCGAAACTCACTTGTCATATAAAGCGGAAAAGCGTCTTTTAACCTGTGTATCACAGGGTGATATCCAAAAGCTTATTGGTGAGCTTAATATGTTCAGTAATACTATTGGTGTGGGTGAGATGTCATCAGATAATCTTAATCAGTACAAATATATGGCTGTCAGTACCATTACACTTGCAACACGCTACGCTATTGAAGGTGGTTTGAATGAGAATGATGCCTATAGCTTTTCGGATATGTTTATAAGAAAAATAGATACACTAAAGTCGCCTGATAAAATTATGGGTGCATTGGCACAGGCTGTTATAGAATTGACCAATTCTGTTGCTGATGAAAAATCAAGAATGAGATATTCACCGCATATAAGAAGATGTATAGATTATATTAATAAAAATATAACTAAAAAAATTACAATAAAGGATTTGTCGCAGGAATGTGGTCTGTCGGCTGACTATCTTTCACATTTGTTTAAAACTGAAATAGGTGAGAATCTGAGTAATTACATTCTTAAAACAAAGCTCGAGTTGTCAAAAACACTTTTACTTGAAGGACTTGATAATGCACAGATTTCTAATGCTCTTGGCTTTTCGTCACAATCACATTTCATTTCAGTTTTTAAAAGACAGTATGGAATTACTCCAAAGAAATTTATTATGGAATACTAAAAGACTCAGGCAATTTGTCTGAGTCTTTTAGTTGTTTTTTGCTAAAAAGAAATTAAAGCACGGGAAAGTTAATCAACTATCCCGTGCTTTAGTGTAATTATTAGATTATCTGTCAATAAGCTCTTTCATATCGTACATGCCTGCGCCTTTACCGTTCATGTAAACCGCTGCATTAACAGCACCAACAGCAAAGATTTCTTTACTTCTTGCTGAATGTGAAAGAGTTATGATTTCGTCACGTCCTGCAAAAATAATTTCATGCTCGCCAACGATTGTGCCGCCTCTGACAGCGTGCATACCAATTTCATTTTTGGTTCTTTTTTCACGTTTTGAGTGGCGGTCATATTCATATTTCATTGGGTTTGGTGTAACCTCACACATAGCATCTGCAAGCATCAAAGCAGTACCGCTTGGTGCATCAATTTTCTGATTGTGATGCTTCTCAACAATTTCAATATCAAAATCACTGCCGAGTATTTCAACAGCCTTTTTTGCAAGATTTGCAAGAAGGTTAATACCCATACTCATATTGTATGTGAAGAAGATAGGGGACTTCTTTGAAGCATCAGCTATCTTTTTTTTCTGCTCATCATCATAGCCTGTTGTTGCAATAACAAGCGCTGTGCCTGTATTTTCTGCATAAGCAAGCAACTCGTCAAGAAGTATTGGATTTGAAAAGTCTATAACAACATCAGCCTTTTCCTCAACTTCGCTGATTGACTTATAAATAGGAAATTTGCCATTTTCTGCAGTGTTCAGATCAATGCCTGCAATAATTTCACAATCCTCACGACCTGCAACAACACTCTGTATTACATTACCCATTTTACCGTTTGCACCGGTAATAATAATTCTGGTCATTTTAAAATTCCTCTGAATATATCTTATTTAATAAGTCCGTATTCCTGCATAGTTTCCTTAACATATGCTTTGTTCTTATCATCCATTTCAATAAGCGGAAGTCTGCAAGGACCTGCAGCATAGCCGATAAGGTTAACAGCCTCTTTAACAGGAATTGGGTTAACATCTACAAACATTGCCTTAGCAAGTTTGAGGTATTTATCCATCATTTCCTTACTGCCTTCCTTATCACCATCAAGATATTTCTGAACAATATCGTGTGTCTCCTGAGGGCAGATGTTTGAAAGAACAGAAATAACACCCTTACCGCCTCTTTCCATAAGGTCATAAATCTGATCATCATTGCCGCTCCAAAGATTAAGCTCGTCGCCGCAGAGCTCGTGAATCTTTTCAATCTGCTCAAGACTGCCTGATGCTTCCTTAATACCATTTACTCTTGGAAGCTTTGAAAGCTCATATGCAGTCTCAGGCGCAATGTTCAAACCTGTTCTTGATGGAACGTTGTAAAGTATAATAGGAAGATTTGTAGCATCGTGAATTGCTGTGTAATGCGCAATAAGTCCTCTCTGGCTTGTTTTGTTATAATATGGAGTAACAAGGAGAAGAGCATCTGCACCTGCGTCACAAGCCTCTTTGCTGATATCAATTGCACAGGCAGTTGAATTAGAACCTGTACCGGCAATAACAGGAACTCTGTGATTTACATACTCAACACACCATTTGATTGCCTGATTGTGTTCAACCACCTTGAGTGTTGATGATTCGCCTGTAGTACCGCAAACAACGATTGCATCTGTGCCATTCTCGATCTGGAAATCAATAAATCTTCCAAATTCCTCATAATTTACTGATCCGTCTTCATTCATAGGTGTGATGATAGCAACAGCAGCACCTGTAAAAATTGGATTCTTCATAAGTATATTCTCTCCCTAAATTAATTTGTGTTTAAATTAGTCCATATAACCTTCAGCTGCAAGAAGCTCTGCAAGAAGAACAGCACCGCCTGCTGCGCCTCTTAATGTGTTGTGTGAAAGGCAAACGAATTTGTAATCATATTGTGTGTCTTCTCTGAGTCTGCCGATTGAAACAGCCATACCGTTTTCAAGCATTCTCTCTGACTTAATCTGAGGTCTGTCATCCTCTGTAAAGTAGTTGAGGAATTTCTTTGGAGCAGAAGGAAGCTCGAGCTCCTGAGCTCTGCCTGCAAAGTTTTCCCAAATCTCAATCATCTCTTCTTTGCTTGGTTTGTTTTCAAAATCTACAAACACTGCACCGAGATGGCCGTTTGAAACAGGAACACGAATACACTGTGCTGTAAAGTTAGGAGCGTCAGCTGATTTGATAACATCACCATCAATTTTACCCATAAGCTTGAGTGGCTCTTTTTCACTTTTCTCTTCCTCGCCGCCGATATAAGGGATTACATTATCGTTCATCTCAGGCCATGTCTCAAAGGTTTTACCTGCACCTGAAATAGCCTGATATGTACATACAAGTACATTCTTAACACCGAATTTCTCGTGAAGAGGGAAGATAGCAGGAACATATGACTGAAGTGAGCAGTTTGATTTAACTGCGATAAAGCCGCGCTTTGTTCCGAGTCTCTTTCTCTGTGCAGGAATGATATTAATGTGCTCTGCATTAAGTTCCGGCACTACCATAGGAACATCAGCAGTGAAACGGTGAGCGCTGTTGTTAGAAACTACAGGACACTCATGCTTTGCATATTCCTCTTCAAGTGCTTTGATTTCATCCTTTTTCATATCAACAGCACAGAAAACAAAGTCAACCTTTGATGTTATCTTATCAATATCACCGGTAGCGTCCATAATAACGATATCCTTCATTGATTCAGGAATATCAACATCCATGCACCATTTTTTGCCAACAGCCTCTTTATATGTTTTGCCTGCACTTCTTGAGGATGCAGCAAGACATACTACATTGAACCATGGGTGACCGTCAAGCAAAGTAGCAAATCTCTGACCTACCATACCTGTTGCACCAACAATACCTACATTAAATTTCTTTTCCATAATCAATCTCCTTTAAAAAATACCTTGTAAAACAAGTTGATATGCAATATAATATATAATTGTTTGAACTGAATAACAAATTGATTTTTAAATATCAACAGCATTCAGCTCATATTTGTTTAATATAATATCACTTATTATATATATATGTCAATTATAATTTGCGGAGAAATAGATGAAAACTTCAGATTTTTATTACAATTTACCCGAAGAGCTCATTGCACAGACACCAATTGAGCCGAGAAATGCATCAAGACTTATGCTTTTGAATAAAAAAACAGGTGAACTTGAGCATAAAATATTTAAGGATTTAACAGATTTTCTGCATGAAGGCGACTGTTTGATTCTGAATAATACCCGTGTTATTCCTGCAAGAATTTATGGTACAAAAAAAGATACAGGCGCAGTTGTTGAATTTTTGCTTTTAAAGCAGAGAGAGAATTTGGTTTGGGAATGTCTCTGCGGTCCGGGCAAAAGAGCGAAAATCGGAACGGAATTTGTGTTTGGTAACGGCCAGCTTGAATGCTGTGTTATAGATATTCTTGACGACGGCAACAGAATCATTGAATTCAAGTGTGATAATAATATTTATGCTGTTCTTGATGAAATAGGACAGATGCCTTTACCTCCTTATATTAAGGAAAAGCTTGATGATAAGGAACGCTATCAAACTGTTTACAGTAAGGATTTAGGCTCTGCTGCTGCCCCTACAGCCGGACTTCATTTTACACCTGAAATGCTGGAAGAAATAAAGGCTAAGGGAATTCATATCGGATATGTTACACTGCATGTTGGATTGGGCACTTTCAGACCTGTTAAGGTTGACGATGTTACAAAGCATAATATGCACAAGGAGCATTACATAATGCCGCAGGAAACTGCTGATTTGATTAACGAAACACATAAAAACGGCAAACGTGTTATTTGTGTAGGCACAACCAGCTGCAGAACGGTAGAATCCGTTGCCACGAAAAACGGTTGCATATGCGCAGATGAGGATGACACAGGCATTTTTATCTATCCGGGATATGAATTCAAATGCATTGACGCACTTGTTACAAATTTTCATTTGCCTGAAAGCACACTTATTATGCTTATTTCAGCCTTTGCCGGTTTTGACAATGTTATGAATGCTTATAATGTTGCCGTTGAAGAAAAATACAGATTTTTCTCTTTCGGTGATGCGATGTTTATTTATTGAGGTAGATTATGTATAGAATTATAAAACAAGAAGGCTTTGCAAGACGTGGTGAATTTAAAACTGTACACGGAACTGTGCAGACACCTGCATTTATGAATGTAGCAACATCTGCTGCAATAAAGGGCGGACTTTCCACTAACGATTTGAAAGATATTGATTGTCAGGTAATGCTTTGCAACACGTATCATCTTCATGTCAGACCAAGTGATAAGCTTGTGTATGATATGGGCGGATTGCATAAGTTTACCAATTGGGACAGACCTATTTTGACGGACAGCGGTGGGTTTCAGGTATTCAGCCTTGCTAAGCTGAATAAAATTACCGAAGAGGGTGTAACCTTTAATTCACACGTTGATGGCAGAAAAATATTTATGGGACCTGAGGAAAGTATGCAGATTCAGTCAAACCTTGCATCCACAATTGCAATGGCTTTTGATGAATGTGTTGAAAATCCTGCAACACCAAAATATGCGAAAGAGGCTTGTGAAAGAACTTTGCGCTGGCTTGAACGCTGTAAAATTGAGATGGACAGGCTTAATTCCCTTGAGACTACTATAAATAAAAATCAAATGCTTTTTGGTATAAATCAAGGATGTACATTTGATAATCTCAGAATTGAGCATATGAAGGAAATTGCCAAGATGAATCTTGACGGTTATGCGATTGGCGGTCTCGCAGTCGGTGAGCCTAAAGAAGATATGTATAGAATTATATCGGCAGTTGAACCATATATGCCTGCTGATAAGCCAAGATATCTTATGGGAGTTGGTACACCGGGCAATATTCTTGAAGCTGTAAGCAGGGGTGTTGATCTTTTTGACTGTGTTATGCCAAGCCGTAATGCGAGACATGGTCACCTTTTTACCAAAAAAGGTATAATTAATATAAATAATGCCAAATATGAAAGAGGTGATTCTCCAATAGATGAAGAATGTAACTGTCCAACCTGTAAATCTTACAGCAAAGGCTATATTCGTCATTTATTTAAGAGTAAGGAAATACTTGGAATGCGACTTGCAGTAATCCATAACCTTTATTTCTATAATAATCTTATGAAAGAAATTCGTGAAAATCTGGACAATGGTACATTTACTGACTATAAAAACGAGTATTGTGAAAAACTTGATACCAGAATCTAGAAAATGCTTGCAAATTACAGTAATATCTAATATAATAGTTACATTACGTTGAAAGGAAATAAATTTATGAATTCAATTATATTAATGGCTCAGTCAGCAGCTGGCGGAGATTCAGCAGGTGGCGGCATTATGCCAATTGTTATGATGGTTGCAGTTGTAGGACTCATGTATTTTATGATGATTCGTCCTCAGAAAAAGCGCCAGAAGGAAGAGCAGGAAATGCGTTCATCACTTGAAATTGGTGATGAAATTGTTACTATCGGCGGTATTATCGGTAAGGTTGTTACTATTCGTGAGAACGATATTATTATCGAAACAGGCTCTGACAGAAATAAGATGAAGATTGAGCGCTGGGCAGTTAACACAAATAAGACAAAGGCAGAGCAGCACCAGAAAGAGGTTGAGGCAGCACGTGAGACTGCAAAGGCTAAAAAGGCTAAGAAAAAGGATGTTGTTGACGAAACTAAGAACAAAGATTAATTAAATATTGTTCTAAATAAAGACTCCCCCGAATAATTATATTCGGGGGGATTTTTTATGCCTAAAATCACAACTAACAATGCAGGCGGACTATTAGTTAAATATGCAGTTAAAATAGTTATTTCATCTGTGCTAAGCATTTTAGTGCTTAATTCATTATGTTCATTTGTTGTTCTGAAGTTTGATATTGATTTGGCTGTTTTGCAATATGCAGGTACAGCTATATGCGTAATAAGTGCGCTTATTATCACATTTATCAGTTTGTCAGGATTTAAAAATAACTTTTTGATTCTTTCAATGATTTCTGTGTTGCCATTGCTTATCTATACCATTGTTAATTTCTGCATAAATAAAACAGATGCTGTTTTTATTATAATTAAAATTGCCGGAATAGTTATTTGTGCATTTGTTGTTTCAATATTAAAATC
This sequence comes from uncultured Clostridia bacterium, assembly GCA_947176035.1. Taxonomy (GTDB): domain Bacteria; phylum Bacillota; class Clostridia; order Oscillospirales; family Acutalibacteraceae; genus Eubacterium_R. Next base: position 71 of record CAMWPJ010000101.1, on the reverse strand, counting down.
AAGTAAAAAGTGAAGGTGATAAATATTGATGATGAATTGACTGTGCTGGAAATAATTTAAAAGTATTATAA
>CAMWPJ010000100.1 GCA_947176035.1 uncultured Clostridia bacterium | reverse complement strand
CCACAATTGCCTGTTTTATAGGCTATATGGTGCAGGCCGTCGTATGCAATTTTGCACCCCTGCTTTTTGTAAGCTGGGAAAACGAATTTAATATTTCAATGCCGCAGCTAACGACTATTGTCACTCTCACATTTTTTACACAAATAGTTATTGATTTGCTGTCGGCAAAATTTGCGGATAAGATTGGATATAAAAAATGTCTGTTCGGTGCACACCTATTTTCAGGCATAGGTTTTTTACTGCTGGCGGTACTGCCATACATTCTTCCAAATCCATTTGTCGGCATAGTCATTTCAGTTGTGTTTTATTCTGTCGGCAGCGGACTTTTAGAGGTACTGGTTTCCCCCGTCGTCGAATCCTGCCCATCAGATAACAAAGCCGGCGCAATGAGTCTGCTGCATTCATTTTACTGCTGGGGCACAGTCGGAGTAATCGCACTGTCAACTATTTTCTTCACCGTTTTCGGCAGAGAAAACTGGAGAATACTCACAATTGTATGGGCGGTATTTGCAATTCTAAACGGAATATTCTTCTGCCTTGTGCCAATTATAGAGCCTAAGGACGAATCAACAGAAAAAAAATCCGGCACACTGTTCAAAAATAAAATTTTCATTATAGCTATTGTTCTGATGATTTGCTCAGGTGCGGCTGAGCTTGCAATGAGTCAATGGGCATCCACCTTTGCAGAGACGGCACTCGGTGTTTCAAAAACAATCGGTGACCTTGCAGGACCAATGGCATTTGCCGTTCTTATGGGTGCAGGACGAATTATTTTCAGCAAGCTTAGTAAGAGCATAAACACTGAAAAATATCTTATTGCATCCGCTGTTCTTTGTATAATTTCTTATTTACTTGCGTGTCTTTCACCAAATGCAATCATTTCACTTATTGGCTGCGCGCTCTGCGGATTGTCAGTATCGGCAATGTGGCCGGGCACAATCAGCCTGAGTACAAAGGCAATGCCGAATATTTCAACGGCGATGTTTGCGTTCCTTGCTGTTGCAGGCGATATAGGTTGTACATCAGGACCAACCTTAATTGGTTGGCTTACTGACGCTGCAGGCGGTGATTTAAAAAAAGGTCTGATTTTCGCAACAATATTCCCTGTTATCATGATAGCCGCAATGCTGCTTATGAGAAAAGAAAGCAAGAAAAAAAACAGCAAATAATATTATTTTTTTTACAACAGCATAATGATATAAAGAAAACCTTTGCACAATTCACAGTGCAAAGGTTTTTAATTTAATAATATTTATCTTTTAAAACTAATCGTTTCGTAAATTCCATAATGGTCACTAACCAAGCCATTTGATGTATCATCAAGAATTTCATAGCTTACAATTTCGCCTGAGGTAAAAACAAAGTCAATCGGTCTGCCGTCGGTAATATTGCCCCAATCGTGATAGGTGTTTCTGTCTGCATCCTGAACATTGAACTTTTCGACAAGCTGACTGCTGGCAGGACCATCCAGATAATCATTAAAATCACCTGTGAGCACTACACCTGAAATATACTGAGATGATAACACTGTTATCATTGTTATTCTTTCTTTAATAACATCTGCACCGAAAACACGAGCCTCGTCACTAGCATTGTCAAGATGCGTATTAAAGTGATAATAGCATTCGCCTGTTTCCTTATTTAAAAGTTTTACATAAGAGCATACCCTGTAACAGCCTGCGCCCTCATATTTGCTTTCAACATCAGGTGTTTCAGAGAGCCAGAAGGTGCCGCTGTCAAGACAGTCATACTTATCTTTCAGCCAAAAAATCGAATTCATTTCGCTTTTCTTTTCATTATCATCTCCGCCGCGCTGAACACCGTAGCTGTCATACTCAGGCATCAGCTCTTTGAGCTTTTCCATCCACTCGCTGTTCATTTCCTGTGTACCGATTGAATCAGGCTTTACTGCATTCATATATGCTGCAAAACGCTCAACTCTTACATTACCTGATGTTCCTTTCAGCGCATTTCCCCAAGGTCCGGCAACATTAAAGCTGACAATACGCACATCTGCCTCTGTTTCACTCTCAACAGGGCTGAAAGTAACCTCTTTAACCTTTGAACAGCCTGTAAATACAGATAATATAAGCAAAGCAGAAAGTAATACACACAATAGCTTTTTCATATCAATTCACCCTATTCTTTAACGGCTTGCCGTCAATATAATTTGTAATATTTTCCCATATATTTTTATAGATTTTCTGCACGGTTAAATTTGTAATTCCTGCGATATGCGGAGTTAAAATCAGCTTATCCTTAATCCTGTCATCAAGCAGGATATTATCACTTTCAACAGGCTCAGGCGAAATAACATCAAGTCCTGCACCTGCAATTTCATCATTAAAAAGTGCATTTAAAAGTGATTCGTTATTAACCAAATCACCGCGCGAGGTATTGATTAAAAATGCATCTTTCTTCATTTTACGTAGAAAAGCATCGTCAACCATCTCTCTTGTATCATCTGTCACAGCAACGTGAAGTGACACAAAATCAGCCTGTGCCAGAAGCTTGTCAACAGTACAATATGTAACATTGTATTCGTTCTCAAGATATTCATACCTTGTGCGGTTTGTATAGAGAACTCTTGCACCGAGAGCATTGCAGAATTTTGCTGTTGCCCTTGCAATATCACCAAAGCCGATTAAACCAACTGTGCATTGACTAAGTTCCCTTATAACACCAAAGGCTGCTTTTTTAACCTCAATCTGTCTGCCGTCATACACACTCTGATGTCCGGTTATCATTCGTTTTAAGCAGGCCAACATCAGAAGCAATGTATCCTCGGCAACTGCGGTATCATTAACACCCTTGTTGTTGCAAACCGCTATCCCCTTTTGTGCGGCATAATCAACATCCACACCCTGATAGCCAACGCCCTCTGAATGAATCAGCTTTAAAACAGGCAAAGCATCAATCATTTTCTTATCAACCTTACCCATAGCATCCACCATAAGCAGTTGTGTGTCAGCTGCTGTGTTAATAAGCAAATCTCTGTCAGCAAGCTTAATAAATTTAACATTATGATTGCTGAGCTGAGGAATATATTTTAACGCTGATTCCTCAGTAGTTACATTTGAATAAAAGGTTATGTTCATTACTTTTCGTTTTTTCCTGACTTTTTCTTTTTAATAATCACAGATACTGCAATTGATACAGCTATAACAATTACCACTGCTATGCTGCAAGGGATTGCAACTCTAACTGCAGGCGGCATATAACCTGACACCTCAGGCATATTGTCTATAAAACCTGGTAATGTATAAAGTGATCTGCCGTCATTACTGCCATAGGCAACACGCAGAACCGTTACATCGTATTTACCCATATCTACAGTGATATTTTCACCTGCTGCCAAATCCTTTTCAACAGGACAGGTAGTATTTTTCCCAATCTCATTTGTTGCAGACTTGAAATCAGCCGAAATGGACTGTGCTGAAACACGGTTTATATTGCCGAACTCGGATAAATTAACATGGACACTTACCGCCTTGCCTGTTGTATTAACCAGCTTTACATATAAGGTCTGCGAGCTTTCATCAAGAGTTACTGATTCATAAATACCATCCTGTATTGTCTCCCCATTTTCAAAGGTCGATTCAATATATTTCGTGCCGTAGTTATTTGAGAACAGCTGCTGTACATAATAACTCGGAGTGAGTATAATCTCCTGCGAGTCAAACCATATCATATTGATATTCCAACACTGAGCATTTACCTTAGCAAATGTCGGAGCATACGAAATCATATCAACAATATCACCATTGCGTTCAATACCCGTCAGATAGCTTGCCTCTTCAACCGCCTCATACATATTTGATTTTGTCTGCAAGGTACCTGTACCATCAGACGTTGCTGCATATTCACCTATAAACACATGTGCACCATTACGGTCATAGCTGTCATATCTATCATTATGAGAAAACAGATAACTGCCTTGTGTATAATAATGCTCGTCAACGATCGTATCGCTGAAACCCTCGTTAATCCATTTCCAATTTTCATCAAAGGCATCACCCTCAAGCCATGCACCTGAAGAAGAAATGATTGTAATTTCGGGATATGCAGACTTTACTGCCTTATAAAGTTCCCTGAAGTTACGTTCATAAATTTCTCCCCAATTCTCGTTGCCTATACCGATATATTCAAGATTAAACGGCTGTGCACTGCCATTTGCTGCACGGATTGCTCCCCAATACGTGGTAGTTGCATCACCGTTTGCATATTCAATCAAATCCAAAACATCCTGAACATAGGCATCCCATTCCTTTGTTCCGGGAGTGAGTGCAATGGAATTGAGATAATTTTCCCAATCCGTCTCGCTGTTGATATTAAGAGCTTCAATATCCGCTGTAAAGCCCTCTCTCCACTCGACATTATCCTCAGGCATATTACGTACATTCGTCATATAGTCCTGCCACTGAGCATCTGTCATGGATGACTTGAGATAAGCAATGGCATGATTGTCATAATCTGCCCTTCCCTGACAGGTAAGTCCTGCATTAACAATCGGAATCGGCTTGGCAGCAAGATCATCACAGAGCTGAAAATACTCGTGATAACCCATAGAATTTGTATTTATATAATCTCTGCCCGAATCATCCCTCCAAAGATTATATGACTGCTCACGCTCCTCAAGAGGACCTATTGTGGCTTTCCAGTCATAAAGATTTTCAAGACTGTCACCCTCAGCAAGGCAACCGCCCGGAAAACGAATAAAAGCAGGATTCAAACGACTGAGTGACTCATAAAGATCAGAGCGAAGAGAAGTATATTTCCATTCCTCACTGCCATATCCATAACTGTTCTTCGGCACAAGATTGATAAAATCAAAGAATATTGTACCTGTTCCGTCAAGCTCAATTGTAAGTGCTCCATCCTCAGTAGCGACAGCGGTTAAATCCGCACTCAGCCGAGCCCATACATTACCGCTTCTTGATATGTCGAGCTGAGTAACATTTGTTCTGTTAGCAGGCGAATCCAAATAAACTGATACTGTACCTTCAAAATCCCTATTGTTTATGTAGCAGGAAAAACTATACTCCGTATCTGCCTTAAAGCCCATATCAGGAGTCTTTGCCTTCGTCTCATTTCTATCATAGGTCTTGTAATCATACATCTCGGTAAAACCAATATTGGTAATACGTCCCTTACCGTTAACGTTTATTGCCGCATATGTAGGATTATTCTGATTAAGCGGCACAGAACCATCATCAAAGGATACATCAAGATTATCAAAAAGCCATCCTGTGGCTTTATCGAATTCATATTCAAATGAATTGTTGTTTACAAGGTTTGACACCAAACCACCATCACAGGCATAGGAAATATCCTCTATAAACAAGCCATACAACTTGTCAGATATATCATATGTATTATCCTTTGCGGATATATTAAGCACATATCCTTCATCTGCTGATGCAGGGAAAGATATCGTTGTAATCAACAGTGTAAGAGTAATAAAAAAAGTAATCAGCTTTTTCATATATCTTCTCCTTAAGCAATTGGGAACAGTTTAAATCGAAATTAAATAAAATATATTATAACACGTTCTAAATTTGCAAATTAATTATACCATCATATATTATACTTTGTCAAAAAAATTTAATTTAGGACTTGCAAAACATACGGATTTGTGCAATAATAGATAAGCAAATCGAGGCATAGCTCAGTTTGGTAGAGCACTACGTTCGGGACGTAGGGGCCGCAGGTTCAAATCCTGTTGCCTCGACCATAAAAAGGGTACCCCAAGGAATCAACGCGAGGTACCCTTTTGTTAAAATTCATTATATATAACCATATATCATCGGGGTGTAGCGCAGGTGGTAGCGCACCAGACTGGGGGTCTGGGGGCCGCAAGTTCAAGTCTTGTCACTCCGACCAAACAAGAAAAATCCGAACTTCATCATCAAAAATGGTGTGTTCGGATTTTTTGTTTTTTTACTCGAATAGCTTTTAAAACAGCGGATTGATATTATCAAGCTTAAATTTTTTGAATTTTTGAAATATAATCATCTATTATTGATTGTGCTTCCATTTTTAAACTTTTATCAGCATAATAAAACCATTCCGCAATTTCTTTTGCATCATTAGCAAATCTCAATTGCGAATCATACTCATTTTGAACATTTTGGATACCATCGTAATTTTCAATAAACGCATTCACCATAAAAATATACTCACTGTTAATCTTTGGAGGACTCATACTATAATTAAAAGGATTAACATTGGAATAATTCTCTTTTAAATATTTAACTTTATGCGCCTTATCTAATTCATCAAATTTCAAATTTTTCTCAACATTTAATACTGAATTATCAAGCATATGCTTGATATACTGTAACATTCCATATTTTTTCCAAATGATATTATTCATATACTCTAATGAATCTATATATGTAATTTTGAATATAGTACTAATAGCTGCATCCCTTATAAATTTAATACTTTCATTTTCAATCCAACGATAGTGTTCAGGATACTCCATTTTCATTTGGTTTAAAAAATCAACAAATTCAATGTACTTTTTAGCAAGACGCACTTTTTCCACTATCAAAAACTTTTTACTGTTTTTGTAAAGCTCATTATAAAGCAATTTAATTGTTTTTATATACTCTTCAGATTCTTTGTCATCATTAGTTATTATGTAATCAATGATATTTTCTGCAAAATCCAAAGATGAAGAATCTATTAATTTATATGCAACTATCGGACAATCATATAGATACTTATTACGATTTATACAAATACAAATATCATACATCAATACTACAAAGTTCGGTGAAAACTCATTCAGTTCATTTAAAATGTTTTGCGAGGGTCTATTTGAAAATGTTGCTGAAAACTCTCCTTTGGTATAAGCAAGAATGTATTCACACAACATTTCTGAACCTTTACAATTCAAATATTTTTTTCTAATCACATCCAACAGCTTTGCATAAACTATCTTCCGACCTTCAAATGCGCCTAAAAAAGCTATACATACAATAAACTCTTCCAAATCACAAAATTCAATAATTTCACATTCGTTTAAAATATTGATTTTGAACTGCTCATTGAATATATTCAAGTATTCAGCAACTCTTTCTTTGGATTTTCTTGATAAAGAACACTGACTAAAGCAATAAAGATGCCCTAAAACCACCTCACAAGGATTTTCATAACCGGTCAAAATACTTATAAGATGAAAGCATGGCTCATTATAGTATGTAAACATTTTCTCTTGATAATAAGTCAAAAATATCATTCTAAACAAATCATTTCCCAGACTAAAG
>CAMWPJ010000099.1 GCA_947176035.1 uncultured Clostridia bacterium | reverse complement strand
GGATAATTCATCTTATGTCACTGCATTTTTATATTTATTTGATGTTATATTATCTTTTTTAATTCTGTTAAAAAAAGTTCAACTGCTTTTGAATGTATTTGATATTTTTTCCAGATTAGCTTCATTCCGATTGTCAGGCTTGGTTTTAGCGGAATAAATTTTAGATTGCTGTTTGCTGTGTTAATCAGTTTGTCAAGCGTCAATACATATCCGATTTTTTCATCTGCCATGAGTGAAGCATTAAAAACAAGATTATTTGTAGCAATAATGTTAAGTTTATCAATTTTGTTGTTAAACCAGCTGTTCATTTCTTTTTTTCTTTTTGCTTGCCTTGACATTATAAGCGGCTTATCTTCCAGATCCTGTGCAGTTATGAATTCTTTATCAGCCAGCTCACTGTCCCTTCTCATCAGAACTCCCCATGTATCAACGCAGGGCAGTTCAACATAGTCGTATTTAACGGTATCTATTTCTCCGAGTATCAAACCAAAATCCACCAAGCCTTTATCAAGATCATACAGAACATCGAGGCTATCACCGCTTGAAATATGAAGACGTATATCAGGATTAGACTCTAATATATTTTTATATGCCTTTGCAAGCAGGCGAACACCATCTGTTTCACCTGCACCGATATAAATATCACCTGATATCTGCTCGCTGTCATTGGTTATTTCATTTTCTGTTTTATGCACCAAATCTATTATTTCTTCTGCTCTTTTTCGCAGTATCATTCCATCATCTGTAAGTGAAATTTTTTTGCTGCTGCGAATGAAAAGCTGTTTTCCAAGTTCGTTTTCAAGCTCCTTAAGCTGTCTTGACAAAGTAGGCTGTGTAAGGTGAAGAGTCTCAGCCGCTTTTGAAAAGCTCTGCTCTCTTGCCACTGCTAAAAAGTATTCAAGTACTCTGATTTCCATAATATCACCTTAATGAGGATAACATTTTTGTGTTATGCCTGTCAAGCATATTGGGCTATTCGATATAAGTATTTGTAATTTTATTTGATTTGTCATAAAATTGATTTAGAAAATGAATCAGCAGGAGATATTATGAATTACAGTGAAAACAAAGCTGCACTGAGACAGAATCTTATAGATGCAGGCTGTGATGAAAAACAGGCAGATAAATTTGTAAATAGTATTCAAAACAAAGAATTTGGATTTTGCTTTAAAGAGCTGTCCAAGCATCGCCGATGTTTAATTGATAGTATGCATAAAAGTCAAAAATGTATCGACTGTCTTGATTATCTTGTTTATATGCTTGAAAAGGAGAATAGATATGAATAAAAATGTTTTGGTGATTTCAACAAGTCTGAGAAATGGCGGCAATTCACAAGCACTTGCAAAACACTTTGCCGATGGTGCGTCCAAAGCTGATAACAGCGTAGAGATGATTTCTTTGGTTGACAAGACAATTAATTTTTGTAGAGGGTGTCTTGCTTGCCAAAAACTTCAAAAATGTGTGATTCGTGATGATTCGAATGAAATTGTTGAAAAAATGAAAAATGCAGATGTTATTTGCTTTGCTACCCCAATTTATTACTATGAAATGAGCGGGCAGATGAAAACCCTGCTTGACAGGGCTAATCCACTCTATGCAAGTGATTATAAATTCAGAGAGGTTTATTTTCTTTCATCCGCTGCGGAGGATGAAGAGGATGTTGATAAAAAAGCATTAAACGGTTTGCAGGGATGGATTGATTGCTTTGAAAAGGCAGAGCTCAAAGGAACTGTGTTTGCAGGCGGTGTGACTGATATTGGAGATATTAAGGAGCATGGTTCACTTGATTCTGCATTTGAGTTAGGAAAAAGGATATGAAAAAAGCAGTTTGCTTTATTATGATAGCAATAATGCTCTCTCCTTTTGCCGGCTGCCAAAATAACAATGACAGCAGTTTGGCGTTAGATGAAACTACAGCTGCACAGACATTTCCTTCTGAAAAGTATATAAATAACGAAGTTTTGAAGCAAAATGATGAATCTGTGTACAGTATAATTTTAAAATTCGGTGATAATTCATATTCTGCAAAGCTGTATAAAAATGAATCCACTGATGAATTCATGCGCAAATTGCCGCTTACATTAAATATGAGTGATTTGAACAGTAATGAAAAATATGATTATCTTGATTTTACGTTGCCTGTTAATTCTGAGAATACAGAAATAAAATCCGGTGATATTATGCTGTACGGTGATAACTGTTTTGTAGTATTTTACGAAAGCTTTCGCACTTCGTACAGCTATACAAGGCTTGGTTATATTGAAAATACACAAGATTTTGTTAACGCCTTAGGTGACGGCAATATAACAATAACGATTGATGTAAAGGAATGAATGATTATGAAAAAGCAAACAGCAGGAAGAGATTCTTTAGGTGATTTTGCACCGAAATTTGCACAGCTTAATGATGATGTGCTCTTTGGTGAGGTTTGGTCAAGAGAGGATAAATTATCCTTAAGAGACAGGTCACTTGTGACAATCTGCATTTTTATGGGTAAAGGCTTGGTGGACTCCTCACTTAAATATCATCTTAAAAGTGCAAGGGAAAATGGTATTTCTAAAGAAGAAATGGCAGAAATTATAACACATGCTGCTTTTTATGCGGGCTGGCCAAACGCATGGGCTGTGTTCAAATTGGCTAAAGAGGTTTATGCTGATGATAACTACCGTGATGAGCATGGCGGTATGTTTGGTATAGGTGAGCCCAATGCTGCATATGCAAAGTATTTTACAGGCAATTCATATCTTAAGCCTCTTACTGATCCTGACAGAGATAATCTGTTTTTGGCTAATGTTACTTTTGAACCGGGCTGCCGTAACAACTGGCATATTCATAAGGCGGAAAAAGGCGGCGGTCAAATTCTTATTTGTGTTGAAGGCAATGGTTGGTATCAGGAATTCGGTAAGAAAGCACAAGCCTTAAAAGAAGGCGATGTTGTTGCTATACCACCTAATGTTAAGCATTGGCACGGTGCTGCAAGTGACAGCTGGTTCAGTCATATTGCAGTAGAGGTTGCAGGTGAAAATACATCAAATGAATGGTGCGAGCCTGTAGCAGATGAAGAATATAATAATTTATAATTAAAAGAAAGAGGTAACTGTATGATAGAAGAAAAGCTTGAGCTGGTAAATGAATGGGATAAAACATTCCCAAAAAGCAAGAGTGTAAATCACAAAAAGATAACCTTTCACAATCGTTACGGCATAACACTTGCAGCAGATTTGTATGAGCCTGAACACATACAGAGCAAGCTCCCTGCAATTGCAGTTTGCGGACCTTTTGGTGCTGTTAAGGAGCAATGTTCCGGCTTATATGCCCAGACAATGGCGGAAAAAGGCTTTTTAACAATTGCCTTTGACCCATCTTTTACAGGTGAGAGTGGTGGATATCCAAGATATGTTGCGTCACCTGATATTAACACAGAGGATTTTCAGGCTGCAGTTGATTTTTTATCCGTTTTGGATAATGTTGATGCTGAAAAAATCGGTGTTATAGGTATATGCGGCTGGGGCGGTATGGCCCTTAACGCTGCTGCACTTGATACAAGAATTAAGGCTGTTGTTGCATCTACAATGTATGATATGTCGCGTGTTAATGCAAATGGTTATTTTGATTCTGAGGATAACGAGGAGATTCGTTATGAAAAGAAAAAGGCAATGAATGCTCAGCGTATTGTCGATTATAAAAATGGTGAATACACAAGAGGCGGCGGAGTGATTGACCCACTCCCCGAGGATGCTCCATTTTTTGTAAAGGATTATTATGATTATTACAAAACAGACCGTGGTTATCACTCAAGGTCACTTAATTCAAATGAAGGCTGGAATATCACATCCTCGCTTTCATTTATGAATATGCCTATTCTGCAATACAGCGATGAAATAAGAAGTGCTGTATTGTTAATTCACGGTGAAAAGGCACATTCCTGTTATTTCAGCAAGGATGCTTATAAAAAGCTTAAGGGTGATAATAAAGAGCTTATGCTCATTCCAAATGCAGTCCATACTGATTTATATGACAGAACGGATATTATTCCGTTTGATAAAATAGCAGAATTTTTTAATAATAATCTTTAATAATAAAATAAAACCGCACTGTTACTGAATTCAGAAGCAGTGCGGTTGATTTTATATGATACTCTAAATCGATTATTAGTTCGCATCATTTAAGTATCTTTTTGGGATAAGATTTGCTTTCATAAGTGCAAAAACGATTGTTGGAATTAGAGTGAGCTGAATAATAATTCCCGGGAGTGAGGTTGCAAAATATGATGTTGCCCATGCTGCAATGGTAATTTCACCTCTTGCAAAAATCAGCGCCTTTGCAATTCCTGCAATGATTCTGCCTGCGAGCATTGCCGATACAAGACTGATATAAAGATCTGCGTATGTGTTTTTAGTAAATATGAATTTAATCACTATTCCTGCAGCAAGTCCGTAGACAGCACATTCAAGCATCATTGGCGGAAGCATAGGTGTTGGCGGCATTCCTGTAAACAGGCTTGAAAGCAATGGTCCCGCAAGTCCGCAGAAAAGTCCGTACTGCCAGCCGCATGCAAGTCCGCACAGCAAGACAGGAATGTGCATCGGACAGTAGATCGATCCGGCATTAGGTATTGCGTGAAAAGCTTGCGGCAGCACAACACAAAGTGCAATACATACAGCTGTTATAATTGATTTTTTCACAGCAGACATTTTGTCAATATTTTTCATACATATCCTCCCATAGCAGCATTATATTACTGCTGTATTAATTATTTTGGTAAAATATATCATACTATAAATGCTATAACAAGCCCCCGTGGGGGATATTTTCAGCTTTTTTTATGAATTATCCCCCGTGGGGGGTTGCTTTGAAAATGGTGTTAATGTAATATATTGTCGTTATATTATTTACATAAATGAGGTGGAATTTTGGAGTTTATTGCTGCCGAAAACTTAATACATTCTTATGCTTTTGTCGGCAGTAAGCATCGTTCACTTGACGAAATATCACTTTCTGTCCAAAAGGGTGAGTTAGTCACAATTCTCGGTAAAAATGGCTGTGGGAAAACTACTTTTGCAAGGCATCTGAATGCACTGCTGCCTGTACAGAGTGGTACGCTTACTGTTGCAGGGCTCAATGCCTCAGATAAAAATAATATTTGGGCATTGCGCAGCAAATGCGCAATGGTTTTTCAAAATCCTGACAATCAGTTTGTGTCATCATTGATTGAAGAGGATTTGTCATTTGGTCCAAGAAATTTCGGAGTGCCTGAGGATGAAATTGATGAAAGAGTAAAATGGTCTTTATCAGCTGTTGGTATGAGCGGCTTTGAAAAACATTCGTCGCATATGCTTTCAGGCGGGCAAAAACAGCGAATCGCTATTGCAGGTGTTCTTGCAATAAAGCCTGATATTATCATATTTGATGAGGTTACATCGATGCTTGACCCGATAGGCAGGGAAGAGGTGCTTTCTGCTATTCAGTCTCTTCATTCTCAGGGTCATACAATAATTATGATTTCACATTATATCGAGGAGGCTGTATTTTCTGATACAGTTGTGATAATGAACAGCGGTAAAATAGCTGCAAAAGGTGCACCGAAAAATATTCTGACAGATACTCAGCTACTTGAAAGTGCAGGACTGAGTGTTCCTATGCCGGTGAAAATTTATTATGACCTTTTGGAAAGAGGAATAAGGCTTAACAGCTGTCCATTAACAAATGAAGAATTGGTGGGTGAATTATGTCGATTGAGTTGAAATCAGTATCATACATTTATGCACCAAATACTGCCTATTCCTCACAGGCGCTTGATAATGTCAGTCTTACAATAAATGACGGCGAATTTGTCGGCATAATGGGTAAAACGGGCTGTGGTAAATCAACTCTCATTCAGCTTATGGATGGTCTGCTTAAGCCGTCACAGGGGAATGTTTTGTTTGATGGACAGGATATAAATTTGAAAAAATTTGACCGTAGAAATTTGAGGCAAAGCATTGCAGTCGTATTTCAGTTCCCCGATTATCAGCTTTTTGAAACAACGGTTGAGCGTGATGTGGCCTTTGCACTGAAACATTTAGGATTATCTAAATCAAAAATCAGAGAAAGAGTCCGTGATGCACTTAATGCAGTCGGTTTTGACTATGATATGGTTAAGGATAAGTCTCCGCTCAGCTTTTCAGGCGGTGAAAAGCGAAAGCTTGCTATTGCAGGGGCATTAGCCATAAGACCGAAGTATCTTATTCTTGATGAGCCGATTGCCGGACTTGATCCTATGGGCAGAGAGTCATTTTTGAGGCTTATGGATAATCTGAATCAAAGCGGTACAGCAATTATAATGATTTCCCATAATACGGATGCCTTGGCAGAGCACGCATCACGTATAGTGCTTATGAATGACGGCAGAATTGTGCGTGACGGAAAAACTGCAGACGTACTTAGTGATTATATATCTATGAGTAAAAGCGGTACATCAACAGGACAAATCAGCCGTATTTCTCATATGCTTTGTGAAAAAGGTATCAATATACCCCAAAAAACTGTTAAATATAATCAGCTGCTTGATGAGCTGTGCAGAATTTACGGGAGGGATGGAATATGAAACATCTTCCCAGCGGTATGTATCAGCAGGGGAATTCCGTTATACATAGGCTTGATGCAACAATAAAAATGATTCTGCTGATAATTCTTTTTGCTGCCGTCATTACTGCAGATACGATTATTGGTTATGCACTTATTATTGCTTTTACAGCAATAATTGCAATTATATCACAAATAGGCATTAATGCTGCTTTTGGCAGTATAAGAAGAATGATATGGTTTTTTATTATTGTTTTTCTGATGAATATTTGCTTTTATCAGACGGAGAATACTTGGTTTAGCTTTTGGATTTTCAATCCGTCGTATGACGGATTTATGCAAGGTGTAACAGTTGTTGTAAGAGTTGCAGTGTTTCTCGTTTTGTGTAATGTACTGAATTCCTCTACCCCGCCTGTTGAAATTACAAATGCAATTGAGAATATTATATCTCCTTTGAAATTTATTAAAGTGCCTACACATCAGATAGCACTTATACTTTCTGTGGCAATACAGTTTGTTCCTACACTTTTTGAAGAGGCGGATATGATTTATAAGGCACAGCTTGCAAGGGGAGCACGCTTTGACAGCCGCAGCCTGATTGACAAGGCAAAGGCGGTTTTGCCTATGATTGTGCCTATATTTGTATCTGCATTCAGGCGTGCTGATGAGCTTTCTCTCGCGATGGAGGCGAGGGGATATCGTGTTGATGTTGACAGTATAAAAAAAAGAAGTGTTCATTTTAGTGTTTCTGAATTGCTGGCACTTATTGTGTGTGCAGCACTTTGTATAATACAAATTACTAT
>CAMWPJ010000098.1 GCA_947176035.1 uncultured Clostridia bacterium | reverse complement strand
TAATATGTCAATCCATAGTGCATATTGACGAAAAATATGTTTAAAGTTTGTTAACACAAAATATTCACTCTTTTAATTTTTTGTGATATAATTAACAATTGAAATGCAACATATATTTTTTAGAAAGGGGTGGCACAATGACAGAAATTTTTGAAGAGGATTTTTATGAAGTTGAATTTATGAACCTTGTGGTTGACAAGGCAGATAATTTAAGGGTTGTGGAATGCGACAGTCATTTTACCGATTTCGCAGGTGTTCACCCATCTAAAATAAAGCAGGGAAAGCTTTTTTTGCACGATATTATCAAGCCTGTTTACCGTGAGGAAATCATGAAGGCGCTTTGCAAAAAGAATTCGCCTTATGTTTATTTTTCTGCTGAATTTACCGATAAGGATAATAACGATATTTTAGTTCACTGTACAGGTCAGAATTTTGAGGGCTCTACCCTCTGCCGTCTTACGCTTGCCGATATATCCAAATCGCGCCGGAAGCAGGAGGCACTCAGGCAAAAAGCAAAGGAAATGAATTACCTTATCGACCTTGTAACAGGCGGCGTATGTCTTTTCAAGGTTACAGACGATATGCACATCCTTGTGCAGTATCTCAACGAGGGCGGCTGCAAGCTTTTCGGCACATCAAAGAGCCGTTATGTCAAACAGGATTACCGTCTTGACGAGCTTATCCACCCTGAGGACAGAAGCCTTGTTTTTCAGGCAATCGGCAGAGCAATGGCAACCGACGAGCCAATAGATATGGAATTTCGTACAATCGTGCATCAGGATGAATACAAGTGGTGCAAGGTCAACGCAGCAATACAGGAATATGAGGATGACAACCCGATTTTCCACGCAATGCTGACGGATATAACCAAGGTTAAAGAGGCTGAGGAAAAGGCTGACAAAATGTACGATAATCTTGCAAGAGTATTTAAAAATCTGCCCGGTGCAATTTTTTCAACCGATACCGAAAATCCGCTTACATTGCAGATAGTAAGCGAGGATTTTATAAAATTCTTAGGGCATTCACGCACCGTGCTTTTTGATGAGCACGGCGGACAGCTGACTGATTTTATGCAGGAGCGTGAGATAAAATACGTTACTGCAAATATCCGCAAGCAGCTTGACGACAGCAATCAGGAAATTGTTGTGAGATATTCTATCCGCACAGGCAGCGGAAAATTCCTTGTGGTTGAGGACAGACGAAAGCTTGTCGACCAGGATGACGGAACACAGTCTATGCTGTGCATTTTAAAAAATGTAACCAAAACATACCGCTCAAAATCAATGAATGGAATTGATTAGATGACAGAATATTTTTATTGTCATCGTAGGGGCGCTCAATGTGCGCCAGCGGATATCCTGATTAGTTGACGAGCGAACAATGTTCGCCCCTACGTTGGTGCAGGTTACGTGATTCGTAGGGAACGATTGTTTATCCACCTATTAATATAAATAACACTTTAAACAAAGGAACGCGGTTGTTAACAACCGCGTTCCTTTGTTTGGCAACAATTATCGAAACAATACGTTTTCATTTACTCCGGCAATAATATAAATTAGATCACAACCAATATAACTGCATATAGAATCTATTGTTGTGAGCTTTGGCTTTGTTATTCCCCGTTCAATCTGACTGATATATCCCACACTTACATCCATAAGTTCAGCTAATTCCTGCTGGGTTATATTTCTTTTCTTTCTTGATTTCTGTATTCTTTTACCTATCAATTTGTAATCAATCCCCATAATTTCTCCTAATTATGCAAAAATTTTATAACATAACAATAACACAACATTGTGTTATTGTCAACACATTTTTGTGTTATAGAGTATAATCACTACAGAGGTGATACTATGCAGAAAAGGTCAACGTATAAATATCAAAGAATAAGAGATTTAAGAGAAGATAAGGGATATTTACAACAGGATATTGCAAATGTTTTAGACTTATATCTTAATACATACAGACGATATGAAACAGGTCAAACTACAATTCCTGTAAATTTATTAAGAAAACTAAGCGAATTCTATAATGTTTCAATGGATTATCTGACAGAAATTGAAGAGGAAATAAAACATAGTTAACAAACAGCAACGGCACCTTCATGTGAAGGTGCCGTTGTTTTTTGTTAAACTTATTTAATTACTATACCCATTGTGTTTGGTGCCATACCTGCTGCATTTGCCTCGTCGGTATCAATGTGCATTGCAAGTGCATAGGAATCTGAAACTCTTACAACAACATCACCGAAGGTGAGATTTCTGCCGTTTGAGGTAGGGATTTCAACTGAAACGATTTCGCCGTTTGTAAGACCCATTTTTTCAGCGTCTGCTGTTGTTGCGTGGATATGTCTTTTCGCAGCGATAACGCCCTTTGTGAGCTCAACCTCGCCTGCAGGGCCAACAAGCTTGCAGGTGCCTGAGCCTTCGATATCACCGCTCTCTCTTACAGGAGCAGCAACGCCGATTGAGCGGGCATCTGTAAGTGAAAGCTCAACCTGAGTACCCTTTCTGCAAGGACCGAGAATTGAAACTGCAGGGAATTCGCCCTTTGTACCGATTACCTTAACACGCTCGTTACAAGCATACTGACCCGGCTGTGAAAGCTCTTTTTTAACTGTGAGCTCATAGCCCTTGCCGAACAATGTCTCTAAATCCTCCTGTGACACGTGAACGTGTCTTGCTGAAATTTCAACCAAAACCTGATTTTCCATAATTATCTCCTTAAAATAAAAATCTTTTTCCACAATATTTTATACCTATTTACATTGTTTTTCAACACTAAATTTGATATAATTCAAATTAAGATTCAAACAGAAAAAGCAATATGATTTGAGGGTGATGAAAATGACATTAGATGAGCTTGAATTAGAATGTAAGAATTGCCGTAACTGCGAGCTTTGCGAGGGCAGGACAAACCTTGTTTTCGGCATTGGCAAAAAGGATGCCGACATTATGCTTATCGGCGAAGGACCGGGCGAAAACGAGGATTTGCAGGGTCAGCCGTTTGTCGGCAGATCAGGCCAACTGCTCGACAAATTCCTTGAAAGCGTTGACCTTTCACGCAATAAAAATGTATACATTGCAAATATGGTTAAGTGCAGACCGCCGAAAAACCGCGACCCAAAGCCCGAGGAGCAGGAGCAATGCATCAAATGGCTGAGGGAGCAGTTCAGAATCATTCAGCCGAAAATTGTTATCTGTGTGGGCAGAATCGCAGCGCAGAGACTGATTGGCAAGGATTTCAGAGTTACACAGCAGCACGGCGAATTCATCGACAAAAACGGCACACTGTTTATGGGTACATATCACCCTGCTGCAATTCTGCGTAATCCTAATAATAAAGAGGCTGCCTTCGGCGACTGGCTCAAGGTAAGAGATAAGATTGAAGAATTAGGGATTGAGATTTAATTCGTAAAATCGTGGGCGCACAATGTGCGCCCCTACTTATGATAGCCAAACAAGAGTTGAAAAACTTTACCACTTCTTAACTTTTTCTTTGACACACTTTTGAAATACTGTGATTAAATGTGTACAACGGATAAAGGATTGAAAACATTTGGGGAGATGAGAAAATGAAAACAGTTTTAGTTTGCGATGATGACGATGCTATTTTAGAATCGCTGAGAATTTATCTTGACAATGAGGGCTACAATGTTCTTACGGCAACAAACGGCATTGAGGCACTTGAGAAGATTAACAAAAACGAGATTCACTGCATTGTGCTTGACATTATGATGCCGCAGCTTGACGGACTCAAAACCACGCTGAAAATCAGGGAACGCTTTAATTTCCCGATTATTCTGCTGTCGGCAAAGAGTGAGGATACGGATAAAATAACAGGTTTGGGCTTTGGTGCTGATGACTATGTAACAAAGCCGTTCAATCCGCTTGAGCTTGTTGCACGCGTCAAATCACAAATCAGGCGCTATGTCAGCCTTGGCAGTATGGAAATCAAGGCAAGCCAACTTATCACCGGCGGTGTTGTGCTTGATACCGATACCAAACAGGTCACTGTTGACGGTGACCCTGTTAAACTGACACCGATTGAATATAAGATACTTGAGTATCTTATGAGCAATATGGGCAGGGTGCTTTCATCGTCACAGATTTATGAAGCGGTATGGAACGAGCCGTCATATGCAAGCGAAAAAACCGTTACCGTTCATATCCGTAATCTCCGTGAAAAAATTGAAATCAATCCTAAGGATCCGAAATACTTAAAGGTGGTGTATGGCCTTGGATACAAATGTGAACGAGTTTAAATACTCAACATTAAAAAAAATAATCTGCATTTTAATATGCCTTGCAACCTTTCTCGGTGCAACAGGTCTGGCAAGCATAGTGCTTATGTCGCTTGATTACTGTCAGGATGAAATGCCTGCCGAATTTACAGAGTCAGCTAAATTTAAATATCAATTTGAAAACAGCATAGCATATGAAACAAGCAATGCGCTGGACCAAAAGGTAGCTGATAAGCTGAAAGCTGAATTTGAAGAACACCGTGAAGCGGCAGTAAACAGTATTTACAGTCAATTTAAAAATATTGTTTATGATGAGGAATATGAATATACGTATCATTCAGACCTTGATACCAGCATCAGCACCTCTGTTTCAAATTTTACTTTTGAATTCTCTCCGAATTATGTATATAACTATACTGACTGGAGAGCATTTGACGAAGAGCGAATAAAAGAAATCATCAATAACAGTTATGATGATTTTATTGACAGGGCATCAAGCAATTATTTGGGTAATTATGGTTATTACTCTTTTTATAATGAAAGCAACCATATTCTCCTTTACTCAGAGCTTGACGGCTACAGCTCATCAAACAGAATAGAGCCGCCAAACGAAAATGATATCATAAGCTGTGATTACTACTATATCTATAAAAACGGTGAGGTTACCTCAAAGGGTATAAACGATAACACGGTAGCCTACATCACGCAATGCCTTGAAAGCTATACCATGACCCGTTACGGCGAAAGCTTTTCGCCTGAAAATGCGACTATCTGTGCAGGCTTTAGCTTGCCGCTTGAAACAATCGAAAATCCGACTCCCCTTGAATTTTTTGAAAACTACAATGAAATACAGGCAATGAAGGATTTTCACCCCATAGCAGTAAAGACATATAATCATTTTGTTTCGTACTGCGTATGGGCAGTAATACTGCTGATTATCTCCTTCGTTCTTGCATTCAGATATCTGATTGTTGCAGGCAAGCGAGATAAAAACACACCGGCAAAATTAGCATTTATTGACTATATACCGTTTGAAATTCATCTGGCAATATCAATCGCTCTCGGTGCAGGTGCAACCGCAATTTTAGTTGGCTTGATTGATAATTATTACTATTCATTTGCTGTCGGCAAGCCGTTATTGACATTAATTCTTGTTTATGCCGCAGTAATATGGATGCTGTTATTTGAATTCTGCGCATCTGTTGCAAGATATGCAAAGTCCGATAAAAAATTCTACAAAAACTTCTTTGTATATCAGCTTGTAAAATTGATGATTTTCATTGCTAAAAAGCTGATAAAGCTTGATATCAAAATTATCAAAGCAATCGGCAGGGGCATAAAAAAATCAAATAACAGAATTAAAAAAGCATTTGATATTTTAACCTATGCCCCTAAGAAATTTGCACGCAATGTTATTCTTATTGCAATACTTTATGTGGCTGAAAACATTGCAGCAATTGCTATTATCGCAATGTTCTTCGCAGCATATATGGAAATTATTGGTGTATTCCTCGCACTTGCTGATATCGGTGTTAATGCTTATCTGTTCATCAAATTCCTCAAATACATTAAACAGCTTGATATGATAATTACTGCAGCAGCAAACCACGAGGATATTGCAATGGATATCACCACGCTGCCAAAGTCGCTGCGAACACTTGCAGAGAGTATGCGATACACAAACGCAGAGCTGCAGAACGCAGTTGCAAAGGCAGTCAAGGATGAAAGGCTCAGAACAGAGCTTATCACCAATGTTTCACACGATCTGAAAACACCGCTCACCTCCATCATCACCTATGTTGACCTGCTTTCAAAATGTGACATTCAGGATGAAAAGGCACAGGAATATATCAAGGTGCTTGGCAACAGAGGCGACAAGCTGAAAAGGCTCATTGATGATTTGATTGAAGCATCAAAGGTAACCTCAGGCAACATAACCGTTAACCTTACAAATCTTAATCTGTATGAGCTTTGCCTGCAGGCAACGGTTGACACACAGAGCGATTTTGAAAAAGCAGGACTTGAGCTGATTGTTAAGGAAAACAGCGACGCGCCGACCATTTTTGCCGACGGGCCGAAATCCTTCAGAATCATTGAAAATCTGCTTTCAAACGCAAGAAAATACAGTGCAAGAGCATCACGTGTTTATGTGAATGTTTATAAAGAAAACGGTATGGGTGTGTTTGAAATCAAGAATGTTTCGGCTCAGCCGCTTGACATTTCACCTGACGAACTGACCGAACGATTTGTACGCGGCGACAAGTCACGTAATCAGGAGGGCAACGGCTTAGGACTTTCCATTGCAAAGGAGCTTTGCAAGGTGCAAAACGGCGACCTTGAAATTATAATCGACGGTGATTTGTTCAAGGCAAAAGCAAAATTGCCGCTTGCAAAATAATATCTAACGACCACAAATTAAGGCGGGAGCATATGCTTCCGCCTTGTTTGATATGATTTTTTAAATTTGACTTTATGAATTTGAGACCAGATAGATATTGAAATCTTTGCGTTTGCCTTCAACGACCACCCTTTCAACCTCTTCATCCCAGAATGGCAGCAAATAGTTTTCATATGTATCCTCAAGATTTTCTTTTTCCCATTTATTGTTTTTCATGAATTCGTCATAATTCTTGATGACAAAAGTATATTTTTCAGCAGGTAAAAAATCATCATCTGTCATAAAATCATATTCCGTATGATAATCTTTCTTCCAACCTTCAGGTATTTTTCCAAAATCAAATACTTCCCATAACCTGTCAAAATATTGTTCATAGGTATTTGTTCCCGCACCATCCATAACAATATATTTAACATCATCGTGCCTGTATAATATTTTTTTCTTCTCAAACTCTTCTTTTGTCATTCTATATAATTTATTCATAACTTTTCCTCAAAAAATTCTTTTTAAAATTTTACAATCTGAATTATGAATTTGAGACTAAATAGATATTGAAATCTTTGCGTTTGCCTTCAACGACCACCCTTTCAACCTCTTCATCCCAGAATGGCAGCAAATAGTTTTCATATGTATCCTCAAGATTTTCTTTTTCCCATTTATTGTTTTTCATGAATTCGTCATAATTCTTGATGACAAAAGTATATTTTTCAGCAGGTAAAAAATCATCATCTGTCATAAAATCATATTCCGTATGATAATCTTTCTTCCAACCTTCAGGTATTTTTCCAAAATCAAATACTTCCCATAACCTGTCAAAATATTGTTCATAGGTATTTGTTCCCGCACCATCCATAACAATATATTTAACATCATCGTGCCTGTATAATATTTT
>CAMWPJ010000097.1 GCA_947176035.1 uncultured Clostridia bacterium | reverse complement strand
GCCTTATGACCAACATAGCCTTTGTCAAAATGACCATCGCCAAGTCCTATCTTTGACTTTTCCGTTTTATCTGACCAAACAGCAGTTCTTTTTGCAGCAATATCAAGCCTTTTAATATCTTTTTTCAATTTGTCGTTTTTACTCTTTTCAAACTGTTCCTTTTTGTCAAAGCTGTCTTTCCAAACATCATAATTACCTGCAATAACATCTATATTGCTACGGTTAATTGAAATAATATGGTCACAAACTTCATTGAGTAAATACCTGTTATGTGACACCAAAATAAAACCGTTTTTTCTTTTCAAATAATCAGCTACAATTTGTCTTGATTGAGAATCAAGATGATTTGTCGGCTCATCAAGCAAAAGAAAGGCATTATCAATCAAAAACATTGCACAGAGCAGACATTTAGTCTGCTCCCCCATTGACAGTGTATCAAAGGGTCTGTAAAGAATTTCACTGTCACACTTAAGAAAATTCAATTCACGTATAATTTCCCAATCGTCTTTAAAGCACTGATTCCTGATTATTTCAATAGTAATTTCATTTTTATCACTTATTCTGCAAGGAAAATAATAAAAATCATTTTTTGAAATAATACTGCCATTATATTCAAGATTACCCAACAGAATTTTTAAAAGAGTAGTCTTTCCCCTGCCATTCCTACCTATCAGACCCAATTTCCATGATGTATCCATGCTGAATGAGATATCATCAAAAACATTCTCAGATGCACCATCATAGGCAAAGGATAATTTATTTACACTTATTACTGACATATCTATATACCTCCGAAAATAAAATAGCTGCCGAAACGCAAATTCCGGCAGCCTGAGTTATATATAGACATAACTATACTAAGGAAAGCTGATAAAAATGCGTTTCTGCAATAGGGGGGGTAACCCCCGGAATAACGAAATACATATAGCTGTCCCTTGGTGTATAGACAAAGTAAATTCGTTATTATCTGCAGATTGAATTACGCATTTTTTCACATCACTTTCTTACTTTTTTGTTATTGTAGCATAAACAAAATTATTTTGCAATGCCATATATGTTTTTAATCTTTATACTTCTGCTTTTTCATATCAAGATAGGCTATACCGACATAATCAGGCAAGCCGTCACGATAAGGTACCTGAGGCATTCCACGTACAAGAGGCTTCAGATAGTCTACCATTTCCTGTGTAACATCGTTCTTACTTTCTGTAATCCATTCAAGCGGTACTGTTTTTTCTGCATTTGCAATTACAGATACCTTTTCGGTAGAATATTCGATGCTGTATGGATTGTCAGATGTACGGTGAAGTGTCGAAAAAACACCTGTCTCTCCTCTAACAGCCGCTCTCACAGCGACAGCACCCAGATTCTGTGCCTCTGTCATATCTGTAAGTGAAGCTGTATGACCGGCACTTCGCTGAAGTATACTTGGCTCAAGTGCACGCACTTTGCAGCCTATATGCTCTTCAACAAGACTTTTCAGGTAATTTCCTGTACCGCTGAGCATAACATGACCGAATTTGTCAACATTATTCTTAGCACTTATATACCCGCCATTTTCATCCTTAAGACCTTCACTTGCGACAACTATAACTGAATTGTATTCGTTGAGCTTTTCTTTAACATCATTCACAAAACGTTCAGCTGAAAATGGAATTTCAGGCAAATAAATAAGATGCGGAGCAACATTTTTACTGTCACGTGCAAGTACAGAGGATGCAGCAAGCCAGCCGGCATTCCTGCCCATCGCCTCAATAATATGTACACTCTTAATACTGTAAATGCTTGTATCATAGGCAACATTTCGAACAGCAAGTGCAATATATTTTGCAGCACTGCCAAAACCGGGCGAATGGTCAATACCCATTAAATCATTATCAATTGTTTTGGGTATACCGACAATTCTAATGTCAATATTATTCTTAACAGTATATTTTGACAGCTTGTCAACTGTATCCATTGAATCATTACCGCCTATATAAAAGAAATAGCCTATATCGTATTTCTTCAATGCTTCAATTATTTTTTCATACTCACTATCATCATCGGACAGCTTATATCTGCAAGAACCAAGATACATAGCAGGGGTCATACTAAGTCTGTTAAGTCTTGAAAGATTGTTCTCAAATCGTTCGTTAAGATCAATAACATTATCATCAAGAAGTCCCTGAATACCATTAACCATTCCATAAACAGTGCCGATTTCATCTAAAGCAAAAGCACATTCAATTGCACCAGCAAGACTTGCGTTAATAACTGCAGTAGGTCCGCCCGACTGACCGATAAGCATATTTTTACTCATTAGTTTTCTCCGTTTTCATTATCATAAATTTCTATATTTTCGTGCACATCAGGCACAGGCTTGAACATACATAACGGCTCCAAAACAACAGGTTTTTTCTGCGAAAAGCTATTGTTATGTATTTTCATATTCTTACAAGGGCCCGACTCATACCAATCTCTGCAATCACATGAAATATAGATATCAGGCATCTTAAGTGCAATAAATTTGTTATTACAAATTTCAGATTCCTTATCAGTAGTGCATAGAATACCTCTTGTAGGAATCGCTCTGAAAGTACAGTCAGATATTTTGACTCTCGGATTGTATGTAATATTTTCACATACAAAAAGTCCTTTTTCCATCTTTGGAAGCTTTTCATCAAAGGTAACCTTAATGGTTTTGTTATTTATATCATCTGCTGACGATTTCACTGTATAAACACCATCAAGCTCCTGAAGATTTTTTCTGCTGTAAAGCTTAACCTTATCACCTTCAAAAAATGCAGAATACCCACCCTGCTGTTTATGAACAAATTCGAAAACAGCTGTATTATCATCAACTAACTCCTTGAGTCTGAGAAAAGCACCATGAATATTGATTCCATCATCGTGCGGATGCGTGAAAAAGCATTCATCAATATTTACATATCCCTTACAGCCGCAAACATGAATACAATCAGCAAATGATGATACCTTGTAACCATAAGCAGGCTTAAAGCTGATTTTATTAAAGGTCAAATTCTCACACATCTGTGAGAGCCATCCAAAACCGTGCATATAGTTAACAGTGATATTTTCGCTTACAATGTCACTGCATTCCCAGAAAAACAAACCACAGGAGGAACGATTCCAATTGTTTGACATTGTTATTGTATCACCAACCTTAAGCTGTGGCGGAATAATATATGAAATATTAACTTCTGTCTGACTAAGTCTTTTAATCTTAACAGCTGTCCTGAACGGTGATATCTGTGTTCTGTAAACATCATCACCATTATGAAGTACATTGCAATAGCTCTTTGGCTTGTTCTTAAACTCATAATAATTTTTTTTCGTAAAAGGGCTTTGCTCATAAAAGTAAATACTATTGTTCTTGACATAAAAAGAGGTATTTTCAGGAATTGAATACTTTACACTCAATCCCTTTCTCTCTTTAACAGTCATTTCAAAGTTTGTGGGTGAATTATACCTAATTGTAAAATTTTTAAGAGTAATATTCTTGCACCTTACAAGTGAAAAAGCACATATATCACCATGAATCACAAAAGTGGAACCATTACCGTCAATTGTAATATTCTGCTTATCCTCAGCAAGAACAGCAAAATATTTTTCCGGATTTCTGAATGAATCCGTATTAGTCATATGGTAAGGTCTGTGCTCACTGTAATCTTTATAAAAATGATATTCATTCTTTTCAAACAAAATAATATCACCACTGTCGGCATCAGCAATTGCCTGCTTCATGCCAGCAGAAGCATTATCAGGCGTACAGTATTTATTCATATTAATAATCATAATCATCACCTCTGATAGACATTATACTATTTTTCAACATTCAATGCAATAATTATTGACAGAAGTATTATAAATAAGATATTATATTACAAACTGTTAAAAGTTTAAGGGGGAAAATATATGAGCTGGAAGGAAATATATGAAAGTAAACTCGTTACCGCCGAGGAGGCTATAAAAGCCATTAACGATGGTGATAGAGTAGTAACCGGTATGGCCTGCGGTGAGCCTTTTGGAATTGAAAGAGCTCTCGTTGAAAATTATAAAAACTATAAAGATGTACAAATAACAAGTATGCTTACGCTTGGTGATTCACCATGGTGCAGACCTGAAATGAAGGGACATTTTATATTCAACTGTCTGTTTGCATCACAGAGCAATAGAAAAGCAATTTCAGAAGGTATATGTGAATTTACAACGTCACACTTTTACGAGATTCCAGACGTAATTAAAAATTACATCTGTCCAAGAGTTTCAATAGTAATGGTATCCCCTCCGGACGAACACGGATACGTTTCGTTCGGAACAACAGTTGACTATACACGAGGCACAACTGATTACTGTGAGATTGTAATTGCACAGGTTAATAAATACATGCCTCGCACCTTTGGCAACAGCATCAAGCATGTAAGAGACTTTACATATTTTGTAGAAATCGATGAACCATTGCCCGCAGTAAATGATGTTGAAATCAGTGATATTGAAATGAAAATAGGCAAGCACTGTGCATCACTGATTAATGACGGTGACTGTTTGCAGCTTGGTATTGGCGGTATTCCAAATGCAGTATGCGCACAGCTCGGCAATAAAAAAGATTTGGGACTCCACAGTGAGCTGGTCGGTGACGGTGTTGTTGACCTTCTTGAAAAAGGCGTAATCAATAACAAGAAAAAACAAATCAACAAAGGCAAAACTGTGTTAGGTGCAGCCTTCGGTTCTGAAAAGCTTAATAACTATCTTAATAACAATCCATCTGTAGAAATGCATCCTATCGATCATGTAAACAATCCAAGTGAAATTGCAAAAAATGATAATATGGTTTCAATCAATTCCTGTTTGCAGGTTGACCTGCTGGGACAGGTGGTATCAGATACAGTCGGCTTAAATCAATTTTCTGCAGTCGGAGGACAGGTGGACTTTGTCCGTGGTGCTACAATGAGCCGCGGCGGCAGATCAATTATAGCTATGCCTTCAACAGCAAAAAGAGGTATGATATCAAGAATTGTTCCGCTCATCACTGAAGGCAGTGCAATTACTACACCAAGAAATGATGTAAACTTTGTTGTAACTGAATATGGTATTGCTCAGCTCAAGGGCAAAACACTTAAAGAAAGAGCAAAGGCTTTAATTCTCATTTCACACCCTAAATTCAGACCGCATCTTATGCTTGAATACAGAAAGCGTTTTAATGAAGAAGCATTCACAAAAGATGAACTGAAAAACCAGCTTGATGAAATAAAAGAAAATATCAATAGCTCAGTAGGTGACCTGAAAGATAAGCTGCATGAGGACCTGAAAAATCTTCTAAATCACAATTAACAGTTAATAAATTATGTCCAATATCATTCAAAAAATTGACTTTATTAGAAATTTATGATATATTTTGTTTATTAACTATAAGGAGACTACCTATGGCATTAGTAAAAGAAGAAATTTTTGGAATAGCAAGAAAAATTGTATCCAATATGACATCGGAAAGCTGGGAAGCTATTCCGCATGGTGTAGTAACATATGAGGCAGATGTTACAGACTTTTTTAATGAATGTAAAAAACTCAATGCAGACTGCACTGACAAATCAAAGAAAATCACAATCAACACAGTAATGCTCAAGATTATCTGCGAAGGACTAAAGGCTGCACCTAAGATGAATACTCATCTTGAATTCAACAGAAAGTTAGTTCGCGGAACGCTAAAATATTTTGACAATATTGATATATCTATGCCAATGGTTCTGCCAAGTGGTGAAATGATGACTATTAACATGCATGATATGGGCAGCAAAACGCTTACTGAAATGTCGGCTGCAATCAATGATAGTATCAGACGAGCAAGAAATTCAGATATGAACGAGGTTATGTTTGAAGTATCCCTTGATAATACCTTAACAGGTCTTAAGGAAGGTAAAATTCTTCAGGCATTTCGCAGATTATATGGTTCGAAAATGCCCGGTAAGCATAAGGTGCACACTCTTTCAGGCAATGATAAAAAGAAATATTATTCAATCCCAGTTACCGACCGTCTTACAAAGCATGACATTGAGCAAGGCACAACAACAATATCAAATCTTGGTTCTATATATCGTGAGCACAAAGGTGCCTGCACACTGCTTGAAATCATTCCACCGCAGACAACTGCATTTGCTATTGATTCTGCTCAGAAAAAACCTACCGTTGTTACTGATAAAAATGGCAATGATGTTATTGAGACAAGACTCATTATGCCGCTTACAATTGCAATTGACCACAGAGCCCTTGACTATGGTGATATTGTACCGTTTATGAAAAAATTGGATGAAATTTTTGCTAATCCATCAATTATTCAGGGCTGGAAATAATAAGAATAATAAGAAGATTAAAGACCGTGATACGCTGTATCACGGTCTTATTCTAATCTCGAAATAAATACTCTATTTTTTTGTATTTTTGTCGCACTTTATTCCGTAAAATTCACCATGCTTTTCGATATGCACCTTCAACACTTCAGCAACAGCTTGTGTAATTCTGCGTGTACTCCACAAGAAAAAAGGTCTGTTAAATATCCATATTTTAGAATGCTTTTTCCAGATTTCTTCTTCAATTGTTGTAATATATATATTTATATTTCTTTCATATAGGTTTTGATAATTTGTACTGAAAATTTCAGAACAATAAAAATCAAGTTCTCCGCGTTGCGGTAATGTATGAACAGTGAAGCATCCACTTTCGTTATAATAGCTATATGTGAAAATATTCCAACCTCTACCATCATTAAAAGCATCAAAAAAAGCCTGATACTCATATTTTAAACCATAATCTTTAACCAGAAATTCAAATGCCTTTTCTATATCTTTATCCATATTGCACCTTTAAAATAATGATTAATAATAATATTCTTAAAGATAAATATTAATGAAAAACTTCCATATATTACGAGTTTGCCATAATATCGACACAAATGTTTCAATACCATACCACAAACTAAGTTTTACCAGTTCACTTGTTACACCTATATCAATTACTGTATAACCAGTTCTAAGCATTTTAAACAGCCATGCCCCATTATGAGCAACAGAAATGGAATTTGCTAAAAACTTAGAAATGGAAGCTACCCCTTTGTATCCGCCCATGTTTTGTACAAATCATCAGCTTTTCCTATTGCTATAGCAGTTCTTGTTACCCTTTCCATTCTGCGCCCAATCAAGGTTACTTTTGATATGTCCATAACTTTATCCATTTTTCTTATAGAAGATGCAACTTCCAAAGCATTATCTACTTTATTACCAACCTTAATTATTTGTCCTGCTCCACTCGGAACAAATGGAAGAACTGCAAATACTACTACGTCCACTCCTAAAGCAACCCAATTTTTTCCAATCTGATGGATTGTTTACAACATCATAAATACTCCAACAAACAAAGGCTGCATCAAATACATAATCCCAAAACTGTCCACCTGAATCAAATCGCATAATAGGATTGTTTTCGCAGTATGCAAACATATTTGTGCCGAGAGCGCCTGTCTCTGTATCACAATATAGGTCAGCATTCAAGAATCTGCCGATTTGCGGGTTATAGTATCTTGATTGTAAGTAATAGTACCCTGTTTCGGAGTC
>CAMWPJ010000096.1 GCA_947176035.1 uncultured Clostridia bacterium | reverse complement strand
CATTCAAGGGAACAACTAAGGATGCACGCTTTGGCAATCCTACACCAAGAATTGCAGAATGCAAAAATGGCATGATTAATGCAGTAGGCTTGCAGAATCCGGGTGTTCACCATGTTATTGAGCATGAGCTGCCTGAGATGAAAAAGTATTTTCACAAGCCGGTTATCGCGAATGTTTCAGGCTTCAGCATCGAAGATTATGCCTATACCTGTGAACTGCTTGATAAAGAGGAGCAGGTCGGGATTTTAGAGGTTAATGTATCCTGTCCGAATGTACACGGCGGCGGTATGAGCTTTGGCACATCTCCCGAGTGTGCAGCAGAGGTTACAAAAGCTGTAAAAGCTGTTACCACAAAGCCTGTGTTCATCAAGCTGTCACCAAATGTTACGGACATCGTCTCTATCGCAAAGGCTTGCGAGGAGGCCGGGGCAGACGGTATCTGCCTTATAAATACTATGCTTGGTATGCGTATTGACCTTAAAAGACGTCAGCCTGTTATTGCTAACAAAATGGGCGGCTTCAGTGGTGATGCGATTTTCCCTGTGGCTGTCAGAATGGTATATCAGGTGTCAAAGGCGTGTGGTATTCCTGTAATGGGCTGCGGCGGTGTTTCAACTGCGCAGGATGTTATTGAAATGATGATGGCAGGAGCAACAGCTGTTCAGGTTGGTGCGGCAAATCTTGTTAATCCATATGTTTGTAAGGATATAATCGAGTCTCTTCCAATTGAATGTGAAAAGCTCGGTATAGATAAAATAAGTGATATAATAGGAGTGATTGATTAATGGGTAAGGATGTTATTATCGCCTGCGATTTCTCGTCAGCACAGGCAACCTTCGATTTTCTCGACAAGTTTACAGAGGAAAAGCCGTTTGTAAAAATCGGTATGGAGCTTTATTATGCAGAGGGTCCGTCAATCGTTAAGGAGATTAAGAAGCGGGGACACAAGATTTTCCTTGACCTCAAGCTCCACGATATTCCGAATACAGTGAAAAAATCAATGGCAGTGCTTTCCAAGCTTGATGTTGATATGACAAATCTTCACGCAGCAGGCACAATCGATATGATGAAGGCAGCTGTTGAAGGCTTAACCCGTGAGGACGGTACAAGACCGCTCCTTATTGCTGTTACACAGCTCACCTCAACTAGTGAGGAAAGAATGCAGAACGAGCTGCTTATCAACGCGTCAATCAATGACACAATCGTTAAGTATGCAAATAATGCAAAGGCAGCAGGTCTTGATGGTGTTGTATGCTCACCGCTTGAGGCAGGTATGGTTAAGGATAGCTGCGGTAAAGCGTTTATGACAGTTACACCGGGTGTGCGTTTTGCAGACGGTGATATCGGCGATCAGGTTCGTGTTACTACTCCTGCTAAGGCTAAGGAAATCGGCTCTGACTATATTGTAGTCGGCAGACCTATCACTGCAGCAGAAGATCCTGTTGCAGCATACAGACGCTGTGTTGCTGAATTTGTAGATTAATAATAAATAAATTGGCAGGGGAGAGGTTTGTTTCTCTCCTGCAAATATATATGAATTTTTATTATATGGGAGAAATACAATGGAAGGTTATAAAAGAGAATTTATAGAATTTTTAGAGGGTGCAGGTGTTTTGAAATTCGGTGATTTCACTGCAAAGAGCGGAAGAAAAATACCTTATTTTATCAATGCCGGTGATATCAAAACAGGTGAGCAGATTCAGAAACTCGGCGAATTCTATGCAAAGGCTTACTTTGAAAAGGTCGGCAATAAAAAGGCTGTGCTCTACGGTCCTGCATATAAGGGAATTCCGATTGCAGTTTCCGTTGCAGTAGCACTTGCAAAGCAGGGACTTGACGTGCCTTTCTTCTTTAACAGAAAGGAAGAAAAGGACCATGGTGAGGGCGGTGTTTTTGTAGGATACACACCAAAGCAGGGCGAGGAAATTGTTATTGTTGAGGATGTTATCACCGCAGGAACAGCAATCAGAGAGAGTATGTCCATCCTCTCAAAATTAGAGGGCACAAAGGTTGCAGCTACCTTTGTTATGGTTGACCGTAAGGAGAAGGGACAGACTGAAAAATCTGCAATGGCAGAGGTTGGTGAGGAATACGGCTTTCCTGTATATTCGGTTGTTGATGTTTATGATATTATTGAATATCTTGAAGAGGATGAAAGCAACTTTGAAAATGTTGAGCGCATAAAGAAGTATCTTGAAGTCAACGGTGCCAAGGATTAATCATAAGGACTTAATCGGAAAGGAAGCTCAAAATGCGTCATTTACTTGATACAACAGATTTATCATTAGAAGAAATTGATGATATGATTGCAACTGCAATTGATATTATTGATCATAAAGAAAAATATGCCCACATATGTGACGGCAAAAAGCTTGCAACACTTTTCTTTGAGCCATCAACAAGAACACGTCTTTCATTTGAAGCGGCAATGATGGAGCTTGGCGGTAATGTTCTCGGCTTTTCTGAGGCCGGTTCATCCTCTGCATCAAAGGGAGAAAGTGTTGAGGATACTGTAACAATGGTTTCCTGCTATGCCGATATTATTGCAATGCGTCATCCGTTTGAAGGAGCACCAAGGGTAGCAAGCTACCGAAGCGGTGTGCCGATAATCAATGCCGGTGACGGCGGTCATTCACATCCGACACAGACTCTTACCGACCTTTTAACTATATATCGTGAAAAGGGAACATTTGACAATCTGACTGTCGGTCTTTGCGGTGACCTTAAATTTGGCAGAACCGTTCATTCACTCATCAAGGCTATGTGCAGATATAAGGATGTGAAATTTGTCCTTATATCGCCCAAGGAGCTGTCTGTGCCGGATTATATCAAGACGGATGTACTTGATAAAAGCGGCAATGAATATATTGAGGTTGAGACAATGGAGCAGGCTATGGAACAGCTTGATATCCTTTATATGACCCGTATTCAGCGTGAACGTTTTTTCTCTGAGGATGAATATTTAAAGCATAAGGATGCTTTTGTGCTTGATCTTGATAAGCTTAAAACGGCGAAGTCTGATTTAACAATTATGCACCCATTGCCAAGAGTGAATGAAATCGCAACCGAGGTTGACGATGATCCGAGAGCAAAATATTTTGTTCAGGCACTCAATGGTAAGTATATTCGTATGGCACTTATTATGACACTTCTTAAATGGGGAGGTGCTCTTTAATGAAAATTGATTCAATCGAAAACGGTTATGTTATCGACCATATTCCTGCCGGTAAGGGTATGAGAGTTTATGAAATTTTAAAACTCAGCGAGCTTTCCTGTCAGGTGGCAATCATTACAAATGCAAAATCAAAAAAGGATGATGCTAAGGATATTATTAAAATCAATGACCTTATTGATTTGGATTTGGATGTTATTGCATACATAGCCCCTCAGGCAACTGTCAATGTTATAAAAAACAGTGAGCTTATTGAAAAGCGTTCACTGTCACTGCCAAAGGAGCTTAAGGATGTTGTGAAATGCCCGAATCCACGCTGTATCTGTAACAATGAATCGATAAGCCATATCTTCAAGCTGACAGATGAAAAAGGCACATATCGTTGTCTTTACTGTGAAACCAAAGCAAAATGAGGTCGGATTATGCAAAGCATAAATAACACTTCTTGTTCTGATTTAACAAAGCAGAAAATTGCGGACGCACTAAAGGCGCTTATGCAAACAAAAAGCTTTGACAAAATTTCTGTTGCCAATATAACAAATTATTGCAATATCCATCGTCAGACCTTTTATTATCACTTTGTTGATAAGTATGAGCTGCTTAACTGGATATTTCATAATGAACTTATTGCTCCGCTGACAAGCGATTTTACACTTGATAATATGTATGATAAGCTCAATTCAATGTTCATAACAATGAAGAATGAGCAAAGCTTTTACCAATGTGCTTTAAAAATAAATGCAGATGTGATTCTGAAATATATAAATAATCTGGCAGTGCAGGAATTTGCCTCAGCCTTTGATGATATTGAGAAGACATATGGTTTGAAACCAAAGGATGATAAGGAAAATAAGCTGCTTGCTGAATTTTTTGGCTATGGTATTTCGGGTGTAGTGCTTGATTGGGTCTCACATGGAATGAGGGAAACACCAAAAGAGCTGACCGGCAGAATAGAGCATATAATCAATGCGTGCAAAAGACTTGCAATTTCACGTGCTGATTCATAATAAAAGTTTATATAAACAGATAAGCCCTCGGATTATTCCGAGGGCTTTGATTGTTTATTATGCGTTGATTAAATCAATTTCTTTGCTTTTCTTTGCCTTTGATACAGACAGACAAATTACAGATATAATGAGAGATACTACAAGATATGCAAGTATAATCATTATATACTTAAATGCCTGTGATCCTGCCTCTCCGCTTATTGCTTCTTTAAATAACAGGGTTGAATATGTCATCGGCAGGAATCTGTTAATTACCTGGAAGAACCCTGACTGTGTCTCGATCGGGAAGGTTCCTGCACAAGAGGTAAGCTGTAAAATGAGCAGCAGCAATGCCACAAATTTACCCGCATCACCGAGGTGCATAATACAAAACTGAATGATTGCCATGAAAGCGAGCGATACCAGCCAGCAAGAAGCAAAGAGAAGTGCAGCATTATTAACTGTTATTCCTAAAATATCTTTAATAACAACTGCAAGCAGTATACCCTGTAATGAGCTGATTCCGATAAAGCAAAGCTGACGGATAACAGGTGAGGTTGAATCCTTTGTCAGTTTTCCGATTTTCTTATGGTAATCAAGATAAATACCAAAGAAAATCATAAGTCCTCCAACCCAGAGTGATAATCCCATAAAGTATGGTGCAAATGCCGAACCATAGTTTTCAACAGGCTGAATATACTCTGTACCTGTTGCTATAGGCTGTGCTGCGTAGTCAGGTAAATCAACCAGCGCTTTAAGCTGTTCGTTTGTGTCCTTAATGCTGTCATCGACACCATTCTTTGCTGTGCTATTGCTTCTTTAAATAACAGGGTTGAATATGTCATCGGCAGGAATCTGTTAATTACCTGGAAGAACCCTGACTGTGTCTCGATCGGGAAGGTTCCTGCACAAGAGGTAAGCTGTAAAATGAGCAGCAGCAATGCCACAAATTTACCCGCATCACCGAGGTGCATAATACAAAACTGAATGATTGCCATGAAAGCGAGCGATACCAGCCAGCAAGAAGCAAAGAGAAGTGCAGCATTATTAACTGTTATTCCTAAAATATCTTTAATAACAACTGCAAGCAGTATACCCTGTAATGAGCTGATTCCGATAAAGCAAAGCTGACGGATAACAGGTGAGGTTGAATCCTTTGTCAGTTTTCCGATTTTCTTATGGTAATCAAGATAAATACCAAAGAAAATCATAAGTCCTCCAACCCAGAGTGATAATCCCATAAAGTATGGTGCAAATGCCGAACCATAGTTTTCAACAGGCTGAATATACTCTGTACCTGTTGCTATAGGCTGTGCTGCGTAGTCAGGTAAATCAACCAGCGCTTTAAGCTGTTCGTTTGTGTCCTTAATGCTGTCATCGACACCATTCTTTGCTGTGCTGATTCCTGTTTTTAATTCCTGTGTTCCTGAAAGCAGAGTATCTGTTCCTTCTCTGAGTGCTGATGCACCGTTATCGAGTTCTTTTGCTCCGTTGTTTAATGCTGTTGTGCCATCTGTTAATTTACCTGCGCCGTCAACAAGCTGTGCGGTTCCGTCACTTAATGCTGCAGCACCGGATGTAAGCATGGGTACTTTGTCGCTAAGCTCATTAGTTCCATTTGCAAGCTGTACAGCACCATTTGATGCAGTTGAAACACCTGATGTGTAATCCTTAACACCGTTTTGCAGCTGTGCTGCACCATCAACAAGGGATTGTGCGCCTGTGTTCAAGGAAGAGCTGTTTGCTGACAACGTGTTGAGCCCTGTGCGCAGTGTGTTTATTCCGCCATTAAGGACATGATTGTTATCAGTAAGCTGACCAAGACCACCTTTAAGCATATATGCACCACCGATAAGTGTCTGTGGATTCTGCTCATTTCCAAATCCTGCTTTAACCTGATTGAGCCCTGCCTGCAGCTGTGCAGTGCTTGTTTTAACGGATCTCATTCCATTGGTGAGCGTATTCACACCTGTTTCAAGCTGTGAAGTTCCAGCCTGCAATTCCGGCAGCTTTTGCTGCAATGCTGACAGGTAACCTACAGCGTATGCAAGATCATCCGGATTGCCGGTCTGCTGATAGGCATTAAGATAATTCATAGCAGCCGTGTATGTTGTGCTGAAGCTATTTACTGCTTCACTAACTGTACCTGCACCATTATCAAGGGCGTCAAGGTTTTCATCGCTTGCGGTGGTATTAAGATAATTTACGGAATGATCAACACCCTTTGAAATCTGATTGATTCCATCGCTTGCAGTAACAATACCGGTATAAAGTGTATCAGCACCCTGTTGTGCAGTTGTCACACCTGCGGTGTAGGTGTTGATGCCTGAATTAAGTAGCTCTGCACCATTTTCTGCAGCGGCAACACCTGATGTATATGTTCCTATACCCTGCATCAAAGCAGTACTGCCATCGCTGAGCTGTGATGCACCCGCATTGAGCTTATTATTATTTGCGGCGATTGTTTTCAAGCCGCTGTCAAGTGATGCCGCACCTGAGTTAAGTGCATTCACACCATTTACAAGAGCAGGAGCAGATGAACTGAGTGTACTTACACCATCCTGCAATTGCAGCAAACCGTTTTTTAAATCGAGTGCTCCATTATTTACCTGAATACTGCCTGATGATAAAGCGGCTGTTCCATTCTTCAGATTACCGGCACCATTGTTCAGCTTATCCGTTGCGTCAACAACCTGACTTGAGCCGTCATAAAGCTGATTAAAGCCATCCTGCAATTCACCCATTTCATCGGGTACTGAATTGAGTTTATCACAAAGTGTCTGGATAATCTCTTGGTCAATTTTGCCATTTACAGATTCTTTGATTGTTGGCATTGCATTTTCAAGAATCTGTGCAGCAAGATAGTTTTTCTTCTGATTTGCGAGATAGGTGATTTCGCCATGGATTTTTTCAGTATCAGCAGATGCTGTTGATATTGACTGCGATAGATTTTCAGGAATGATTATTGCCGCATAATAATCGTCCTCAAGAACACCTTTTCTTGCATCCTCATCATCGGTAAATATAAATTTTACCGTATTGTTTTCTCTGAGTTCCTCACAAATTTCCTCGCCGATATTTCTTTCCTTGTCATTGATCGCTGCACCTTGGTCAAGGTTTACCACTGCAACAGGTACATCGTTAAGCCTTGCATAAGGATCCCAGAAAGCATTGAGATAAAAGTAGCTGTACAGCAGTGGGATTACCAGCACGCCGATTATGATAGCTGCTTTTATGATAATGCTTGTTTTTTTCTTCTTTACAGACATATCTTATCCTCCTTGTAAACAATCTGTAAACTAATACAATACTCATTGTATTACAAAGGGGAAGAAAAGTAATTATACATTTTGCCTTATTTGTATAAATTTTGCATTATTCATATTTTGTTTAAAATTGTATAGGTATAGTGTTATATTATAAATCTTTGATTCAGCTTAATTTCTGTATTATAG
>CAMWPJ010000095.1 GCA_947176035.1 uncultured Clostridia bacterium | reverse complement strand
ATTATATCCTATTAATCATTATTTGTCAACACTTTTTTTATATACATTTGTTTAATTCTGTAAAATCGCCTTAAAATTGCCAAATATAGCTGTAAATTTTATTAAAAAATGCACAAATGTTTGACACAACATCAACTTAATGTTATTATATAATAAAATAAATTAGATACAGACAGATTATAAAAAATTGGGGGATACTATGAAAAAGCTAACTGCAAAGCAAACTCAGATTTTTGATTATATTAAGGATATCATATCACAGCGTGGTGTTGCACCATCTGTCAGAGAAATCGGCGAGGCTGTCGGCCTTCGTTCCACTTCATCTGTTCAGTATAATCTGAATGCCCTTGAAGAAGCAGGATACATTAAACGAGACGCTAATCTGAAAAGAACAATACGTATATGCGGCAGTGCCGAAAGTGTCAGCCATATTCCTCTCGTCGGTACTGTTACGGCAGGTCTGCCTATACTTGCAACACAACAGATTGAGGATTACATTGCTCTTTCAGGTGTCAGCGGCAATAATCTTTTTGCACTGCATGTTAAGGGTGATTCTATGTTTAATGCAGGCATATATGACGGAGACATTGTTGTTGTTGAGCAGACACCTGTAGCCGACAACGGCGACATTGTTGTTGCCCTTATTGATGAGGAAGCAACTGTTAAGCGTTTTTATAAGGAAAACGGCCATTTCAGACTTCAGCCGGAAAATGATAAATACGAACCGATTATCGTTGAAGAATGTGCAATACTTGGTAAGGTCAAAACACTGGTGCGTTCCTATTGATATTTTAAATTTATTATGCTAAAATTATAAAATTACTTGGAATATATTCAGAAAGGCTATGAAAATATGAGCGAATGTACACACGATTGTTCAAGCTGTAAAGAAAACTGTTCATCAAGAAAGGCATCAAAAGAGGATTTTCTCAAGCCAATGAACAAGTATTCAAATATAAAAAAGGTTATAGGCATAGTAAGCGGTAAGGGCGGCGTAGGCAAAAGCCTTGTATCATGTATGCTGGCTGCAAAATGTGCAAAGGCAGGGCTTAAGGTAGGCATACTTGATGCCGATATCACAGGTCCGTCAATACCAAAATCATTCGGAATAACCTCACGTGCTATGCAGGATGAGGAATGCCTGCTGCCAACTGTTGCTGACGGCGGAATAAAAATAATGAGTATCAACCTGCTTCTCGATGATGTCAATTCTCCTGTTGTATGGAGAGGACCTGTTATAAGCGGTGTTATCGAACAGTTTTGGAGTGATGTACGCTGGGGTGAACTTGATTATCTGTTTGTTGATATGCCCCCGGGAACAGGTGATGTTGCACTGACAGTATTCCAAAGCCTGCCTGTTGACGGCATTGTTATTGTTTCAACACCGCAGGATCTTGTTAAGATGATTGTAAATAAGGCTTATAATATGGCTAGGCTGATGAATGTACCCGTTCTTGGTTTAGTTGAAAATATGAGCTATTATATTTGTGAGGACTGCGGCAAAAGAATAAACATCTTTGGTAAATCACAGATTGATGAGACTGCCAAGGAGCTTAGTGTTCCGGTACTTGCAAAGCTGCCTATTAATCCGAATATCAACAAGCTTGTTGATGCCGGCAAAATTTATAATGCAGAGTGCAATGAGCTTGATGAATTTATCTCAGCCCTGAAGGGTGAATAAAGGAGACATATTATGCCGAAAAGAGAAGGATATATTAATTGGGATGAATATTTTATGGGTGTTGCAATCCTTGCCTCGCAGCGAAGCAAGGACCCAAGCACTCAGGTTGGCGCATGTATTGTTAACGACGATAACAAAATAATGTCAGTAGGCTACAATGGCTTTCCGAGGGGCTGCAGCGATGATGACTTTCCATGGGAGCGCAGCGGCGATAAGGACAGCAATACAAAATATCCCTATGTATGCCACGCAGAGCTTAATGCAATACTCAATGCAGGGGGCAATAGTCTCAAGGGATGCAGAATATATGTAGCACTTTTCCCTTGTAATGAATGTGCTAAGGCTATTATTCAATGTGGAATAAAAGAGGTTATATACATAAGCGATAAGTATAAGGATACTGATTTGGTGCAGGCAAGTAAAAAAATGCTCAACTGTGCAGGCATAAAGCTTACACATTTTGAATCCGACAAATCAATCACAATTGATTTTAACAGCGAAGGTATTTAACATATGGATATTGATATTTACGATTTTGACAAAACGATTGTTCCGTTTGACAGCGGCTCTCTTTTTTGTGCATACTGTCTTTTGCATTATCCTTATCTGATTTTAGTACTGCCTGTTTTTATTCCAGTTTTGCTGATTGCATTAATTCTAATGCTCACAAAAATCATAAGCTTTACCGATTTCAAAAAGCTTTGCTTTATGTTTGTTGCACTTATTCCGCTTGAAAGGGCTGTAAAAAGCTTTTGGAACAAATATGAATGTAAAGTACATAAATGGTTTTATGACAGAAAAAGATATTCAGTCGTTATAAGTGCATCGCCGGACTTTTTGCTTGCTGAGATACAGAACAGACTTGGCTTTGATAAGCTGATTTGCACGAAGCATAACAGCAAAACAGGTATTATTATCGGTGAAAACTGCCGTGACGGTGAAAAAGTAAACAGGCTTTATCAGGAGTTTGATAAAAATGAAATCAACGTAATTGACGTTTATTCAGATTCACTTACTCACGACAGACCTATATTTTCATTGGGCAAAAACTGTTATCATATTGTTGACAGCAAAAAGGTTCCTTTTAAATTTGAAGAAGTATATAAAGACTAACATATTTGACATTGAGGGATAACTATGAAAAAAGCAATTATAGCAATAGCTGTACTGATTGTGATGATAGGTGCATTTGTTTTTTCATATCAATACAGAAATCAAAAGATTTCACAGCAAACAGCCGATATAACAACAACTCTGCCGACACATAACGAAAACGAAGCACCGGCTGATTCTGCAGCAGAACCTGATAAAACAGGACTTATAGCGGAAGATAAGGAAAATGACTATCAGATTTACTTTGACGGTGAAGCAGTTACTATTGTTCACGGAGAATATAAACGAGTATTCCTTTCATGGGCATTTGCAGCAAAAGCGGAAACACCGAAAATTTTCTGTAAAGATTATGACGGTGACGGCGAAAATGAGCTGTTAATCAGAATAATTAACGGTGTAAATAAATCCGAAAGCGGAGTTAGTGAATACACTTACGCTGTTTATCTTTTTAAGCCTATAACTATGTCTGACGGTGAAAAAACCTTTGCTGCATATATAGCTGCCAAGGATACTTGGAAAGAACCTTTTGACAATTTAATAAAATGCGAATTAACCCAGTTAAAAAGCTGTAAAAAGTTTTTACAGTTTACAATGGATGATATTGATGAAAATATACTCTATGACGAACAAACAGGTATCACAAGCAACAAACACGTTGCATATGCCACAGCACTAAGTGACAGTAAAAAGCAATATTATACATTTGACCGATGGAGCAGAGGCTTCGGAATATTTAACATTGATGATGAGGGAGATATAACGCTCGACATTCAGGTGCTTGTATATTATGAAGAAACAAAAAGCGAGCATCATATAGGAAATATTCACTGCAAAATTGATTTTATTAACAACAAATTCAGTATTGTGCCAAACACAATTGTTTTTAACCCACTGGAAGAATTCAAAGCCACAGACCCGCGTGATACAGCAAGCAGCAATTGGAAATGTGTAATTAACAATGCAAGTGAGAATACTAATTTCAAGAGCACTGATATTGACTGGATAGAAGTTGACTTTTCACTTTCAAACACCTCGGCTGAAAACAAGCAGTATTTTGAAAGTCTGCCAAGCAAAATTAAATGCGTTGACAGTATTGAATTTTCACAGGATACAATAGTTCTTACTGCCAAAAAGGGTTATACCTTCTCGCCGCGAATGGCAGACAAGGGTGATTATTCTGTTATCCTTAACAGCGGTGAAAAGGATGAAATAGATATTTCATACACCTGTACTGTTATAACAAATTCTGACTCAAGCACATTGACAATTCATTTTGATAAGTCCTATGACAAAGAGGATTTTGACAAAATTCTCATAAAATTCGGTGTATAATAAAAATACTGCCGCACCCGAATTATATAAACAATTTATAAATTTAAATAGAACAAAGTTGATTAATATCCTTTTGTATGATATTCTATAGAACACTGATAGGAGGTTGATAAATGTGAAGGAAGTTGTAATTACAGCAGATTCTACCTGCGATTTACCACCTGACATAATCAAAAAAAATAATATTATTATCACCCCTCTGTCTGTTCTTTTAGGTGATTATTCATATCAGGACGGTGTGGATGTTTTTCCGAGCGATATATATAACTATGTTGAGGAAACAGGCATATTACCCAAAACCTCAGCTGTTACACCATCACAATATTATGATTTGTTTGAGCAGTTAACAAACGAGGGTAAGGCAGTTGTTCATATAGGCTTATCATCGGCTATATCATCAAGCTATCAGAATGCCTGCATTGCCGCATCAGATTTTGAGGATGTGTATATAGTGGATTCCAAGAGTCTTTGCACAGGCATGGGTCTTCTTGTTTTAAAAGCCTGTGATTTCAGAGCAAAGGGCTTTGAAGCAAAGAAAATTGCAAGCAGGGTAAATGCACTTGTACCGAAAGTAAGCACCACCTTCGTTCTCAGTAACCTTGAGTATCTCCACAAGGGCGGACGCTGCTCAGGTGTTGCAAAATTCAGCGCCAATGTACTTGGCATTAAGCCAAGCATCGCTGTTGACCCCAAAACAGGAACACTTGATGTTGCTAAGAAATACCGTGGTAAAATGGACACTGTTTATAAGCAATACATTAATGATTGCTTAAAGGATGTAAACAAAATTGACACATCACGAATTGTTATTGCAAACAGCGGCGGAATCAGTCCTGATATTATCAGCTTTGCAAAGGGTGTTATTGAGGGGAAAGCCAATTTCGATGAGATTATTTTGGCAAATGCAAAATGCACAATTTCATCACACTGTGGTCCTAAAACACTTGCAATTTTCTATATAAGAAAATAAGTATAATGGCAGGAGCTTTTAATGGCAATCACACTCCTGCCGTTAATTTTATTCATATTGTAAACTCATTTCGTATCGGAGGTTAACAATGCCATTAAAAAATGATATCTTATATGAGCTTTTAAACAGTCAAGACTACATAAGCGGCCAGGAACTTGCAAACAAATTCGAAAAAAGCCGTGCAGCTGTGTGGAAAGCAATTAAATCACTAACGAAAGACGGATATAACATAGACGCAGTTACTAACAAAGGCTATATGCTGACTGAAAATAATGATCTGATATCTGCTCAAAGTATCAGTGCAAATATGAAAAACAATATAGAGGTTTTCTATTACAGTACAACCGACTCTACAAATAATTGCTGCAAGCGAATTCTTGCCGATGGCAAACAGGGTGAATTTTTAACAGTAGCAGATAAGCAGACAGCCGGCAGAGGCAGACAGGGAAAAAGCTTTTACTCACCGCCGACAACCGGAATATATTTCAGTTTGGTTATAAGACCGCAAACAAGCCTGCAGAATGCTGTTACCGCAACAACCGCAGCGGCAGTAGCCGTTTGCCGTGCTATTGAAAGACTGACAGATAAAAAGCCTAAAATAAAATGGGTAAATGATGTTTATCTTGACGGCAAAAAAATCTGCGGAATACTGACAGAAGCTATGACAAACTTTGAAGACGGAACAGTTGACAGTGTCATTATCGGGATTGGTGTGAATATCAACACCTCCGATTTCCCTGATAACGTTGAGGGAGCAGGATGTCTTAATGTCAACATCAGCCGCAGTCGTCTTATCGGTGCAATAGCAGATGAACTGCTTGATATTGCAGGGGGCGATTACAAAAGCTTTATTGACTACTACAGAAGCCATTCACTTGTAATTGGTGAAAAAATCAAATTTATACAAAACGGCAAAGTTACTCCTGCAATCGCTGTAGCTATTGATGAGACAGGCGGACTTGAAGTTGAGCTTGAAAACGGTGAAAATATCACGCTTCGCAGCGGTGAAATCAGTATAAGAAAGATTTAATTTAATAATATAAATACTATGTTGACAATATGCAGTATATATGTTATATTGTCACTGTTCATCGGAGGACTTATAGTCGTAACTATAACGGTCGGATAAGATGTCGAGTGCGCTCGGTATTCTTATTCGACCTTTTTTATTATAATAAATAACATCTTTTCATGTATACGGCTTATAGATTAAAATATATTAAAAATATCAGAGGTGTTGTATGAAACTTAAATTATCCGATCATTTCACTTACAAAAGCTTGATTAGATTTGTTTTACCTACAATATTTATGATGATTGTCACATCAATTTACAGTATTGTAGATGGATTTTTTGTATCAAATTTTGTAGGCAAAAATGCTTTTGCTGCTGTAAATCTTATTATGCCTGTTTTATTAGGAATCGGTGCGTTTGGTTTTATGATTGGAACAGGAGGCAGTGCACTTGTTGCAAAAACCTTGGGTGAGGGTGACCATAAAAAAGCAAACCGATATTTTTCTATGCTGACATATGTTATAATAATATTTTCACTTGTTGTATCAATCATCTGCTTTATATTTATGCCGCAGATTTCAAGAGCACTCGGTGCAAGTGATTTAATTTTTGATGATTGCGTACTTTATGGAAGAATATTGATTAGTGTTGAATGCTTCTTTATGCTTCAAAACAGCTTTCAAAGCTTTCTTGTAACAGCAGGCAAGTCAGGATTTGGTCTTGGTATTTCCATTTCGGCAGGACTTTGCAATATTATACTTGACTTTCTTTTGGTATATGTTTTTGATTTCGGTATTGCCGGTGCAGCCGCAGCAACTGCTTTCAGCCAGATTGTCGGCGGAATAATACCTGTTATCTATTTTGCAAGAAAAAATGACAGCCTGCTGAGATTAGTTAAAACTAAAATAGAGCTTAAAGCACTGGGAAAGGCTTGCCTTAACGGATTATCCGAAATGCTAACCAATCTATCAAATT
The DNA here is from genome assembly GCA_947176035.1 of uncultured Clostridia bacterium. Taxonomy (GTDB): domain Bacteria; phylum Bacillota; class Clostridia; order Oscillospirales; family Acutalibacteraceae; genus Eubacterium_R. The sequence goes on along the minus strand of CAMWPJ010000095.1, from coordinate 556 downwards.
CAATTGTAAGCATACTTTACAACCTTCAGCTTATAAAGCTTGCAGCTGAGGATGGAATATCAGCATACGGTGTAGTTATGTATATCAGCTTTATATTTATGGCATTTTTCTTTGGCTATGCTATAGGTGTCAATCCGATAATCGGCTACAATTACGGTGCACAAAATAATACGGAGTTAAAAAATGTGTTGAAAAAAAGCCTTGTAGTTACATCAATTGTTTCGGTTGCTATGATAACTATTGCCATAACCCTTTCAAATCCTATTTCAAATATATTTGTAGGATATGATGCTCAGCTGCATGATATAACATCAAATGCACTTAAAATATACTCATTCTCATTTCTTTTATGTGGATTCAATATATTCTCCTCTGCCTTTTTCACAGGACTTAATAATGGAGTTGTTTCGGCAATTATTTCCTTTACACGAACTCTCATTTTTCAGGTTACAGCGGTTATGATTCTACCGATATTTTTAGGCATAAACGGAATTTGGTTAGCTATAACAGCAGCAGAAAGTGCAACATTGATTTTAACAATTATCTTCTTTATTAC
>CAMWPJ010000094.1 GCA_947176035.1 uncultured Clostridia bacterium | reverse complement strand
CTAAAATATATAATTGCGTTGCATAATCAACTACATCTGTATATTTTACATAGACATCGTCACAATTTATAAAGAAGGATTGCAAAAGCTCTGAATCAATATCATATTTCCTTTTATTTTTTGACTTTTTCAGCATAATAATTCCTTTCTTAATTAACACTTGAAATAAAACTTATTATGCCGTATAATAGATTTACGGCACATAGGGTTTTCCCTTGTGTTTTTCTTGAGACTCTGTACTCTGTTTTGACGGACTGGTACAGAGTTTTTTTATTTATTGTCAATTTCAGACTTAACCAATTCTATCCCCTTATGAACAACCTCAGCCTTAGAAATATTCAATTTCTCTGAACATTCTGTCAATATATCATAAGTTTTAGAAGATAAGCGAATTTCAAAGCGCTTGTCTTTTTTTTCATCAGTCGGTCTACCCATTGCGGACATTGATTCACCTCCCAATTATGTCCGTACATATATTATAGTACGTATACGTACAAAAGTCAATTCTTTTTTTGGGCGGATATAAAATCCGCCCTTTGTTAATTGTAAAATTACTCAAAATATGATTTAAGCTCTTTCATTTTATCGGGTATTTCAATTGCCTGTGGGCAATGGTTTGAGCATTTACCGCAGGCAATGCACTTATCTGCCTTAACCTCGATTGTTTTGTAAAGTTCCCTACCCTCTTCAATAGAAAGCTCACCCGATTTAATTTTATTATAAGCAGCAAATATTGAGCTGATTTTAACACCCTTAGGACAATCACTGCAATAATCACAGCCTGTGCATGGGATAACCTCACTTTTATTTATCATTGCTGCTGCATTCTCACAAATTTTCATTTCTCTTTCGTTAAAAGGTATAAAATCTGTAAGCGTACCAAGATTATCAAGCATCTGCTCCGGTGAATTCATACCGCTGAGAATTGTCAAAACATTGTCGTGACTTGCAACAAAGCCCATCGCCCAGGATGCAATGCTGTTTTTGGGCTTTGCGTTTTTAAACATTTTTTCAATATCAGGTGCAGCCTCAGCAAGCTTGCCGCCACGTACCGGCTCCATAACAATTACAGGAATTCCTGCTTCTGTTAAAATCTCGTATTGTGTTTTTGCATCCTGATTCTTCCAATCAAGATAATTCATCTGAATTTGTGCAAAATCCCAATGATGTGCTGCAACGATATTCTTTAAGTCTTCAATAGTACCATGGAAGGAAAAACCGATATTTTTAATTTTGCCTTGCTTTTGTTTTTCAAGCACAAAATCATAAGCACCGAACTCCTCACACTTTTCAAAATTTTCCTTATTCAGGGAATGAAGAAGGTAAAAATCAAAATAATCGTGACCTGTTCTTTCAAGTTGTTTTTTGAAAATCTTTTCCATATCGGATTTCTTAGGGCACATCCAAATGGGCAATTTATCTGCAAGGAAATAGCTTTCTCTCGGATACTTCTTCAAAGCAGTACCGATAAATTTTTCACTTTTGCCTACGTGATACATATAGGCAGTATCAAAATAATTAACACCATTTTCATAGGCAAGATCAACAAGCTCCTGACCTTTTTTGTAATCAATCAGCGGATTAGCTTCACGCTTAATCGCTGTTTTACATGGCAAACGCATCGCACCTAAGCCTAAAAGAGAAATCTCTGTGTTTTTGAATTTTCTTTTATCAACCATAGCTATCATTCCTTTGTCCAGGTAACACCCTGAGGCGTATCTTTTAAAATAATACCTCTTGCTTTTAAAGCATCACGTATTTTGTCAGCAGTTGCCCAATCCTTGTCTGCTCTCGCCTGCTGACGCTGTGCAATAAGCTCTTCAATCTCAGCATCAAGGTCATTTGACTTTCTGTTATAAAGAATGCCCAGAACACCGCACAGCTCATCAAATACTTCTGCTGCTGTTTCGCACACATTCTTTGAAACATCTTTATCAAGAATTCTTGTGTTGATATCTTTAACAAGCTCAAATACTGCTGAAATACCATCTGCTGTATTGAGGTCATCATCCATAGCGGCGATAAACTGCTCTCTGCGGCTGTTTAACTGGTTGATAAGCTCATTATCATCATCCATATCCTTTGCATTTTTAAGAGCGAAATCAAGGCTCTCACGGCAGGTATAAAGTCTGTCAAGTGCAGACTTACACTGCTCTATTATATCAAGGTTATAGTTAATAGGTGAACGATAGTGAGATGAAATAAGGAAGTAACGAATTACCTCATAGCCATACACATCAGCAATTTCACGAACTGTTTTGAAGTTGCCGAGTGACTTGCTCATTTTCACATTATCAACATTGATATATCCATTATGCATCCAATATTTTGAAAATGTGCAGCCGTTTGCACATTCACTTTGAGCGATTTCATTTTCGTGATGAGGAAAAACCAAATCCTTACCGCCGCAATGAATATCAATTGTATTGCCCAAATATCGTCTGTTCATAGCTGAACACTCAATATGCCAACCGGGTCTTCCCTTACCCCAAGGTGACTCCCAGTAAGGCTCACCCTCTTTTGCAGCCTTCCACAACGCAAAGTCAAGTGGGTCTTCCTTTTTCTCGCCGATTGCAATTCTTGCACCTGACTGCAAATCCTCGATCGGCTGATGGCTGAGCTTGCCATACTCCTTAAATTTAAGCGTTCTGAAATAAACATCACCATCAACAGCGTAGGCATAGCCCTTTTCCTCAAGTGTTTTGATGATATCAATAATCTCATCAATATTTTCTGTAGCCTTTGGATGGACTGTTGCATCCTTAAAATTCAGTCCGTGAGCATCAGTCCAGAATTCTTCAATGTACTTTTTTGAAACTTCCTCAAAGGTAATACCCTCTTCATTTGCTCTTTTAATGATTTTATCGTCAACATCAGTAAAGTTCTGAACAAACTTAACATTCATACCACGGTATTCCATATATCTTCTCAGAACATCGAATACACACAGCGGTCTTGCATTACCGATATGAATAAAATTATATACGGTAGGCCCGCAAGCATAAATCTTAACCTCGTTAGGATCAACAGGAACAAATTCTTCCTTCTGACGTGTCATTGTGTTATAAATTCTCATTTCAAAGACTCCTTTAAAATTTTGATTTCTTCTTCTAACTCTTTTATCTTCTGCTGATTATTGCGAATTGCATTCATAACAGGATCAGGAATATTAATTTGGTCAAGATCATCTACTCTTTCACCATCAATTCTTACAACCTCACCCGGCACACCAACTACAGTACAGTTAGGCTCAACATTTTTAACAACAACCGCACCCGCAGCGACTTTGGCATTCCTGCCGATGGTAATAGGACCAAGCACCTTAGCACCTGAGCCAATCATTACTCCGCTTTCAATTGTGGGATGACGCTTGCCGATATCCTTACCTGTACCACCGAGCGTAACACCCTGATAAATCATTACGTCATCGCCGATTTCAGTTGTCTCACCTATAACAATTCCGCTTCCATGGTCAATACAGACACGTCTGCCGATTGTTGCACCCGGATGAATTTCTATTCCAGTTTTGTGTGCACTTCTCTGACTTATATAACGAGCAATAAAAGGCATATTGTGACGCAAAAACCAATTAGCCTTTTTATGACTTCTAAGTGCCTTAAAACCAGGATAAAGCAAAATTATTTCGATAGGACTTCTTGCAGCAGGATCGTGCTCCATAAAGCTTTTTATATCTTCCCTGTATGAGTCAAACATTTTGTCAATCCCCTTTCTGAAATAATCTATAAAAATAACTGCCCCTGTCATATGACAGAGGCAATGTAATACTGCGGTTCCACTCTTGTTTATACTCGGCTGCTATTATAACAGCTTCAGCCTTTAACGGTGCCGACCGACTTGAAATAATTAGGATTAACCCTTTCCTCCAAGCAACTCAAGAGTGCATTTGGGCAGGTCTGCAATACGGATCTCACAGCAAATAATCCGCTCTCTGAAATGCAGGTAACTGCTTACTTTTCTCTGTCACAGTTTTTTACTATCAATAATATTATATCTGATTTTTATATTTTTGCAACTATTATTTTGTTTTTATAAGATGCCAGCCGTCTTTAGCATAAATAATTCCGCTTAAAACAGTAATGATGGAAACAATCCAGAATGCAACTGTGCAATAAATATTCAGCCAAGGCGTTGTCATATCAATATTGGCACTTCCCTCACCTATTGCAAGAAGGAGGAAGGTCATACCTGTTGTTGCCATCTGCAAAAAGGTTTTGCACTTTCCAAAACCGTTAGCAGCAATAACCTCCCCAGTTGTTGCTGCTGCCATTCGTATACCTGCAACTAAAAATTCACGTGCAAGCATAAGCATAATACAAATATCAGTATGCCATCCCATATTCACAAAAATAAGATATGCGGCAAAAACAAGACTCTTATCTGAAAGCGGATCCATAAGCTTGCCGAAATCGGTAACGAGCCCTTGCTTTCTTGCGATAATACCATCAACCTTATCACTCATACAAGCAACAAAATAAACAATAAGTGCTGCAACCCAATGATATTTGAAATCAATATAAGCAAATGCCATTAAAAAAGGAATACAGCAAAATCTGAAAACTGTTATTTTATTTGGTAAATTCATATTTCTTCTCCTACAAGATCATAGCCGTTATAGTCTGTAATTTTTACATTTATAAATTCACCGACAAAAAGCTGCCGATTTGATTTTATTATAATACCACTGTCGATTTCAGGTGAATCAAGATAAGATCTGCCGATATAAGCATCATTTTCTTTTGCGTCAATTACGACCTTATAAATATTACCGATTCGTTTTTGATTTGAGCTTTCAGTAATTGAATACTGAATGTCCATAAGCACCTCGGCTCTGCGTTTTTTTACATTCTCGTCAATCTGGCTATCAAAATCAAAAGCAGGAGTATCCTCTTCGGGTGAATACGTAAAGCATCCAAGCTTGTCAAACTCAATATCTTTAATAAATCTGCAAAGCTCTTCAAACTGCCCTTCTGTCTCACCCGGAAAGCCTACCATAAATGTAGTACGCAGCGACAAATCAGGTATTTTGTTTTTCATTTTAGTTAAAAGTGTTTTTAGTTCATCATATGACCCCGGACGGTTCATTGCTTTTAGAATTTCACTGTTGCAATGCTGAAGAGGTATGTCAATATATGAACATATCTTTTCCTCGCACGCAATAACATCAATCAGCTCATCCGTAACTCTGTCAGGATAGCAATAAAACAATCTGAACCACTCAATACCGTCGATTTTAACAAGCTCTTTAAGAAGTGCTGCAAGTTTATATTCACCATACAGCTTTAATCCATACTTCGTAGTATCCTGTGCGATAAGAATTACTTCCTTAACCCCCCTAGCAGCAAGCTGCCTTGCTTCTTCAATAATACTCTCCACAGGACGTTCAATATATCCACCGCGAATCCCCGGTATTGCACAGTAAGAACACTTATTGTCACATCCGTCACTGATTTTCAAATAAGCCCAGTGCGGCGGTGTAGAAAGCATTCTATCGCCTTCAAGCAAAAGATACTTCTTATCAGGATAAAAGCTCGCCTGAACGCCAATGAGGGCCTTTTGACACACCTTTACAATATCTCTGTCAGCACCAATACCGATAACAGAATCAACCTCAGGAATTTCCTTAAGAATTTCTTCCTGATATCTTTCAGCAAGACAACCTGTAACTACTATTGCAGAAATCAATCCTGCGGTTTTATACTCTGCAACCTCGAGGATCGTTTCAATAGCCTCACGCTTTGCATCTTCAATGAAGCCACAGGTGTTGATAATCATAAGATCACTTTCTTCGATTGACTGTGCAATTTCAAAGCCGCTTCTATTCAGTTTTTCAAGCATAATCTCGCCGTCAACCTGGTTTTTCGGACAGCCGAGTGAAATCATACCAATTTTAAAATTCATTCTCTTCCAACCTATAAAATGCCAATTTAATATCCGAATAAGAAAAGCCCTTACGTTGCAGTGCTGCAATTACCTTTTCTTTTCCATTTTCCTTTTCAAGCTTTGATGAATACTTTTTTTCAATAAGCTCAACTATTGTGTCTGTATTATCAACCTCAAAGCTGTCAAGCACACGTCTTATTATATCACTGTCGACACCACGCTTATAACATTCCTGTCTGACATGGTTTGTTGAATATTTTTTTACATTGCAAAGATAATCAACAAGACTTTCACAAAAATGCTCATCATCAAGATAACCGGCCTCAAGATATCTGTCAATTGCTTTTTGAGCACTAAACTCATCAACAGTTCTTAACAGCTTCGTCTTCAGTTCTTTAACAGAATGCTCTCGTCTTGAAAGTAAATCGGCACATTTGTTAAGTGCCTTTTTATAGTTTATACCTTCAACAAGCTCCTGCCACTGTTCTTCGTCAATATCAGTTCCGTCTGCAATATAATTATCAAGCCAGAAATTGATATCCGTTGTTATTACATATTCATCATCAAGGAGCAGATGAACCTTGTTTCCTCTGCCCCTCTGGTGTTTAATAATCATTAATCCTCGTCATCCTCAACAGCAATGTCAAGCTTTGCTCTTGCAGCTGCACGTGTTGTCTTTGGTGCAGGAGCAGCGGCCTCATCAGCATCTGTTTTTGCCATAGGTGCTGCTTTTGGTCTGTATTTCTGATTTGAGGTTTCCTGAATTTCTTTCATTTTTTCTTTTATCTTAGCTTCGAGCTCAGCAGCAAAATCAGGGTCATTTTTAATCATAGCCTTAACATTGTCTCTGCCCTGACCAAGCCTTTGATCACCATAAGAGAACCATGAGCCACCCTTATGTATAATATCATATTCAACAGCCATATCAAGTATTTCGCCGTCCTTGCTGATGCCTGTGCCATACATAATATCAAACTCAGCAGACTTGAACGGAGGAGCAACCTTATTTTTAACAATCTTAACCTTAGTTCTTGAACCAAGAATTTCAGTACCGTTTTTAAGCTGCTCAGCCTTTCTTACATCAATTCTGATTGAAGAATAAAACTTAAGTGCTCTACCACCTGTTGTAACTTCAGGATTACCATAGATAACACCGATTTTTTCACGTAGCTGATTGATAAAAATAATAATACAGTTGGTTTTGTTAACAGTACCGGCAAGCTTACGGAGAGCCTGTGACATCAGACGTGCATGCTGACCAACGTGACTGTCACCCATATCGCCTTCAATTTCACTCTTAGGAACAAGTGCAGCAACAGAGTCAACAACAATAATATCAACAGCACCGCTGCTTACAAGCTGCTCTGTAATCTCCAATGCCTGCTCACCGTAATCCGGCTGAGCAACAAGAAGAGAGTCAACATCTACACCAAGATTAGCAGCATAAATAGGGTCAAGTGCATGTTCTGCATCAATAAACGCAGCCTCACCACCCGCTTTCTGTGCTTCGGCAATACAATGAAGTGCAAGTGTTGTTTTACCACTTGATTCAGGGCCATAAATTTCGATAATTCTTCCCTTTGGAAGTCCGCCTATACCTGTTGCAATATCAAGTGTAAGCGAGCCTGTAGATATAGCGTCAACTTTAAGGTTGGCATTTTCGCCAAGGCGCATAACTGCACCCGCGCCGTATTTTTTTTCAATTTGTTTCATTGCGGATTCAAGAGCCGCTTTTTTATCAGATGCCATTAGTTTTCCTCCTAAAAATCATTAGCTATATTATAT
>CAMWPJ010000093.1 GCA_947176035.1 uncultured Clostridia bacterium | reverse complement strand
ATATAATATATAATAATGTCAAGGGCTTTATAAGGAATTTTTATGATATCAGGCATAATTTGTGAATTCAATCCATTACACGACGGTCATAAATATTTAATAGACACTGTCAGAGAAAAATCTGACGGTGTTGTATGCGTTATGAGCGGCAGCTTTGTACAGCGCGGTGAATTTGCAGTTTATGATAAGTTTAAGAGAGCAGAAAGTGCACTGAATAATGGTGCTGATTTGGTTATTGAGCTGCCCTGTATATATTCACTGATGTCAGCAAACGGCTTCGCAAAATATGCTGTGCAGATACTTGAGGCAACAGGTATTATTGATGAAATAGCATTTGGTACTGAATGCGACAATATGGATGAATTGAAAGCAACAGCAGACAAAATTAGGTCCCTCGAAAATGAAATCAAGGATAAAATGAAAGAGGGCTTATCTTATCCTTCAGCAAGAAAAGCTGTTGTAAAAAGTGATATACTTGACACACCGAATAATATTCTTGCACTTGAATATATCAATGCGACCAAACTGCCCTGCCGTGCTGTGAAAAGAATCGGCAAAGGTCACGATACGGATGACGTTGATTACAGTGCATCTGCAATAAGAAAAAATCTAAGTCTTGATGAAATATGTTCAATTAAAAACTGCGAGGTTGCTGTTCTCGCAAAGCTGAGGACAATGTGTGCAGAAGACTTTGCAAAAATTGAGGATGTGACCGAAGGGCTTGAAAACAGAATTGTTGATTCGGTAAGAACTTCTGTGAGCCTTGAAGAAATATATAATAAGATAAAGACTAAGCGATATACACATTCAAGGATAAGAAGAATTATTTTGAGGGCATATCTGGGTATCACTGAGGAATACAGCACAGATGCGCCGTATATCCGCATTTTAGGCTTTAACAACACAGGCAAAGAATTTTTATCACGAATGAAGAAAAACACCGTTTTGCCGATTGTAAGCCGATACGCAGACATTGATAAGCTGACTGACAATGGTAAAAAGCTTTTTGAGCTTGAATGCAGATGCACTGATTTGTATAATTTGGGATATAAAAGTCCTCTCCCCTGCGGAACAGAGCAGCGAACAAAAATTATTATAAAATAAATGAACGGAGTGTTTTAAAAGCACTCCGTTTTTCTATGATAAATTATTACTTAAACGAATTACATATTGATACAAACTCATCCCTTGTCATTGAAGAATTTATATAGCTCAGCAAGGAATTTGTTGAAAGAAATTCAGGTAAATCAAGCTTTTTCAAAAGCTTCTTTTTATTCTGCTTTGCATTAGGTGTGCCCGATAAGCCTAAATCAAATAAATCAAAATTTGTTACAGGATTGGTAACAACAACTGCTTTTGAATTAATACCGTATTCAGCAAACAGTTTTACAAGCAATTCATCACTCATACCCTCAACGCCAAGCTTACCTTCTTTTGATGGCAAGGCTTTTCTTTTTTCTTTACCTAAAATATCAGGTATATAAATATGTTTAATTTTATCCTTCGGTATGCCTGCTGCTACATAATTCCTTATCTGAAAGCCGCTGTGGTCGGAATCGGTAAGAATTACAATTCCGCGCTCATTTGCAAGTCTGCGGATAAATTTAAGTTTTTCCCTATCCTTATATATAGCAAAGCCATTTGTCTCTATTATAAGAGTATCAAGAATATTTGAAAGTTTCAGCTTATCATATCTTCCTTCTACAATAACAGCCTCATTTATTTTAAGCATAGTACACCTCTTTGGCAATCAGAATCAGCTTAACGATAAGCTCCTCCAAAAGCAGTTTTTTATCCGTTACAGTGCTTTTGAGTTTGAGGTCTGTATTCATTATTTCATCAAGTGATCGTCTGAGCTGATTTTCACTTAGTCCTGCACAATCTCGTGAAGCGTTGCGAAGAGCAAATTCCCTTCCCTTATAGTTATAGTGCTTTGCAACATCATCATAGGAAAGTCCTGCCGTTTTGGCACATTTAACTCTATACATATCAACATAAACACCGCCGATAACCGCCAGAATTAATATCGGGTCCTCTTTCATACCAAACAGAATATCAATGATACTATAGGCAGTATCTGTATCTCCTGCAACAACAGCCTTAGACAAATCGTATACACGTGCCTGAAGGCATTTTGTCGCCATATTATCAATAATGCTTTTGGTAATCTCCTGTCCTTGTGCAAAATAAGATAGCTTGTCCAATTCATTGAGAAGAATTTTTAAGTCATTTCCCGAAACAGAAATAAGATATTTGGCATTATTTACATCAAGTGCTGAGCCACGTTTTTTTGCACCGCTAACCAGCAACTTTGCAACATCATTTTCACTGCGTTTTTCAAGATTTACAACAGCACCTGCATTATCAAAGGCAGATATAATTTTCTTAAAGCCTGCACTTTTAGTATCCGGCGAAATGGCATCATAATGAAAAATAATCACCGTGCTCTCCGGTACATCCTCTAAAAATTCGATAAGCAATTTAAGGTCTGCTTTTGACTTCTCAACAGGATAATCGTGAACAAGCACAAAATTGTATTCACTCATCATTGGCAGCATCTGTGCATCCTTCAATATATCATCAAGTGAAGTATCTTTACCCTCAAACTGATGAAGATTAAATGCCTCGAAGGCAGGATCAACAATTTTCTTTTTCAGCTGAGTAATATAGTATTCCTTCAGATAGCTTTCCTCACCATAAACAAGATAAGCGTTTGAATAATTACCGCTCTTAATTTGCTCTTTCAGCTGTGATTCGTTAAGCTTAGACATTATCTCTCCTCCTTCACCTGCACATTTGCATTTTCAGCAACAATAAACACAAAGTCACTGCTCTCATTAAATTTTTCATAAATATTTCTATAAGCATTATACTCATTTATTGTAACACAATCATCATCTATTTTAAAGACCTTATCATAAACTGAGACGAATATTACATCCTTATTATATTGTATAGATATATGATTGCACAGTATATATTCTTCATCATTCAGAAACTCAAACTCAGCGTTAGGCATAAGATCAATTATGTTGTCCTTACAGTAATCTGAATTCAACGCTATAACATTATCAAAATTCTTTGTTGACAATTTATCATTAATAAAATAATTATCGCCATTGTCATCAGCCGCCAATATCATTGCACTGTCCTTATCATATATAATTACTGCACCGCTGCTGCTCACACATACATAGGCGTTACTGTTATAATTATAAATGCTAAAAACTGCTGTTACAGCAAAAATCAATGCAGTAAAGGCTGAAACAATTTTAATATTAATTTTATTGCTGATTAAAAGAGATACACCCGCAAATAAAAGAACTCCTGCAATTGCTACACCTATGAGCTCATCGGATATATCAAGATACAAAACACTGAATTTATCATCGCAAAATTCCGAAATATGAATAAGTACACCAAGTGCAAAATCTGCAATATGCTTAGGTATAAAAGCAAGATACGGTACTGCAACAAAAACACAAAGCAGCAGAACAGATATCAAGGCTATTTGCATAATGGGTATACATATAATATTCAGCAAAAGTGAAACAAGGCTCAGTCTTTTAAAAAGCAACCAGGCTACTGGTAACGTCGAAAGTAATACAGATATTGTAGTGAAAACTCCATCATACAGATAGTTTAATAATTTGTTGTCAGGTCTCAGCTTTTCATCATAAGCAGGCTTGATAACACAAAGCCCAAGAACAGATGTTACTGTAAGCAATGTGCCTGCATCTGTAACCGCAAAAGGATTAAAGCACATTATAAATACAGCAAATCCAAGAGAATTCAAAGCATCTGCCTTACTGTTCACAAGCTTTGCAGTCAGCATAACCGCTATCATAATTCCTGCACGCAAAGCAGATTTTGAATAGCCTGACACACCTATATACACAATCATTACCATAAAAGTGACTGATGTTGACAGTAACGGCGGAGCATTCATAAATTTCAGCAGATAAAAAATCATAAGACAGATCAGTGTTATATGAAGTCCCGATACAGCAATCATATGTGATATACCGCACACTTTGAAATCATTGCGTATACTGTTATCAAGTATGCTTTTATCACCTGTGAGCAACGAGAATGCTAAACCCGCCTTTTCCTCACGCAAATTCTCTGTGATGACATCCTTAATTTTAAGTCTAAGTTTTAATATGTAATAGTTTGGCGGTTTAGTATCTTTGGTTATATCATCAATGCTGACAAGCTTTGCTCTAATGTATATCCCATCTGCGTAATCACCATAGGAATTGAATGCATTATCTGTATAACTGTAAAACGAAATCTTTGCGTAAATATCATCGTAATAATCAGCGGGGATCTTGGCTTCTGCTTTCATTTTAATCTTAATATTCTGCGGAGAATCAGGAAGATTAATTTTATCTGTCTTAATTGTATAAATATAGCCGTCATCCGTCTCCTGCTCAATATCAACTATTTTAAATACTGAATCGGCAGTTTTGGAATCAAGCGATTTCTGCGGCAGAACACTGCTCTGCATCATAACAATAAAAATAAGACAAGCAAAAAGAATACTGCCGAATGTAACCGGCATAACCTTTCCTTGTCTTAAAGGCTTTACCGATAGTGATATTACTAAAAGTATCACTATCGGTAATAATATGAATTTTATCAAGCTGTAGGGAATGATATTAAGCACGATAAGAGTAATTGCAACAGAAAAACCAATAAATGCAAATACTCTTTTCATAACTGCTTATCTGACAGGCTCCATAACAAATGAATATGCCTGCTTAACTCCTTTTTTCATTATATATGGTTCACGGACAAATGCCTGACCAGGCAAATCACCGCCTACACCACAAAGCATATGATCAATATTAACAGTAGTAATATCTGCATATGGAATATTGTTGATATGTGTTGCTTTTTCAAGACCATCTGTGGTGTAATGGTAGGCTGAAAAATTGAGCGGATCATTGAAATATGCCGTAAATTTAAGTCCTTTTCCGCGTTTATTGGTAATAGTCATATATCTCATATCCGTACGATTTGAAGATTCCTGCGGTCGCATATAACGATATTCCAAATCCGTTACGGTTGAAGAATAAGTATCAATCTTAGCACCTGTTTTTCTGTCACAATACGTAGGAACAGGACCTCTGCCATACCATTTAACATACTCCATTTCTTTCGCTAATGTGAGCTGATAACCAAATCTGATCATATTGGCTGTAGGTGTTGCCGAATGGTAAACATAAATCCTGCCGTCAGGATAAATTTTATAGGTTGCAACAGAATTTTTCAAACCCTTTGTGCTGAACGCAATGTGAATTTCGACACAGTTATCAGCACCTGCAGACGCAACAGTTTTAACCGCCTTGGTGTGTTTAGTTGCCCTCTGCCACATATAGTATGGATGCAGCTTAGCAAATTGGGGGGTAAAATTTAAAAAATCAATGTCATTATCAGTAAGAGCACGAAAGTAATTTGGCATCATCGGTGCAGCAAGCATTTCCTTACCATCAACAATATAGCTCACGATTCTGCCGTTATCAACAACAACCTTAAGCTCATCATTTTCAACTGTTACCTTTTTACCCTTAATTGAAAAATCAAGACTGCCATCATCCTTAGGCTGAACCGGTTGAGGCATTTCGTTAATAATAAACTGATCCCAAGCAATTTCATAATTAGATTTGAGACCAAGAGACTTTCTCCTTGTATAGAAAGAAATTGTTAAAACAACCTCTTTATCCCTAGGAATATCATCAACGGAATACGGAATAGTAATAAAGGTTTCTGACAAAGGCTCGCACTCGAATTTATCAAGCTCACCGAACTCAATTATTTCACCCTCTGCCTTGAGCACCCACTTGCATTTAAAAGCAGAAATATCAGTAAACAAGAACTTATTTTTGACCCTGAACTTACCCGTCATTATATCAAAGGCTTCAGTTTTAATTTCCTGATAAACCTTTTTAACCTCTGTAATCTGAGGATGAGGATTACGGTCAGCACCAATAATGCCGTTAGCACAGAAATATACATTTGAACCTGTCATTGCAGTGGTATTCGGAATATCAATCAGTTTTTTAGGCTCAAGCTTTTCAAAGTCAGTTCCGTAAAGATAATTATCGTTACCATTTTCATCCTTAACATGAAGTGTCTGGTCAACAAAATCCCAAATATATCCACCGCACATATTATCGTACTTTTCAAAATCATCCATATACTCTTGGAAATTACCGAGTGAATTTTCCATAGAATGAGCATATTCACAAAGTACAATTGGCTTGCCCTCATACATTTCGGGTGTAATTGGTTTGCTGTCAGCTGCAAGCTGATTTGCAATATTATCATAAAGAGAAATTGTAATTTCTTGCTTATTGCCGAGCTTTTCCATAATATCGGCTGTCGGATACATACGTGAAATTACATCACTCTTGGTTTGGTTAAAATCACCTTCGTAGTGGAACTGCCTTGTATCATCAAGTTTGAGTGCAGCCTCTTTCATTCGCATAAAATTATCGCCATCACCAGCCTCATTGCCAAGAGACCACATAAATACACATGGATTGTTACGATCGCGAAGAACCATACGCTCCATTCTGTCAACAACAGCAGCAGTCCACATCGGATTAGAGCCAGGCACGCCCTTTCGCCTTACGCCATGGGTTTCAAGATCACATTCATCCATAACATAAAAGCCGTATTTGTTACACATTTCATAGAAGTACGGATCATCGGGATAGTGCGATGTACGAATTGAGTTGATATTATTCTGTTTCATAATATCAAGATCCTGAGTATAACGCTCCTTTGGAACCGCCCATCCGAAATCGGGATCAAAATCATGACGGTTAACACCTCTTATCATAAGCGGCATACCGTTAAAATAAATCTTCTCGCCTTTAATTTCTACCTTCTTAAAACCGATTTTATATGTTTTAACGACAACTATTTCACCATCAAGCGAAACGGTCATTACGAGAGTATATAAATTCGGTGTCTCTGCAGACCATTTTTTAGGTGCCTTTATTTTAGCATCGAGATGCAGTTTTTCCTTACCACCTGACAAATCGATCTGCTTATCACCTATTGCAATCTCTCTGCCTGTTTCGGCAATCAGCTTGGCATCAACTACACAGCTGCCTTTTATGTTATTATAGTTTTCAAGAAAAACGTCAAGACTTAAATCAGAATCCTTATAATCAACATCAAAATCTGTTTTTATATAAAAATCTCTCAGACAAAGCTTAGATTCAGCATATAGATAAACCTCGCGGTAAATACCGCAGAGCCACCACATATCCTGATCCTCCAAATAAGTACCATCACTATAGCGATAAACCTTGGCACAAATCAGGTTTTCTCCTTTCTTAAGAAGTTTGGTGACATTGAATTCGTGCGGTGTCATTGAGCCCTGAGAATAACCTGCAAGCTCACCATTAACATACACCTCAAGTGCTGCTTTTGCCGCACCGAAATGCAGAAAAATTTCCCTGCCCTCGAAATTCTCATCAAGCTCAAAGGACTTTCTGTAAAAACCAATTTCCTGCATGCTATGGTCGATTGACGGAATTCTTAACTTATTCCTACTGATTGCCTTCGGGAAAGTTGAGGCATAATAATATGGAACAGAATACCCCTCGGTCTGCCATACTGAAGGCACCCGTATTTCATCCCATGAACTGCCATCAAAAGATGTCAATTCGAAACCCTCAGGCTGATTTTTAAGCCCTCTCTGCCAATGGAACTGCCACATTCCGTTTAACGATTGCTTGTATCTGCTGTCTTTACCTGAAAGTGCACTTTCCTCATCATCAAACGGCAGCATTAAAGCGTGACCGTCTTCTTTATTGATTTTGATAATCGAAGGATCTTCCCATCTGTATTTAGCCATAACTTACCCCTTACTAAATATAATTATATTTTATAATATATTAAACTGATTATATACTATAT
>CAMWPJ010000092.1 GCA_947176035.1 uncultured Clostridia bacterium | reverse complement strand
ACATTATAACAAATCACTATTAATTTTCTAATAAATTAACAAATAATTAGTGGGTCAACTTAATTTTTGAATTGACCAATTTAACAAAAATATTTACTAATGCTTATTTTATATTGAGTTTATGTTAAATCTATGTTAAACTATTTAGCTGAGGTGATAATAATATGAAAAAAAGCATTAATAAGCCAATCATCATATTTTCCTTTATATTTTACATAGTCGCAATTGCGCTTATGATAGTGGGCACATTCAATGATTTACAGATAACAGTTAACCTGTTTAATCCCCAAAGCCTGTTTGCACAGATATTTGAGGGCTTCGGACAATTTGTATATTGGGCAATATGGGGCCCGGCAATTACTCTGATTTTTCTTTGCAGACGCGACCTTAACGAAAGTCTTGCAGTAATAAACAAGCTTATTCCGGCAATTAAGCCTGTTGAGAACACAGAGCATAAGGCTTACAAATTCTTTAATATTCTTTTAAAGGCAATAACAACTCTCGGATTTTTTATTCTTGCAATGGTAGGCTGGAAAAAGCTGATTGAAAATGTAATCAAAAACATCCTGCTGATGCTTGATAAGGATAATCTTTCCCAGCCTGTTTACTTTATTATCTGCACAATTTTCACTGCAATAATTATTCTGCTTTGCCGTAAAATCGACAAAGAAAAGCTCAGAAAGCTTGAAGGATTAGCACTTGCAGGGGTTTTATTTGGAATTTTCCTTAAAATTGTTGAGGAATGTAAACCGATAACAAATCGTGTTCGTGTAAGAGAAATGGTTGCATATTCAAACGGCTTTTTGAATGAAAAAGGACTTAGTGAGGGAAAATATTCACCGCTCACAAGTGCAATGACTGCTAACACTGATTTTTCCGCATATACACCATGGTACAGAATCGGTGATGATATGGGAATATATAGCCGTACTGATTCATTCCCAAGCGGTCACACATCATGTGCCTGTGCAGCATTTATGCTTTATCTATTCGCATCTGCATATGATAAGCTCAAAAAACTTGCACCATTTGCACTGGTTATATCATTTGTATATATCGGTATTGTAGGCTTTACAAGAATGATTGCCGGTGCACATTATTTGACAGATGTTGCAGGTGCGGCAATCCTTGGCTATTCACTCTTTTTGATTGTTTGTAAGATTTATAACAAATTCACAGAAAAGGGAATAATCGGTTAAATTATTTTTTAGCGTAATAAGTGTTAGATAAACTATACTTTATACAAAACAACAGGAGCATTGATAATCAATGCTCCTGTTGTTTTATCATTATTATATTCTAAGTATTGCTGTTGCGAGTCCGAAATAAACAAGCAGTGACAGGGCATCCATAACCGTTGTAATAAACGGAGAAGAAATAACCGCAGGGTCAAGCTTAAGCTTTTTAGCAAGTATAGGGAAAGCACAGCCGACCATTTTGGCAAATACTATTTCAATTATCAGGGTAAAACTGATAACCAAATCCACCTTAAGAGTAATGTCGCTCATACCGAGCAATGTTCGGTCAATAAACCATATCTTTAAGAAATTAACTACAGCAAGAGTAACGCCACACAACAAGCCCACACGCATTTCTTTCCACAAAACTTTAAAGATATCTTTAAAATCTATCTCATTAAGAGAAAGTGCACGTACAATAACTGCACTCGCCTGACCGCCCGAATTACCGCTTGTACCGGTAAGCATTGGTATAAACGATGTAAGAACAATCATTGTGGACAACCTGTTCTCAAAATTATTTATAATCATACTTGTAAAAGTAGCGCTGACCATAAGGAACAAAAGCCACATAATTCTTGATTTCCATGTAGCAACAATGCCCATTTTGAGATAAGGCTTCTCGTTAGGCATAATAGCATTCATCTTGTGGATATCCTCGGTGTTCTCGTCAACAAGTACATCCATAGCATCATCTATGGTGATAATTCCGACAAGTCTGTTTTCCATATCAACAACAGGAAGAGCAAGAAAATCGTATTTGCTGAGCAGATTAGCCGCTGTTTCCTGGTCATCATGTGTGTTCACATAGATAACATTTGTCTCCATAAGCTCTTCGATTTTATCATCATAATCGTGGAGCAAAAGTTCCTTAACAGTAATAACACCTATTAGATGTCTTGATTCATCCGTAACATAACAGGTGTAAATAGTTTCCTTATCAACACCTGTACGGCGAATACGCTTAAAGGCGTCCTCAACAGTATTTGTCTTTTTTAAATCAACAAACTCAGGCGTCATGATAGAGCCTGCACTATCCTCAGGATATCTCAGCAGGGTATTAATAGAAGCTCTTGTCTGTGAGTCTGTATTTTTTATAATTCTTTTAACAATTGTTGCAGGCATTTCCTCAATAATATCAACAGTATCATCAAGGTAAAGCTCATCGAGCACCTCTCTCAGCTCAGTATCCGAAAAGGCTCTTATCAGTGCCTCCTGTGTTTCATTATCAAGCTCAACAAAGGTTTCAGCGGCCTCTTCTTTAGGGAGCAAACGGAATAATAGAAGCTGCTGTTCCTTAGCAAACTCATCAAACAAAACTGCTATATCAGCAGGATTTATTTCAGTAAGAGTTGCTTTTATGTCAGAATACTTTTTGTTCTGATAAAGTGAAGAAATTTTTTGAACAATCTCTTCAAATTCGATTTCATCTATATTCATAGCTGCTCCTTTCATAATATTATAAATTTATTTTAGCTTATTCCACTATACTATAAAACGCTTTTTCATCCTTATCATAAGGATTAACCGCAATTCTTTTGGTTATCTTAAACAAAACAAACAGCACAGCTGCACCGCCTGCTGCTGCACATACTGCAACCATAAATTCCGGCTTCTGATAAAGACGGGTACCATCTACAAACGAGGTAAAATCAGGCTGCTCCATTTCCGCTTTAACCTGATCAACAGTTTTATCAACACGCTTGATATCAAGCAAATATTCCCTCTTGCTGCCATCTGAGGCAACACTGTAAAGCGTAATTTTAGGTGCCTGCCCATCATCAAGTATCAGCTCAAGAGGAGCACAGTATGCCTGAGCATCCTGAGTAACAGGAGTGATGGTAAGTTGTGTTAAATCATTTGGGATATAAAGCTTGTATGCTGTATCCTTATCATTAAGCTGTGGTGATAGTTCGCCGTATGTACAAATAATGGATGAAAGTAAATTGTTATTATTCGGCTCATAACTCGGCGGATTTGTGTATTTGAAATTATAAATCGTACTGCCCGTTGCATACTGCAGGGTAGCAGTCAGACCTGTCTGATGGTTAGTATCATCATATGTATAAGTTATGAAAATATCCGCATCACCATTAATTTTGTAGCTTTCAAGAGTAGGCGAAATCGTATTATCCTTAAGTGTTATGCCATATTCGTGAACTGATGATGAAAACGCTGTATCAACAACAGCATTTTTAAAGCTGATTGACGTAAGCGAGGGTATATTCTCCTGAGCCGATACCTGCATCGGTGCAAGCATCAGACATGAACATACTGCCAAAATTAGAACTAAACTGATTTTTCTCCTCATAAAACCACCCATTCTGATTATTAAGCAAGAGAGAGTCAAACAAAACAAGGTTTTCCTGCTTATTAAATTACTCTGAAATAATATAGCTTATGCCGTCTTGGGTATCTAAAAACTGCTTAACCTTTTCCTTATCCTTTGCAGTAACATTGAAAATGATATTACTGCTGTTTATAGAGGCTGTTTTCTCTTTCCATTCCTCTTCAATTGACTTTGCGTTATCACCATTAATAGTAATAGCTACGCCCTCAATCAGCTTAATATCATTGCCAAAATCCTTGTATAGCTTATCAGCCAGCGGATTAAATCCATCTCCATAGCTGTTTCCAAGCTCCTCGGGCAGATTACAGTTTTCAAGAACAAAAACAGTAACACCCATTCCTTTGGATTCCTCAACAATTCCACGGATATAATTATAAGCCGACTCACTTAACGGATTAAGATAGGCATTGTCTGCGCTGTCTCTGTAAAGCTTACCATCAACAATAAGTCCTGCAGTCAAATCACTGGCACCAACTACATTATCCTTGTAACAGGAAATTCTGCCAACAGGCAAAATATCATTGCCGACAAATTCCTCAATTGATTTTTGCACATCAATTGCAGGTGAAGCCTCTGCACCATACATATCAATAGTCGCAAGCGCACTGTCATAGCCGATTGTTCCGTCATCTCTTTTAATATCGAAGGTAACAGATGTATATCCGCCGTCAATAACTTCATCAACAACAGCCTCAAGCATTACTCCACCATCCATTGAAAGCGGCTCAATTCTTGCACTTTTCAGCTGCAAGGCAACATTGCTCATATCAGTGCCAATGCTTTCATCATTTTCGGTCAAGGGCATCGCATTACGTTCAATATACAAATCCATAAGTATGTAGCCTGTACCGACAATTATAAAACAGCCTAAGGCTACAATCAGATATTTCGCAAATGACCTTAAATGCTCCTTGGTGAAAAGCGGCTTCTTTTCTTTTTTTCTTCTGTTGTCATATTTATCAGAGCTGTTACCGGATTCAATATATTTGTCGGCAAAATTTATTTTTCTGCCCTTTGGCGGCTCTGTCCATTTTTCATTTCGCTTTTTGTTGTTATAAAAGCGTTTCTTTTTCATAAAATCACCGTAAGCTGATTAGATTTTATAATTTCTTATGCCTTGGCATTCGCCTTGAGCTGTGCAATTGTACCGGCAGGATTTTCACTTTTGAATACAGCAGATCCTGCAACAAAAACATTTGCTCCTGCCTCACCCGCGATTTTAACAGTCTCTGTATTTATACCGCCGTCAACCTGAATATCCATATCAGGGCATTTGGCTCTGAGCTCTTTAATCTTTGGCATAGTACTTTCCATAAAGCTCTGGCCGCCGAAGCCGGGCTCAACAGTCATAACAAGAACCATGGATAATTTATCAAGATATGGATAAACCGCATCAATCGGTGTATTCGGCTTAACCGCTAATGCGGCCTTACAGCCGCCTGCGATTATCTTATCAATCGTCTTTTCAATATCGGATTCACATTCAGTATGGAAAGTAATTATATCTGCACCCGCCTTGATAAAATCATCAGCATAAAAATAAGGGTCAGAAATCATCAAATGAACATCAAAAGGCACACCGCATACTTTTTTCATAGCCGCAATAACCGGAGCACCTATTGAGATATTGGGAACAAAATGGCCATCCATAACATCAAGATGAATTAAATCGGCTCCGCCCTTCTCACATTTTTCAAGTTCAGCCTGCAGATTGGCATAATCCGATGCAAGCATTGACGGTGAAATTTTGATATCCATATTCCACACTCCTTTAAAATAATTCATAATATTATAATATATTTTTATAATAAAATCAACTTTGACTTGTTTTTGACAAATTTATGTAGTATCATATAGGGCAGAATGCTTACGAATTTATTAATTTTTTCGTATTTATGGGAGGAATCAGAATGATTCAGGCAAACAACATTACCGTACAGTTCGGCGGCAGAGCTCTTTTTGAAAGAGTTAATGTTACATTTTCACCCGGCAACTGCTATGGTATTATCGGTGCAAACGGCGCAGGCAAGTCAACCTTTTTAAAGGTGCTTTCAGGCGAGCTGGATCCACAAAAGGGTGAGGTTTTCATCACTCCGGGTGAGCGTCTCTCAGTTCTGAAGCAGGACCACTTTGCTTATGATGAATACGAGGTTATCCGCACAGTATTAATGGGTAACCCACGACTTATTGAAATTATGGAGGAAAAGGATGCTCTTTATATGAAAGAGGACTTTTCCGAAGAGGATGGTATAAAGGCAGGTGAGCTTGAGGCAGAATTTGCTGATATGGACGGCTGGAATGCAGAGTCCGATGCAGCCTTTATGCTCAACAAATTAGGTGTTCCTGACGAATATCACTATATGCAGATGGCAGAACTTCCTTCTGATATGAAGGTTAAGGTACTGCTTGCCCAGGCACTTTTCGGCAATCCCGATATTCTTCTGCTTGACGAGCCTACCAACCACCTTGATCTTTCGGCTATCCGCTGGCTTGAAAACTTTTTGCTTGACTTTGAGAATACCGTTATCGTTGTATCACACGACCGTCACTTCTTAAACAAGGTGTGCACACACATCTGTGATGTTGACTTCGGTAAAATCCAGCTTTACACAGGCAACTATGATTTCTGGTATGAATACACACAGATGCGCCAGAGACAGGCACGTGACCAGAACAAAAAGAACGAGCAGAAAATCAAGGAATTGCAGGAATTTATTCAGCGATTTTCTGCAAATGCTGCGAAATCAAAGCAGGCAACAAGCCGTAAAAAGCAGCTTGATGCCCTAGAAATGATTGAAATGCCTGTTTCAAGCAGACGTTTCCCATATGTTGATTTCAAGCCTGACAGAGAGTGCGGCAACGACCTTTTGAGAGTTGACCACCTTACCAAAACCATTGGTGACCGCAAGGTGCTTGATGATATTTCATTCGTAATTCATCCCAGAGAAAAGGTTGCCTTTGTCGGCTCTGACGTAGTTGCAAAGACTACTCTTTTCAAAATTATTATGGGCGAAATGGAGCCTGACGAGGGCTCATTCAAGTGGGGTGTAACCACAACGCAGAGCTATTTCCCGAGTGACAACAGTGCATATTTTGACGGCGTTGACCTTTCACTTGTTGACTGGCTCAGACAGTACACAAGCTACACACTTGAAGCTGATATCCGTGGCTGGCTCGGCAGAATGCTGTTCTCAGGTGACGAAGCACTCAAAATGGCAAATGTGCTTTCAGGTGGTGAGCGTGTTCGCTGTATGCTGTGTAAGATGATGCTTTCAGGTGCAAACGTACTTGTGCTTGATGAGCCTACCAACCACCTTGACCTTGAGTCAATCACAGCACTCAACAACGGTCTTATCCGTTATCCTGAAACAATCCTGTTCACATCACACGACCATCAGTTTGTGCAGACAGTTGCAGACAGAATTATTGAGATTTCGGGCAATACGATCCTTGACCGCAAGGGAACATATGATGAATTTCTTGAGGATTTCAACGAGGACCAGCTTAAAAAGTATTAAGTTACAGCTATATAAAATAGTAAACGGACAGTCATTGACTGTCCGTTTTGTTGTTATCCCGTAAGCAGATTATTAAAAATTACGTTATACTATATTTATTTTTTATAATGCCTGCGGATTAAAATATAAACAAGTGTCAAAATGAGAATCGGAATACCCCGCAGTGCAATTGCAAACATAAGCATTGTTTTTAAAGGAAGCGCTGTAAGCATATCCTCATAACTTATCAAAATATAAACAATTTCACCAAGAGAATAAATTGTCATTCCGACAATAACAACAGGAAAGGCTTTCATTAAAAAGGATTTCACAACACCACATCCTATAGTTGAAAATCTTACTTACTATTCAATAATATCATTTAAATCAACACAAATAAAGGGAGTAAAGCTTGAGTCTTTTTTGCAATAAATCGTATTTTCGTCAGCAGATATATAGAATTCCGAATTGGGTGCTATGTTCGTAATATAAACAGAAGCATCAATCTTACCGTCAGCATCAATCAAATTGCTGACATTTGCTGTCCTGACACCATCTATCGTCTGCTCGGATGTGTCTGTAGACTTCCCCCAATACACGGCATCCTCAGGCAATTCCAAAACTCCGTGTGACATAGTATAGATATATCCATTATAATGAATACCCGGAGCAGTAACAACAGCACCTGTTCCCGTAAATCCGGGCGTTACTTGCTTTGAACAGCCGCACAAAACAGCACCTAACAAAAGCATTGTAAATAATAATTTCGATATTTTCTGCATTTTATCACCTGCTCATATATCAAACTGCAAATCACCAAAGTATTTGATAAAAATTCTGAAAATTTATGTTATACCAATATTATTT
>CAMWPJ010000091.1 GCA_947176035.1 uncultured Clostridia bacterium | reverse complement strand
GGTGCAATCCGTCACGGTATTGCAAGAGCTCTTCTTCAGTATGACGAGTCACTTCGTCCTGCTCTTAAGAAAGCTGGCTTCCTCACTCGTGACCCACGTATGAAGGAAAGAAAGAAGCCGGGTCTCAAAAAAGCACGTCGTGCACCACAGTTCTCAAAGAGATAATCTGCAGATTTCTCACGACTGCTCAAAGCCTTTATTTACAGGGTTTTTGGAGTTGTCAAATGGACTGAATAGTTGTGAATATTGTGTTACAAGTAACAAACAAGCAACACATAAGCAACAAATTTATATGTATAAAAGAGATGTTTTTCTTAACGGAAAGGCATCTCTTTCTTTATGTTCAAATTTTATTGATTGCATTCACGAGTTCCTCTATGTCCAAATGCGTATAGATTTTTTCGGTTAGCGTCATAGCACCGGAATGACCAACAATCTTTTTGATTATCGTTTGGCTTACGTCAGCTTCTACAAGCATTGAAACACAGGTGTGCCTGCAGCAATGTGGTGTCTGCTTCAAGCCGAGATTAGTCATTAGTGGTGAGAAATAACTGTCGTAATAATTTCGGTATTTGAATTGTCCTCCCTCTTCTGTGTGAAGAAGATATTCGCTGTCTGTATCGTTATACCAATTCTCAAAGAATGGCAATACCTTATCAGCAATCGGAACTTTTCTTATACCGTTTTCTGTTTTGCTGGCTAAAACATCAAAGTACTGTTCCTTTAAATGAACATTTTCTTTTTTCAGATCAAGCATTTCGGATATTCGCACGCCCGTGTATATCAGCATCAAAACAATTTGATAATACTTATCGTCTTTCTGTTTCCACAGAAGCTTAATATCCTTTTTGGTAAATTTGTTTCTATCCATTTTGTTAGGGTTACGGTCTTTGTATTTAATTATGTCAACGAATTCAGAATAATCTTTATTGCAAATATCATTCTTCATTGCATAGTCATACAACTGACCGAAAAGAACTTTTAGCTTTCTCAAAGTCGGATAGTTTTTACCGCAGTTGTCAACCACATACTGTAAATCAGCGAGTCGGATTTCTCTGAACGCTTTGTTATACAATGACTTGCATAATTTGTATGATGCCTGATAGCCATTGATGTTGGATTCTGATATTGCAGGAAATTTGCCTGCCGACCATTTTTCAAAGATTTCTTTAAAGGTAATCTTTGATGCGGTAATATCAAACGGATTTTTATTGTATTCTGCAAGCATCTGCAACGCTTCTGTTCTTGTGGGTGCATACCCGATTACAATATAATCCTGAACCTGCTTGTCCTTTTCCTCGTCATAGTGCCAGCCGGCAGTTTTTCTGACAAGATAGGGTTTTCTTCGCCTACCGGATAATTTAGTGACGCCGCCATATCCGTTTGGCAATCTCAATACTCCAAAACCTCCTTAATAAAATATTTATGATAAAAGCTTAGCCAAACATAAGTCGAACTCAAAAGCCTAAAATAATCAATTTTCCGCACCTAACGCCATTTTTTGCCTTGATATACGCCAGTATACCTGCGTCAAAGAAATGACGCTATGCACAAAAAACTGATTATTTTAGGTGCTTTGCAGTTTAAATCATTCAAATTTTTGGTTAGACAAGGCATAATTTTCATCGCATACTTTCGTATTCGATGAAAATTTAACGATGTATCAGCGAAAATTTGTTGATTTAAACCTTATTTTGTTCGACTTTTGTTTGGCTTACTCATCATCACCGTCATTCTGTTGTGCAGCAATTTCTGCTACACGCTGTCTGTCTAATTCAAGAAACTTTTTAAGTCTTTCTGTTGTATTCAGATACTCTATTTTTTTATCAGTCAAAAAGCAATCAATATATCTGTTGAGCATCGTTTCTTCCCATTCATCCAATGCCTCATAGCTCATAAAATAAATTTCTGCCGAATCTCTGTTTTTCTGAAATTCCTTCAATGTTTGTACTAAAGGATAATTGTATTTGTAGTTATCATCGTGGCTATTTATAATAATCGAACATTTTCTGTGATGAATATCTGTTGCTTTTTCGACTTCAATTTTGAAGTCGATTTCATTTTTTCTGTTGAGCTTGAACAGAAAAGCAAGCACATCCGATAGACAGTCGATCTTCATATGTGTTGAATCATATCCGATAAAATAACTAATCGGAACTTCCAATACTTCGGATATTTCCTGTAATGTAGAAATTGAAATATCTATTTCTCCGCTTTCGTATTTCTGAACGGTACGCAGAGATTTATTAAGTGCTACTGCAAATTCAGTCTGATTCATGTTTTTAAGCTTTCTTTGCTCGGTAATCCTTTCACCGATTTCAATATGTAAATTGCTCATTCATATCACCATAGTTAAATGAAATTTAAGTGTAGATATGTATTTTTAGTGCGTATTTTCTCAACAAATTTTCTTCGTTAATTTATAATGAATTTACGCAATATAAATTCGCATTTTGTGAGGAGGTGACACAATGACAGAAAAGGTTTATATTGAAAGTCCGAATTTCACAGGAAGAAATGTTCCTGCTACAGAAATTGCAAAGGCAATTGGAAAAGATGCACAGCATGTCCGTATCGGATTACAAAAGGGCATCCTAAAATTTGGTTATGCAATCAAGCTTGAAAATTCAAGCGAATATAACTACTACTGTCCCGACAAAAAGGTTTGGGAAGAAACAGGATATTTCAATGAAAAGAGAGCCGGATAATAAAAAGTGACTGTCTGTTGTATCAAAAAGATAACAGGCAGTCATTCATTTTTAAGGAAGTAAAATATTTGCAGTCGCAGACTGTAACGAGCATAGGTTTTGTAAAGCCACAGGCTGCAAAACCGGACGGCTGAATCTGAATGGGGACACCCCTTTAACCCCGTTGAAGAAAAATTTGAAAGGAAGTATTTTATGAGAACAAGAGACAAACTAATCAACATCCGAGTTACCAATGATGAATGGGCAGCACTCGAACGCAAGGCTAAAAAATGCGGTTTATCTTTGTCGGCATATTTAAGAAAAACAGGACTAAATCAAAACATCAAAACTGCACCGAGCAACTATTTATATGAAGCCTATCAGGCAATTTGCAGTATGAATAACAGTCAGTTAAACGGCGTGGCTGATTTGATTCTTAAAGCCTATCACGATGGAGAAAACAACGAATGGCAGTAACAAAAATCTGGGCAATTAAAGATAGCTTATCACGAGTCGTTGACTATGCAGCCAATCCAGACAAGACCATTTATTCTGATTTGCAAAAGGTTATTCACTATGCAGATGACGGCAGCAAAACAATAAATGGTGAGGAAAAAGCCTGCTTTGTTACGGGTGTAAATTGCAATGCTGATACTGCATTTGAGGAGATGCACGCAGTGCAGGAACGCTTTAATAAGATTAATGGCAATGTTGCCTACCACGCATATCAGAGCTTTTAACCCGGTGAGGTTACACCTAAACAATGCCATAGGATAGGTGTTCAGCTTGCAAAAGAAATGTGGGGGACTGATTATCAGGTACTTGTTACAACGCATTTCAATACAGGCACATATCACAACCATTTTGTTATCAATTCCGTTAATATGTGGAATGGAAAAAAGTTTGACTGTAACAAGAAAGCGTACTATAAATTCAGAGATTTGTCAGATAAATTATGCGAGAAAGAACAGCTTACCGTGATAAAAAATCCAAGTGGAAAAACGCAGAGAAGTATGTACTTTGCAGAAAAACGAGGAGAACCGACAAAGTATAATCTAATGCGTAATGCTATTAATTATGCAATAAGTATCAGTATTAATCAGGCACAATTCAGAAAGGCATTAGAGAAACAAGGCTATATAATAAATCTAGATCCGAGATTGAAATATGCCACTATTCGTTCGGTAAATGATACAAAAAATACTCGCCTATATCATTTAGGCGAGCAGTATGACAGAGATGGCATATTCAGCAGAATGAGAGAAAATGATGTCTGGATAGCGGGCGAAAAGTATAGTTATTATATTAAAAATACTAAACCACAGACTATCCAGCCAAAGAAGTATATTTTGAAAGACAGCTTGTCTAAGACAAGAAAAATAACAGGATTAAAGGCTTTATATTTCTATTATTGCTATCTTTTGATATATCCCAAAGAAACATCAACCGCTATCACCTGAAATGAAAAAGGCTTGGAGAAAAATTGATAGATATTCGCAGGAAGTTTGTTTGATTTCAAAATATAAGCTGAATACTCTTGATGATGTTAATCATTTTATTAATGTATCAAATGACCAAATCAAACTCATTGAAAAACAACGCCAGCACATCTATAATAAACTCCGCAGATGTACTGATACAGATAAAAGAACTGAACTATTATCTCAACGAAATAACTGCACATCTGCATTGCAAGCCTTACACAAAGATATCCGCACCTCAAATCATATTATCGAAGATAACTCTGAAATCAACTCTAACATCAAGGCAGAGCAAAATATCCAGAAACAACAATTTACTGTTAAGAATAAACAGAAAATTAAAGAAAAGTTCTATTTAGATTATTATAGATAAATGATAGCCAAAATGAATTAGAGTAATAACTATCTAAATAAGTCAAGCGTTACACTTGACTTATTTAGAATGGTAAATCATCGTCTTCTTCATATACAATTTCCTCAGACTCGTTTTCTATTCCAAGTACATTTTTTGCTCTGTCCAATAATTGATCATAGGTCATTATAGACAATTGACTATAAGAAGAATTAAGTATTCTAAAGGATTTTTTCATTTCATCATCCCAATCATTTGATCTACCAAAAATCAAAGTACATCTTGGTTTCACAACTTTGCAACCTGTCTGTTCTCTAAAAGCTGCATCATTCGTCTTTTGCTCAATAGAATATATGTAATTTAAGCATTGTGTTATAGCTTTTACTAATGCAGATGATGGGATAAAATTATCATGATCTTTAGTATTGCTCCAAAACGGAATATCGTTTGGTTTTTTTATTTCTATAATATCAAGAAAACCATCAAACGATTGCATAAGATAATCTGCAATGTTTGTTGTATCAATTCTCCTATCATCAACTATTCTTACAAAGTCAGATCCTAAAATCCACTTATTATTTTCAAACCAATCTTGCCATGAATTCTCCGACAAATCTTCTACCAACATTCCTTCAAATTCTTCAATTGACTTTTTCTTGTTAATAAAATTCACAGTGGAATAAACTTCTTTAGTCAGAATTTCGCTTTCAATAAGAGTATTTGCGAATTCTTCACTATTTTGAAGAATTGACTTGAATTGTTCAATCAATTCACCTTGATTGGAATCAACGCTTATATATTCACCTTGTCCCAATGTTAAAGGTTTATAGTTATCATTAATATATTGTACAAGAGCATCTAGTTCTGAACTTTTTAATGTTAACTCACTTCTAGGTACATTGGATTCGGTTTTGCGAGTTCCAATATTATATCTTCCGATTTTTAATTCGATATCTATCGTAGATTCGTTATTATGATTGATTTTCATTAATATTGCTTGTGAATATACTCTTTTTCCTCGATAAAGAATTTTAGGAGTCACATAAGGAATGCCATTATTTGAACTTTTTACTTTTTGACTCATATTCTATCTCCATATGGTAAAGATTTAATATAATTCTCCATATAATCCCAATCTGGTTTTTCTTCTTTCGATGGAAGTGTTATTTTTGTGTTTTTGATTAAATCCATTTTAAAAGCCCTACCGTAACTATATCTATAATGTTCTTTGTCAATGATAGTTTTAATAAATAATGCTGTATACTTGTTAATCCAATCAGCTCTACATACAACTATATGATCGCCTGCTATAAAATCATTTTCTTGATAAAAACATGTCGAAGTAGTATCACCAATAATTATTGCATTCCCTTTTTCAATACCTGACAAATCACTATCAATAATATATCCGTCGCAACCATTATTCTCTTCAGTACGAGATATAAAGTGAATACTGTTATCTTTACGAATATTGATAATATTCATTTCACCTTTAACATGGGGTTCTGCCTTATATATTTCTGTAAATAAATGATTTAATGAAAATGTTTTCCAAGTATTTATATCAAAAGTAAATTTTTTATTTGGATTTTTTGTAGAAATCATTTTGCTGTGTAAAGAATCAATATATAATTCCATGAAATAGAAATCAGGTACATATCCTTTTTCAGAGAATCTTGAATTATAATCAATAATGGGATAATCTGTTTTATCATCATATAATATTGGTAATTTGACGACGATTTCTTTACTATCACCCACTCTACATTGTCGTCCATAATTCCACTTATAATTTTCACTGACATTTATTACAGAAACGATGAATAAGGCAATATTTTTGTTTAACGTGAAATTTTTTGCTCTTAAAATATTTACATCACTAGTTGCACAAAAGTCGTCTGATTGATAAAAAGCTGTACATCCAACTTTGCCTGTAACAATACAATTACCTATAAAATCAGGAGGCAAATTGATATATTGTGATATACCATTATTTTCATTTGATGCCGAAACATATGGTGTTAATCCTTCCTCATATTCTTCTGGATAATGATATATTCCTGCACATATGTCGAATAAATCGCCAAGCAAAAACTCTTTCCATTTATCTGTTTGGAGTCTCATAAATTTTTCCTTCTTTAACTTTATATGAAATATAGTTGTTTAATGTTTGTTGAAAATCATCTTGTGTCAATTTCGAATAATCAGTTTTCATATATGCTTCACATAACCATTCATCTAGACCTTTAACTTTATGAACTACTGATAATCCTGGTAATGACAGCCTTTCATTATATAACTCAAGCCATTTTCTTTCTATTTTTTCCCATTTGCTTAACATAGTTTCTGTATCTATTTGTTCAATTCTTCCTAAATTTTTCTTTTTTCTAAATCCATCTTCCTTGTAATAACCAAAAAATGTTGCTCCTGCATCCTTATGTTTCTCTCCCGTTTTGAACACCATACAACATGCACTTGCAGATGCACCTGGATAAAACAATTCGTTTGGTAAAGTAAAAACCGCATCAAGTGTATTGTGCTTTAAAACATCTTTCTTCATTTTTGAAATGATGTCACTTGATCCTATAGCACAGGCAACAGGCAACAAACAAGCAACCGTGGTTTTGATTTTTGCTGAATTTAATGTATCTAAAATGAATTTCAAAAAATAAAATCCTTTTGACGGATCGGTTGATGTTTTTCCCCATGTTTTTGCATAAGATTTGGGTACAAATTTTTTTGCAGCGTTATAGGGAGGATTCATTAATATGACTGTAGGCTTTGCTTCCTTTATCTTGTCTCTATAGCTAAAACAGCTTCCTCTGAATATATTGGAGTTACCATCACTATGAATTAACATGTTTGTAGTAGCAAGAGCAAATATATTTTCATCATATTCTATTCCGTATATTTGTTCTTTTTTTACTTTTTCCTGTTCACTAGCTGTAGCACAATCATCTAAAGCTATTGTCATTGCTCTTACTAAAAATGCACCAGATCCACAACACGGATCCAGTATTATTGAATTTTTATTAACTTTACAAATTTTAGCCATAAAGTCGGTTATATGATCTGGTGTAAAAGCTTGGTTTTTATCTTTCTTTCCAATATACTTGTTAAAACTTATAAAAAATAAATTCAGTAAATCCTGACCTGCTGTACTTTTGTCGTTGATATAAGGCAGTATATTTTCATCTATCTCTTTTAATACTTTTCTTAAATCTTCAGTTTCTAATTCCCTTATAGATTGATTTTCTAAGACATTACTATTCAATAAAGCGATTTTTGTAGCCTTGTTTAAATCCTTCTCTAGTAAGGATGTTAAAGTATCCTTAATGCTTGCTTTCATCATAGAAGCTGTAATGCTATGTTCTTTATAGGATAATCCATTTTTCAAAGCTAATAAACAAGTACCAACAAATTGACTTCGTATTGTAGCATCAATTCCACAATCATGCAAAGTTTCATTTAACGCGTAAGTATTTTTCATCACTTTCTCTTTATCATTAACTTTATTAGTATAAAAATCAAGATATTCATCCATAGAACGAATAGCTGTTTCCAC
>CAMWPJ010000090.1 GCA_947176035.1 uncultured Clostridia bacterium | reverse complement strand
TAGGCGGCCCTTATAGGGCCTGTGCAAACCACCAGTTCAACTGGTGGTTATGATTGATATTCACTTGCTATAACTGAAATTTATTCGTTTTCTGCAAGCTTTCTGCCCATAAGCACGCCCATAACACTTGCCATCATAAGACCACGTGTCCAGCCTGAGCTGTCACCAAGGCAATGCAGTCCCTTGATATTTGTATTAAGGTCAGTATTCATTTTAACCTTATTACTGTAAAATTTCAGTTCAGGACTATAAAGAAGAGTTTCAGTTGATGCAAAGCCGGGCACAACAACGTCAAGCATTTTTATAAATTCAATAATATTTGTCATTGCTCTGTATGGCATTGCCGCTGTTATATCACCTGCGACAGCGTCTTTGAGCGTTGGTTTTACATTGCTTTTAGATAGCTCATGTGGCCATGTTCTTTTTCCGTCGAGTATATCACCAAAACGCTGCACCATAATATGACCTGCACCAAGCATATTTGTAAGCTCCCCAACCTTTTGTGCATACTCAATAGGCTGATTGAACGGCTCAGTAAAGTTGTGGCTTACAAGGATTGCAAGGTTTGTATTTTCACTTTTTTTATCCTTATAGCTGTGTCCGTTTACAACGGCAAGGTCGTTATCATAATTCTCCTGTGCCACAAAGCCGCCCGGATTCTGGCAGAAGGTACGCACCTTGTTTTTCCAGGGCTTAGGATAACCAATCAGCTTTGATTCATAGAGTGTTTCGTTAACCTTTTCCATAACCTCATTTCGACATTCAACACGAACACCGATATCGACCGTACCCGGCTTATGTGCAATATGATGCTCGGCACACAGCTTTTCAAGCCAATCAGCACCTCGTCTGCCTGTTGCAATAACAATTTCACTTGCCTTGATTTCTCTGTCAATGCCATTATCTTCGATGATTACACCTTTGCACGCCTTGTCATCAATTATGATATTTTTACATTCGGTTGAAAACATCATTTCAACACCATTATCTGCAAGATAAGTTTGTATTCTGTAATAAAGCTCCTGTGCCTTTTCTGTTCCCAAATGGCGGATAGGGCAGTCAACAAGCTTAAGCCCTGCTTTAATTGCATTTTTTCTAATTTCTTTTATTGCATCTCCCGTATATACACCCTCAACCTTGGTGTCTGCACCAAATTCAAGATAAATTTTATCTGTGTAGTCAATAAGCTCCTGAGCAAAATCGCTGCCGATAAGATCCGGCAAATCACCGCCTACCTCGTAGCTTAGGCTCAGTTTACCATCGGAGAATGCACCTGCACCCGAAAATCCTGTGGTAATTGCACAGCTTGGCTTGCAGTTAATACATTGATTGGTTTTGTCCTTCGGGCAGTGCCTTTTTTCGACTGGTTTACCTTTTTCAATCAAAAGTATTTTTTTATCTGATTTGTGTCTGATGAGTTCAAGTGCCGTGAAAATACCTGCAGGTCCTGAGCCTACAATTATCAAATCGTAATCCATTTGAATTCTCCTTTAATTCTGGCATAAAAAATAAGACGAGACCTTGCAACAGTCCCGCCTTATTTTGCTACCTATTGCATATCATTCTAACATATATCGCATTGCTTTGTCAAATGCGATATAAATGGGTATCAATTCTCGCTGTTGCATATAATAATTAAATCTGTTATAATTAATATAATGAGGGAATAGCTTGCATTTATGTGCTTTTATTCCTTATATGGAGCAGGATTTATGAATGATTTTGAATCAATAAAAGAGATACTTGACAGAACAGGGACCTATACAGGACTTACAATGGGCACATCAATGCAGCCGCTTATTCATCAGCAGAGGGATAATATTATTGTTATTAAAAATAAATCAAGGCTGAAGAAATATGATGTGCCTGTATATGTTACCTCTGACGGTAAATATATTATGCATAGGGTTATTAAAGTGTGTGAGAACCATTATGTTATAGTTGGTGACAATCTTTTGCGAAAGGAATATGTTACCGATGATATGATTTGCGGTGTGCTTGTTGGTTTTTATAAAAACGGGAAGCGTTATATTGATTTGCAAAAATCAGTAGCTTATAAAATTTATTCAAGAATTTGGGTAGCGCTTTTACCTGTTCGTCCGGCACTTCTTTTGATCCCCAGAGGAATTGGCTATATTAAAAGGCATTTGTTTAAAAAAGGAGATTAATCAGCTTTGGAAGATGTAAAGAAAAAAGTTAATAAATCCGATAAAGCTGTTCTGAAATGGATTTTAAGAATATGCAAAAGCCAGATCCCAACACTTATTTTTCTTATTGCAGTTAATGTTATTCACGGCATAACTTCTGTTATGTTTGCTAATTTTTCAAAAAGAGTGATTGATGGTGCAACCATAATTCAGGATGCGAATTATGTTGTTAAGTTTGCACTTGCACTTTTAGGTGTTGTTTTGCTGCAGATGACCTTGAGTATTATGCGCAGCTGTGTTTCCGAGCGATGCAAGGGCAGACTTGAAATTATATTAAAACGTCATCTGCTTGATGTTATTATAAAAAAGGATTATTCAACAGTAACATCATATCATACAGGTGAACTGCAAAACAGAATGTTTAACGATGTAGGTATTGTTGCAACTGGCTTTACAGCAATATTGCCGCAAAGTATATTTTTCGGCACAAAGCTTATCAGCTCACTTGTCTATCTTATAATTATTGACAAGGTGTTTGCTCTTGTTTTTCTTGTTGGCGGATGTGTGGTTTTTTCTGTTATGCAGCTGTTCAGAAAACGATTAATGACTCTTCATAAAAGAGTGCAGGAGACTGAGGGGAAAACTCGTTCCTTTATTCAGGAAATCGTGTCAAATCTGCTTGTTGTAAAAGCTTTTTCAGTTGAGGATAAAATACAGGACCAGACTGACACTTTGCAGGAGGAAAATTTTGTCGCAAAAATCAAAAGACGAAATTTTGGTATAATTGCCAATACAGGTCTTAATGCTGTTTTTAATATTGGAACAGTGTTTGCCGTTGCTTTCGGTGCGTGGAGATTGCTTAATAATCTTATGACGTATGGTACTGTTACTGCAATGCTGCAGCTTGTTAATCAGGTGCAATCACCATTTGCATCACTTTCAAATGTTATGCCGCAGTATTTTTCAATGATTGCATCTGCTGAGCGTCTTATAGAAATTGATGAAATTACAGATGAGTTGCAGATTAACGATAATCAAATTGATGTTGAAAAGATATATGCAACTCTTGAAGAAATTTCATTTAGTAATATTACCTTTAAATATGATAGAGATATTATTTTTGATAACACATCATTTGCCTTAAATAAGGGTGATTTTGTCGCTATTATGGGTATTTCAGGTATAGGTAAGAGTACTCTTCTTAAACTACTTCTTGGTGTGTTCAATGCACAGGAAGGAGACATCTGCCTTAAAACAACACAGGGTGATATACCTGTTGACAAAAATACAAGACGTTTGTTTTCTTATGTTCCGCAGGGGAATATGATAATATCAGGTACAATCAAAGACAACTTAACCTTTATTAATGACGATGTTACCTCTGCTGAGCTTGATGAGGCAGTAAGGGTAAGCTGTGCAAAGCAGTTTATTGATGAGCTGCCGAATGGTATTGATACAGTAATTGGTGAAAAGGGTATGGGACTTTCAGAGGGGCAGATTCAGCGGCTTGCAATTGCAAGGAGTCTGCTGGCTAAATCACCTATACTCCTGCTTGATGAGGCAACATCTGCTTTGGACGAGGAGACAGAAAAGCAGTTTTTGACTAATCTTAAAGAGCTTGACAATGTGACATGCATTATTGTGTCACATAAAACCGCAGCACTTGAGATTTGTAATAAGCACATCCAAATAAATAACGGAAAGATTGTTGAGGGGTAAAAATGCTATTAACAAAATGGAGCAGAAATATTGATCGTGAAAATCCTTTATCTGAGTATCCGAGGCCGCAGTTTGTAAGAGACAGCTACATAAGCCTTAATGGTACATGGGACTATTCTATCAGAAAAACAGATAATATGCCCAGCGTTTATACTGCGCAGATTACGGTTCCGTTTTCACCTGAGTGCGAACTTTCAGGTGTCAGCCGTATAATTAAGCCTGACGAAACCCTGTTTTATAAAAAATGTTTTATTCTGCCTGTTGGCTTTAATAAGGGCAGAGTGTTTATAAATTTTGGCGCAGTTGATCAGGTTGCGACGGTATTTCTTAACGGCAAAGAAATCGGTACACATACAGGTGGCTACACTGCCTTTAAATTTGAGCTTACAGATTATTTATCAGCTGATGGTGAGGAGAATACACTTATTGTCCGTGTTAAGGATTATACAGATACCTGTTCCTATTCGCGTGGTAAGCAAAAGATGAAACGCGGCGGCATATGGTATTCACCTCAAAGTGGTATTTGGCAGTCAGTATGGCTTGAGTCAACTCCTAAAGAATTTTTGGAGCGTGTTAAAATTACTCCTGACTATGATAATGAGCAGGTTAAGTTTGAATATTTCGGCGCAGATGATGTTGAGGTGCTTATTTATGATGGTGATGAGCTTATAGCAGATACTACAGAGCATACTGTAAAAATTCCTGATTTCAAATCCTGGTCTCCGGAATCACCGTTCCTTTATAATGTAGTATTCAAGGCTTGCGGTGAGCGTATTAAGTCATATTTTGGTATGCGTAAGTTCTCAACCGGTGTTGATGAAAAAGGAATTTTAAGATTGTTCCTTAATAATGAGCCTTATTTCCATAATGGTCTTCTTGATCAGGGCTATTATTCAGATGGCTATCTTACTCCACCTACAAATCAGGCTATGGAGGAAGATGTACTCTTTGCTAAAAAAGCAGGCTTTAATATGCTGAGAAAGCACATTAAGATTGAACCGCTCCTCTGGTATCATTACTGCGATGTTAATGGCATTCTTGTATGGCAGGATATGGTTAACGGTGGTGGTAATTATGGTCTTGAGGTGTCTGCAATTCCGTTTGTCGGCATTACGCTTGATGATACAAATTATAAAAATTTCCACAGAACGGATAAAGCTGGCAGAGAGCTTTATTATCAGGAGCTTAACGAAACAATCGAGCATCTTTATAACTGCCCTTGTATTGCTATGTGGGTTCCATTTAATGAAGGCTGGGGACAGTTTGACAGTGCAAAGGCATATGAAATGGTTAAGAAGCTCGATCATACAAGGGTGATTGACACAACATCAGGCTGGCATGATATGGGCGCAAGTGATGTTATTTCAAAGCATATTTACTTTACACCTATTAAGGTTAAAATCGGCAACAGACCTTATGTTCTGTCAGAGTTTGGCGGATATAGTATGAAGGTTAACGGTCATACCTTTAATAATAAAATGTTCGGCTATAAGGTTTATAATACTAAGGACTCATTAACAAAGGCATATGCAAAGCTGTTCAATAATGTAATTATTCCACAGATTAAGGATGGTTTATGTGCAACAGTCTATACTCAGCTTACGGATGTTGAGGATGAGCTTAACGGCCTTATGACCTATGATCGTGCTGTGGTTAAAATTGATATTGATAAATTGAGAGAAATCAATGAAAAGGTTAAATTGTAATTAAAGAAATTATAATTTATCAAATAAAACATGTCGTGTTTTTATACCATACGCACTTAAGGGTGATTTATCGCTCTCTAAAAATCTAATCTAAAAAAGAAAGGTAATATTTATGAAGGCAACGATTAAAACAAACAAAGGTAATATGCTCTTTGAGCTTAATCCGCAAGCAGCGCCAAAGGCTGTTGAAAACTTTACAACTCACGCTAAGAATGGCTATTATGACGGACTTATTTTCCATAGAGTTATAAAAGATTTTATGATTCAGGGTGGTGACCCTACAGGCACAGGCTGCGGCGGTGAATCAATTTGGGGTAAGTCCTTTGAGGATGAATTTACTCTTGATGCACGTAACTATTATGGTGCTCTTTCAATGGCTAACAGCGGTCCTAATACAAACGGTTCACAATTTTTTGTTGTTCAGGCTAAGAGTGTTCCTGATTCTCTTCTTTCTCAAATGGAAGGGCTTAAGGATAACGGCTACCCTCAGGAGGTTATTGATAAGTATAAGGAGGTTGGCGGTACACCTTGGCTTGATTTCCACCATACAGTATTCGGTATGCTTGTTGACGGTGCTGATGTTCTTGAGGATATCGCAGCTACTAAAACGGGTATGGCTGATAAGCCTGTATATGATGTTGTTATTGAAACAATTGAAATAGAGGATTAATTATGACAAATTAAACCCCTTCCAATGACTTATAATTAAGTTGTTGGGAGGGGTATTTTTTGACTGTTTATGTTGATGTGCTTTTTGTAGTCAATTTCTTTATTACATATTTACTCCTATCGCTGACCAAGCTTTTTGTCAAAGATAATCCTAAAATAGTAAGAATGCTAGTTGGTGCCTTTGCCGGTGGTGCTTATTCACTTGTAATACTCGCCGATGAACTGAATTTTTTTGTTACT
This sequence comes from uncultured Clostridia bacterium, assembly GCA_947176035.1. Taxonomy (GTDB): domain Bacteria; phylum Bacillota; class Clostridia; order Oscillospirales; family Acutalibacteraceae; genus Eubacterium_R. The sequence goes on along the minus strand of CAMWPJ010000090.1, from coordinate 1,962 downwards.
GCAATTGGTAAATTTGTTGTGTCCGCACTTATAGTTTTTATTGCTTTTGGTTTTAAAAGAGCAGTTGTTTTTGCAAAAACACTGGGCATATTTTATTTTTCAAATATGCTTTTGCTTGGCGTGATACTTGCAATATGGCTTATCTTCAAACCTGATGGTGTTGCAATACATAATGATGTTGTCTATTTTGACATACCTGCCCAAATATTGCTTATGAGCGCTCTTGTTGCATATATGATATCACTTGCTGCTGTGAAAATATATAATCGAACTATTGGCAAAAATGAAATTTATTCACTTACCATTTTTAAAGGCACTCAAGAGGTGCATTTATATGCATTTGCAGATACGGGAAATAAGCTTAAAGAACCCTTCTCTGATTATCCTGTAATTGTTATTGATGAAAGTAAAATATCCTTTGAACCTGAACGTATTATACCCTTTAATTCAGTAGGAGGTGAGGGGATGCTTAAAGCATTTAAGCCGGATAAAGTAATCATATCAAACGGCAAGGGTATGTATGAAACGGACAGAGTATATATTGCCGTGTCTTCAGTTGATTCAAAGGATTTTTCAGCTATTCTAAATCCGGAAATAATAAATATATGAGGTGAAATATGTTACGCAAACTAAAAAATTTATTTTTAAGACTGTTTAAAAAGCAGAAATGCTATTACATAAATGGACCTGAAACTCTTCCTCCTCCGCTTTCAAAGGAAAAAGAGCAGGCAATTATGGATGAGCTGAGAAATGGTGATGAAACCAATAGAGAGCTGCTTATTACTCATAATCTTCGTCTTGTTGTTTATATTGCAAAAAAATTTGAGTCAAAAACAACTTCAACAGAGGATCTTGTCTCGATCGGAACAATCGGATTGATGAAAGCGGTCAAAACCTTCAATCCGGATAAAAATATTAAGCTGGCTACCTATGCGTCAAGATGTATCGAAAATGAAATTCTTATGCACCTGAGAAAGGTAAATAATTTGAAAATCGAAATGTCATTTGATGAGCCGCTTTCTATTGATTGGGATGGAAACGAGCTGACACTTCGTGATGTTTTAGGTACTGAGCCTGATGATGTGTATGAAACATTAGAGTACGATGATGAAAAAAGACTTTTGCTCAAAATTGTTAATGCTTTGCCGAAAAAGGAAAAGGAGCTTATGATAATGCGCTTTGGACTGGGTGGCAGAGAAGGGCATACACAAAAACAGCTTGCCGACTCGCTCGGCATTTCACAATCCTATATCAGCAGACTTGAAAAACGAATTTTGTCTAAAATAAAAAATGAAATAGAACGTCAGACTGTAGATAAAGTAAGCTAAAACAAAAATGCAGACACATTGTGTCTGCATTTTTGTTGGATAAATTAATCCTCGACAGTTCTGTTATTAAATAACAGGCTTATACACCAGATTGCAGCAAGACCGACAATGCTGTAAATAATTCTTGCAAAAACAGAATCCTGTCCTCCGCATATCCAGGCAACTAAATCAAACTTGAAAAGTCCGATTAAGCCCCAATTGATACCGCCGATAATTGAAAGTATCAAAGCTATGTTATTAACAATTCTCATATTTATCACCCCAAATAATCAAGTCACAGATAGTATGCACCAATCTGTGACTTTTTATTCTGAATGATTTGATTTTTAATTTAAATACTTGTAACGATTATCTCACATTTTCCTGTGATTTCATATTTACCAAAGTTTGCAGGCACAAAAAAGCTTCCGCCTTTTTTGAAATCTTCACCGTTAATTTTACCGCTGCCATCAACAACTAAAATATGATTAAAGCTTTTTTTATTTGTGCAAAGCTCAATTTTTGATTTTACATTGTAGTGATTTACTGTGAATAAATCACATTCAGTCAAGAGTGTCGAAATATAATTACCGTTGTCAACAGTCTCGCCCATTGGTTTGATATCATATTTAGGCGGTTTTGTAACGGATACGTC
>CAMWPJ010000089.1 GCA_947176035.1 uncultured Clostridia bacterium | reverse complement strand
CCCCCCTTTTTTTTTTTAACTCATATTACGGCAAACGCGATCCTGAGATGTCTCGTGGGCTCGGTGATGTGTATTATAGACAGATTATAGGGGCTGTTGAAATTAACGATGATAATTTTGCTTTTTTCTGTTAGTTTTATCAGTATGTATAAACACTTTAATTCAAATAGATTACCTCTTCGTCATTCTAAACGATAAAATGAGAAGTTGGTTGTAACGGTTTAAAATTTTGCTGTTTGCAAACAAAGAAAGAGTATTAGTTGGGTTATGCATAAAAACAAAAAGAATCAGAAAGACAAAATATATTATTTGTATCTTCCGACGTGGGCTATAGCGATTATTGCTGTAGTTTGTATAGCTGCAGGTGTTTTTGTGGGATGTGCAATAAATAAAATTAATGATTCTGCACAATCCCAACATAATGTGATTCCATCTGAAGAGTTGATGTCAAATCATAATTCAACAGATGGGTCAATTCCTAAGGTTGACAAGACACAATGGAATTTGATTTTAGTAAATAAATGGAATCTTTTGCCTGATAATTATGAGCCGACGCTAAAATATCTTCAAAATGGACATGCTGTAGATGAACGCTGCTATGATGATTTGCAGGATATGATGGATGATTGCAGAGCAGCAGGGCTAACGCCTGTTATTTGTTCTTCATATAGGACGATGCAAAGGCAGGAGGATCTTTTTAATAGTCAAGTTAATAAATGGCTTGCTCAGGGTTATTCGAATGAAAAAGCAAAGCAAGCAGCAGGTGAGCTTGTTGCAATTCCCGGAACAATTGAGCATCAGTTAGGATTGGCTCTTGATATTGTTGATATATCAAATCAGATTCTTGATGAAAGGCAAGAGAATACAGCAGTACAGAAATGGCTTATGAATAACAGCTGGAAATATGGTTTTATTCTTCGTTATCCTACAGATAAAAGTGAGATTACAGGAATAAGCTATGAGCCGTGGCATTATTGTTATGTGGGTAAGCTGGCTGCAAAGGAAATATATGATGCCGGTATATGCCTTGAGGAATATTTAGAAGCTTGAATGATTTATATGACTTTATTAATTAAACATTTTTGCATAAATCACCTGTTATTGTAAAAAATGATAGCAGGTGATTTTTATGATTATGATGTTAATAAAAGCGTTTGTTGTAGGTGGACTAATTTGTGTTATCGGTCAGCTTCTTATGGATTTAACCAAGCTTACTCCTGCCAGAATTCTCGTTTTATTTGTTTGTATTGGTGTTCTGCTTGGGGGTCTTGATATTTATCAGCCGCTTGTTGATTTTGCAGGCGCAGGTGCAACGGTTCCGCTTACAGGTTTTGGAAATGCACTTGCCAAAGGCGTTAAAGAGGCGGTACAAAAGGATGGCTTTCTTGGTGTTATAACAGGAGGCTTCAGTGCATGTGCAGCAGGCGTGACGGTTGCAATGCTCAGCGGTCTTGTTGTTGCTATGATATGCCGACCTAAAGAAAAGTAGATTTTGGTAAAATATTGTAGGATGAATTATCTTGATAAGTTATTACTCTTGTGCTATAATATTACTGTAAGATAATGGAAGGACAGTGCTTTTTAATATATAGTAACGGAGGTAATTACTATGGCAATGACATATGAATCTGTTGTTCAGGCAACAAGAAAAAGGTTTTTAAACACTGATGTATCATCAGTTAACGGAACACTTGCATTTCAGATTAATCTTGTAGGCAAGGTAGAGGGTATCTTTTATATTGAAATCAAGGATGGCCGTGTTAACGTTGAGCCTTATGAGTATTATGACAGAAACGCTATTCTTACAATGAATGCAACCAATTTCACAAAGCTTATCAATGGCAAGCTCGATCCTGTTATTGCATTTACAACCGGTAAGCTTAAGGTTGATGGCGATATCAACGCTGCGCTTGAGCTTGTTAAGTTTATTAAATGATTGTTTCGGCAATAAAGAGTAATCCGAACCGTGGTTTAAATTGTGATGATTTGCCCTTACTCAGCGTTAAAAATACTCGGAATACAAAAAGTATTCCTGCGTTTTTATGCCTTGATTAAGAACAAATCATCACAATTTAAACTCGCAGACCAAAAATGCTTGAAGTGAAGATGGATTTTAGATTTTGAGATGGCAGCCTTGCTGACGCAAGGCAACAGCGAAAACTTTAAAATTCGCTTTAATACTGTATTTTTGGCAGGTTCGGATTTTTCTTTATTGCCTAAAGGATAGTGTTTTCACTATCCTTTAATATTGTTTATTTTATTTGAGGTGATTATATGTTTAAAGAAGTTGAATTCACACAGGTTAAGGATAATGTTGTTAACCTTTTAAAGAATCGCTGGGCACTTGTTACTGCAGGCGATGAAAACGGATGTAATACTATGACTGTATCATGGGGAGCTGTTGGTGAGCTTTGGGGTCAGGATATGGCAACTGTTTACATACGCCCGCAGAGATATACTGAGAAATTTATGAATGAACAGGGTTATTTTACACTCAGCTTTTATAAGGATGAGGATAAAAAGCGTATTCATGGCATTTGCGGCTCAAAAAGCGGCAGAGATATTGATAAGATAAAGGCATGTGAGCTCACACCTTGCTTTGATGAGTTTGCCCCTTATTTTGAAGAGGCTGAGCTTGTGCTTGTATGCAGAAAAGCAGCTAAAAGCAGATTTGACCCCGCTGATTTTATTGATGAGACCATAACTGAAAAATGGTACCCGGAAAAGGATTTCCATTTTATTTATTACGGTGCAATTGAAAAGGTCTTGATTTCTGAATAATTATATAGTATAATAACAAAAGCAAAAAGGTAGGGGTTTTGTCCTTATTTCATAATGTAGCGTATGGGCCCTGTGCAACGGAGTGCTACGAACCTTGTCAGGCGGGGAACCGAGCAGCAATAAGTGGATTATTCTGTGTGCCGCAGACAAGTCTGTGCGTTACATTATGAAATAAGCAGCTTCTGCCTTTTAATTGATTTGAGGGGGAATATAAATGTATCAGGTTTTATACAGAAAATACAGACCTAAAAGCTTTTCTGACGTGTATGGTCAGGATCATGTTATATCTACCCTTAAAAATGAGATTAGAGAAAACAGAATTTCACATGCTTATCTCTTTACAGGCTCACGCGGAACAGGTAAAACAACCTGTGCCAAAATTCTCGCAAAGGCTGTTAATTGTGAGAATTCAGCAGATGGAGAGCCGTGTAATGCGTGTGAGGTTTGCCGCGGACTTGACGGCGGCACAATTTATGATGTAGTTGAGATTGATGCAGCATCGAACAATGGCGTTGATAATATCCGGGATTTGCGTGAAGAGGCGAATTACACTCCTACACGCGGAAGATACAGAGTATATATTATCGACGAGGTGCACATGCTCTCAACAGGTGCTTTTAATGCGTTGCTCAAAACACTTGAAGAACCGCCAGCACATGTTATATTCATCCTTGCAACTACTGAGGTGCACAAGCTCCCTGCAACAATACTGTCACGTTGTCAGCGCTTTGACTTCAAACGTATCCAGCCTGAAACAATGGCAGTCAGACTTAAAGAGGTTGCTTCGCTTGAGGGGATGACACTTGCAGACGATGCAGCGACACTTATAGCACGAATTGCTGACGGTGCACTGCGTGACGGACTTTCTATCCTTGACCAGTGCAGCAGCAGAAATAAAAATATCGATTCTCAGCTTGTGTCTCAGGTCGCAGGACTTGCGGGCAGAGAAGTGCTTCATAAGTTAACAAATTGTGTAAATGACAAAAACAGTTCAGCTGCAATGGAAATTATTGCCGAGCTTTATCAAAATAGCTATGATATGGAGCGTCTCTGTGTTGAGATGATTAATCATTTCAGGAATTTCCTTATTGTAAAAACTGTTAAAAAAAGCAGAGAGCTGATTGTCTGCACCGATGATGAATATAATTCAATACTTGAGGGTGCAAAACAGTTCACGCTTGAAAATATTATATTAGGTCTTGATTTGTTCCAGAATACTTTGACTAAAATTAAAGCAGGTGCAAATTCAAGAATTGAAATGGAAATGTCCTTTATCAAGCTCTGCGAGCCTAAGCTTGATTCATCAAATGAGGCAGTGCTTGAAAGACTGTCACAGGTTGAAAGAGCAGTAAGAAATGGAGCTGCTGTTCAGATCACTTCACCGGTTTCAGCAACAGCTTCATCCGCAGCACAGATGAAAAATGAGCAGGAGGTTAGGACTGCACAGGATAATGTGGCTTTCCCTGCTTTTAATACGGCAGCTGATGACAAGTCGTTTGAAAAAACTGAACCTAAAAAAGAAGAAAAACGTCAGGAAAGTCCTGCTCCAAAAGCAGCAGTACTGGATTATCGGACTGAACCGCAGTTTTCTCCCGAAGAAACTGCACAGCAGAAGTCATCGCCGATTACACAGCCTGTTCAGCAGGGTGTAAGCGAGTTTGAGCATTGGGCAGAGTTTCTTGATATTATCCATAAAACAGATATAGCACTTTTTGGCGTGCTCAGTGGTGCGGGGGCTCATCTTGACAGCGGACGTTTTGTTATTGACAGCACCAATCCCACAATAAAGCAGTTTATTCAGATTCCTACTCACTTAAAGGCAATCAAGCAGGCCGTGCTTGAGGTTACCGGACAGCCGTATAAAATTGCTGTCAGCAAGCCAAAATCACAGCAACAGCAAAAGCGTGATTTGCTTGAGGATCTGATTAACCGTGCACAGAATAATGTTGAAATTAATTTTGAATAAATATATAAATTAGGAGAATAAAAATATGAAAGCAAGACTTCCAAAAGGAATGGGCGGCGGCCCTCAGAATATGCAGAGCATGCTCCGTCAGGCTCAGAAAATGCAGGAGAATATTGAGGCTAAAAAGGCAGAGCTTGAGGAAAAGGAATATGTTGTATCCTCAGGCGGCGGAATGGTAGAAATCACTGTTAAGGGTAATCATGAGGTTAAGGCAATCGGTCTTAATCCTGAGGTTGTAGATCCCGAGGATGTTGAAATGCTCGAGGATATGCTTGTTGCCGCTTTTAATGAGGCAATGCGTCAGATAGAAGAGGAATCAGAGCGCGAATTGGAAAAGGTTACCGGCGGACTGAACATCCCGGGCCTTTAAAATGCAGTCTTTTTGCCCGAAATTCCATTTTTTTACCTTGAAATACCATTGTATGTCTGCGGTGAAAGAAATGAAATTTCAAACAAAAATCTTAGCATTTTAATTATAAATCCTAATAATTTTAAGAGGGGAATTATGGCATTCAATCTTGCACCACTTCAAAATTTAATAGATCAGTTTGAGCGTATGCAGGGTATCGGCCATAAAACTGCTCAGCGAATGGCATTCTATGTTCTTGGTTTGTCTGAGACTGAGGCGAGAGAATTTGCACAGGCAATTACAGATGCTCACACAAAAATCAAGCAGTGCAGTATTTGTTGTGATTTGGCAGATGATGAGCTTTGTCCCATTTGCAAAAGCAATACAAGGGATAAAAGTGTTATTTGTGTTGTGGAAGATCCTCGTGATGTTGCGGCAATTGAGCGTACACATGAGTATAATGGTACATATCACGTTCTGCATGGTGCCATTTCACCTATGGATAATATAGGTCCTGATCAGATAAGAATAAAAGAGCTTGTTGCGAGACTTGGAGACGATATGGTTGAGGAGGTTATTATGGCAACCAATCCGACTGTTGAGGGTGAGGCAACAGCTATGTATATCAGCAGACTTTTAAAGCCTATGGGTATCACTGTCAGCAGACTTGCTTATGGTGTTCCTGTCGGTGCCGATTTGGAGTATGCCGACGAGGTTACACTTTCGCGTGCACTTGAGGGGAGAAGTCTGATATAATTTACGGCGTTTAATATGTCAAATGATTTTCAGCAAAGGAGTGATAGACTTGAATAAGAATGAAAAACAGATAATTGCCAATAATAAAAAAGCCTATCACGACTATTTTGTTCTTGAAACCTATGAGGCGGGGATAGAGCTTTTCGGCACTGAAATAAAGTCAATCCGAAACGGCAGGGTCAATCTTAAGGATAGTTTTTGTTCGGTTGATGACGGTGAGATGTTTGCAATCGGTATGCATATTTCACCATATGAAATGGGGAATCGTTTTAATCGTGACCCTATGAGAAAGAAAAGATTACTCCTTCATAAAAAAGAAATTATGAAGCTTTTTGGTCAATCACAGCAGCAGGGACTTTCGATTATTCCCCTTAGCCTGTATATTTTAAATGGCAGAGCAAAGCTAGAAATTGGTCTTTGCAAAGGTAAAAAGCTTTATGATAAGCGTGCTGTTCAGGCGAAGAAAGATTCTGACAGACAGATTGAAAGAACATTGAAAGAAAGATATTAATATTCTGTACTATGCTGTTTCCTGAATAAAGGAGATGGCTGCGTCAGATTTAAGATATTATATATGGGGATGAAAGGATTTCGACAGGGTTGTTGAGCCTTGGTCAGCGAGTAGCGGAGTTGCACCGCTTTAAAAGTAACACTTTAAAATTAACTGACAATAATAAATCAGTAGCTCTTGCTGCTTAATTAGCGGCTTGCGTTCTCTTACAGAGTGCCACGGCTGTATGCAGAGCGTCGACTTAGTGGCGAACATGAATGAAGGATTATCGCGGCCTTCATCAGGTAACAGCGGTTACCGTAAGCTAAAGGCTGTTTGCCGCCGTTAGCTGAGGGGATTACCTAAAAGACAAACTACACTCGTAGAGCCCTTGGTAAGATGATTTTGGACGTGGTTTCGATTACCACCATCTCCACCAAAAGATAAAAATCCGAAACTCACCATTGTCGGTGATACTTTCGGATTTTGTTTTTATATTCATTAGTTTCATATAATCTATCTTTGTTATATTTAAAACTGTAGAGAATTTTTATTTTATAGACAAATCTGTCTATTGATATTTTTACCTTAAGAATATAAAATTAAATTGTAATATGACGAGGAGACAAAACATGAAGGGTATTGGGAATAAGATAAAAGCTTTACGTATTTCATTAGGAATGAGTCAAGAGCAATTAGCAGAAGAATTAGAATTAAGTTCAAAATCAATCTATCGTTATGAATCTGGAAAATCTATTCCCAAAACATATGAGCTTTGTAAATTAGCTACCTTTTTTGATGTTTCAACTGATTTTCTATTAGGCATAATGGGATATAAAGATCAATTAAATGAGATCGAATTTAAGATATCTCAAAATGGAGAATATAATGAAATTTACGCTAAGTATTTGAATTGTAAAAAAATCACGAAAATAGATGAATCATTAGAGTATTATTGGATTCATTCTGATTATAATGAAATTGGTGGACAAACTAAATGGTGTGGTTGGACTGATGAAACATGTGCTTATGAAATACGTAAATTAAGGTTGGTCAAGCCTATAGAGGCTTATAAAATGTGTGTTTCTGCATATGAGAAACCGATGGTGCTTAATTGTGAAGAAGATGCGATGATTTTTCGTATATATGGGGGACAGGCTATTGTTGCTACAGAAATATGTAAAAAGTTTTTACCAGAGTATCTTGAAGATTTTATAGTTAAATGTAAAGAAAGTAGTTGTTAAAATAATAAAGAAGGTGTGTAAAATAAAATTATACAGAATTAAATCGTTACTATCAGATATGCATAAACAAGGAGTTACACAGGATAAATTCCAATTTCAATATAATAAAGTGTGTTTTGATGTTATAATACTTATTGATAGAGAACCTTTTGAATTATTATTTGGTGTTATAGGATACAATTATTGTTTTACTTTACATTTATATAAAGGTTATGAATTAGAAGATTTAGCAGACGAGATATTTTATAATTTATGTAATATTTTAAATCTTAAACCAGGAAGAGAAACTTTTACATCTTATAAATTTCTGCAGTATTTTGAAAAAAAGATTCCTCAAAAGTATTCTGGCAGGAAAGTTGAACCAGACGAGGTGGCAATTTATAAGAAAAGAAAAATTATTGAAGAAGATAAAATTTACTTTATTGGTTGGAAGTTACATAATACAGATGGTAGAACAGTAAGAAATTTGGAGAAAACTCGGCAATTACTTGGTGAGGAAACTTATGAGTTTTGTAAAGCAAACAATATTAGTTCATGTTGGAGTAGTAATTCTAAAGATAAAAAATTATATTTTTCCCCACATAAATATTTAAAGTATAACAGTTGATATCAGAAAAGAAGAGAGTGATATACTCTCTTCTTTTGTTATTTATTAATATGATTGGTTTTGATTTTCCACTCCTCAAATTCTTTTTTATATTTTTCATTTTCAAAGAATTCTTTTATACTTGGTAGAAAAGTTCTGACAATCGCATCAATTTCATATTGTGGTATTTTTTCTGCTGCCATACGGCAACAGTTCTTTTATTTGTTTTTCAGTTCGCCTCCTTTAAAGTATATTTGTTGAAATGTTAAATTGTTTCATATACTTTCCTTTCTGCACGAT
>CAMWPJ010000088.1 GCA_947176035.1 uncultured Clostridia bacterium | reverse complement strand
TTATATCACAGAGAGCATTAACATCAACACCAAAGCCGATAGCCGGTGCATCAAGACCGAATTCACCGATAAGATTATCGTAACGACCGCCTGAAAGGATTGTTACACCACTGCCCTGTGCATAACCACGGAAGATAACGCCTGTATAATAGTTACTTCTGTTAACAAGGCTGAGGTCAATAAGTATATTATCCTTAAAGCCGAGTTCACAAAGCTTTTCGTAAACATCCTTGAGATAATCAAGCGCCTTATTAGCATCGACATCATCATAGAGTGCCTTTGCCTCATTTATAACACTGACATCACCAAAAAGTCTGGGCAGCTTTTTAATAATCTCTGTCTCAGTACTGGTTCCGATTTTATCAAGCATATCGCCAAGTGCAGCATAGTTCTTGCCCTCAATAAAGCTGCATATATCTGCCTTCTGCGAAGGTGATAAATTCATTTTATCAAGGATTGCACTGAAAAAGCCTGCATGACAAAGCTCGAGCTTAAAGGACTGAACATCATTGCGCTTGAGTGCTTCATAGGCCATTGATATAACCTCAATATCAGCATCAATGCTGCCATCGCCAATAAACTCAATACCACTTTGCGCAATTTCATCTGTTCTGCCTGCAAGCTGTTTGTTGCGCACATAAACGTTTTGGTTATAGTAAAGCCTTACAGGAAAATCCACACTAGAAAGTCTTGTTGCAACAAGACGTGCAATAGGTGCTGTATTATCCGGACGAAGTACAGTTGTTCTGCCCTGATTGTCTGAAAGCTTATACATTTCCTCAGCTTCGATACCTAAATTATCGCTTTTGAATACATCAAAAAACTCAATTGTAGGTGTCATAACCTTGCGATAATTTTTTTCTTTAAATAGGTCTGAAAGGATAGTTTCTACCCTTCTTCTGTCATCACATTCCTCAAAAAGCAGATCACGACTACCCTGAGGCGTTAATTTTGAATATCTTTTCATATATTTTCTCCTTGACGGTTTGATTTTTACTTTAGTGTGGTAGAGTGGTAATATGCTACCACACTAATATAATATTGTCAAGCATTAAGTTAAAATAGTGATATCTGATTTGATTCCGGCATATCGCCGAGAGCGCCTGCCTCTTTGAGCGAATCGACAACACTCCTGCCGATTCCCGCACGTGCCATTAAATCATCATAGGAGATAAAGTCGCCGTTACCGTCATTTTTTGCATCAGCAATTGCTTTTGCAGCATTTTCGCCGATACCATCAATCGCACCAAACGGAAGGCGGATTTTACCATCCTCTATCATATAAATTCTTGCATCTGATTTATAAATATCAACCGGAAGGAATTCAATACCTCTTGCAAGCATTTCAATAACAATCTGAAGAACTACATAGGTACTTTCATCCTTAGCTGTTTTATCATTACCCTTAAGCTTAATCTCCTCCATTTTTCTTTTCACTGCAGCCTTACCCTCAACTGCTGCAACAGCATCAATAGCACCGCCGCGAACTGTGAAATAGGCAGAATAAAAATGAATAGGATAATAAATTTTATACCATGCAAGGCGAAGTGCTGCAATGACATAGGCAGCAGCATGTGCCTTAGGGAACATGTATTTAATCTTATAGCAGGAATCAATATACCACTGCTCAACACCGATTGTTTTCATTGCCTCCTCATAAGGCGGTAGCTCTTTTGGTGCCTTACCCTTACGGGTATACTCCATAATCTTAAAGCAGTCCTTTTTACTAAGCGGCGATTCCTTACCTGTTCTTCGCTCATAATCCTCAGCAACATGGATAAGGTGAGTCATAATATCATCACGACATCCAATTACCTCAGAAATAGTGCAGGTTTCATTTTGAATAAGCTCCTGAGCATTGCCGAGCCATACATCCGTACCATGCGACAGACCTGAAATCTGCAGCAAATCGGCAAAGGTTTTCGGCTGAGCCTCAGTAAGCATTCCTATAACAAAAGGTGTGCCCATTTCAGGAATTGCCAGTGTACCTGTTACACAGTCAATATCCTCTGGCGATACACCGATTGGCTCTGTAGAAGTTATAAGCTGATAAAGCTTTGGATCGGACAAGTCAACTTCCATAACGGGCTTGCCTGTTGAATCCTCAAGATACTTATAGAGTGTAGGATTATCGTGTCCAAGCTCATCGAGCTTTAAAAGAGTATCGTGAAGCGAATTCTTAAAGTCGAAATGGGTTGTGTATGTACCCTTCTTTTCATCATTTGACGGATATTGAATCGGTGTGAAATCCTCAACAGTATATTTATCAGGTACAACAACCATTCCGCCCGGATGCTGTCCCGTTGTTCGCTTAATACCTGTACAACCGACAGACAATCTGTCAATTTCAGCTTTAGGCGTAGTGGCTAAAAGACCGCGCTCATCAAGGTATTTCATAACATAACCATAAGCAGTTTTATCTGCGACAGTCGCCATTGTACCTGCCTTGAACACATATTCTTTACCGAATAATTCCTCAGTATATCTGTGTGAGCGTGACTGATATTCACCTGAGAAATTAAGGTCGATATCAGGCTCTTTATCACCATCAAAGCCAAGGAAGGTTTCAAACGGAATTTCGTGCCCATCCTTTTTCATCGGCGTACCGCAGTTAGGGCAATCTTTTGACGGCAGGTCAAAGCCCGAGCCATATTCACCGTGAAGGAAGAATTCGCTGTGCTTACACTTTTTGCAATAATAATGAGGAGCAAGCGGATTAACCTCTGAAATACCACCAAAATGAGCAGCAAGTGAAGAACCAACAGAGCCTCTCGAACCTACAAGATAGCCATTGCGCTCACTTTCCTCAACCAGACGTTTAGCAATAACATAAAGTACACCGAAGCCGTGTCCTATAATTGAATCAAGCTCTCGCTGGAGTCGCTGTGCAACATATTCCGGAACGGGATCACCATAAAGATCCTTAGCCATTGACCAGCATTTTTCGGTAAGCTCTTCATTCGCACCATCAATATGCGGCTGGAACGTACCCGGCGGAATAGGCGGAATATTATCCATAACAGAATCTGCGATTTTATTAGGATTGTCAATTACAAATTCCTTTGCTCTATCCCCTGCCCATGCAAAATCAGCAAGCATTTCATCAGTAGTTTTAAAGTAAAGCGGTGCCTGCTGGTCAGCATCATCAAAACCCTTAGATGCCATAATAATTGCTCTAAAACGGGCATCCTTTTCATCAAGAAAATGGACGTCACCTGTTGCCACAACCAGCTTTCCGAGTTTATCTGCAAGAGCAATTATTTTTTTATTTATATTGATAAGGTCGTTTTCCGACTGTATTTTTTCATAAGTATCTCTCGTTGAGCGAATCATAAACGCATTATTGCCGTTAGGCTGAATCTCGAGATAATCATAAAATGAGGCAATTTCCTCAAGCTTTTCGTCAGGCTCTTCATGTATGATTGCCTGATACAGCTCACCCTGCTCACAGGCAGAGCCGACGATAAGTCCGTCACGCTTCCCAGCAAGCATACTTTTAGGAATTAACGGACGTGATTTGTAGGTTTTAATATTAGAAGAAGAGATAAGCTCGTACAGATTCTTCCTGCCGTACTTACGCTCCTTTTTAGGTATTGATTCGTCAAGCGAGGTATCCTCCTTAACAAGCAATATGATATGATGACGCTTAAACTGCTTTAATTTCATATTCATAAAGTCAGGATATTTTTCGTCATCAACCAGATAACCTTCCATACCAAGGATAAGCTTAATCTTGCCCTTTGCGGCATTATAAGCCTCCGGCAAAGCCTGAACAACACCATGATCTGTTACAGCGATTGCCTTATGTCCCCATTTAATTGCACGGTTAACAAGCACTTTAGGTGCAGTAATACCATCCATTTCACTGAGTGAGGTATGCAGGTGAAGCTCAACTCGTTTTTCCTCGGCATTATCCATTTTTTCCATTTTAACAACACTTGATATTGAAAACGGACGCAAAACATACTGATTTGAAAATGTGTCAAACTGATAAGCACCATTAATAACAACTGTGCCGCACGCACCAAGTTTTTCAATCAAAGGGTCAATGATATGCTTGTCCTCAAACATTTTAACGGTAATTGAGGAGGTATAGTCTGTAATATCAAAATTAAAGATTCGGCTTGTACCACGTTTCGTGTCCCTCACTTCAGATTTAATAACATCACCCCAGACAGTGATATAACCGTCATCGGTTGAAATATCCTTAATAGGAGAAGGTGCCTCACGCAGGTTTTTACCAAATATATTTTTTACAGTATCTTTATAAAGCGGAAGATCACCCCAAGGCTCGTGCACAATATTCTTCTGTGCTTCCTCAATACGATGTTCCTCTTCCTTTTGTTTTTTCTCAACAGCTTCTTTAACAGCCTTTTCTATATCAAAGGCTTGTACCTCTAAAAAGCTGATATCATAATCAACATTAAAAAGACGCGAAAGCAGACTTGCTACAGCACTGTCAACGTGCTGCGATTCGAGCACCTCTTTGCCGCCCCTTTTTAGAAATATTGTAAGCGTATTATCCTCAAGCTCAGCCTCAGCACCGTCAAAAAATCCATTAGCTGCAGGCGTGTCACGCTTGACATATTCAAGTATTCTCTCAATATCGGAAAGTGAAAAATCAGCCTTTGGGAAGACAGGATTAATAACTGTTTTATGTAAATCCATTGCTTTTTCAATCGCCTTTTCGGCTCTTGAAATGTCTGAAAAGCTCAGAAATCGATCAAGATAAAGTCCGATTGTAAGCATTCTTCTTTCACGTGAAATGGTAAAAGATTTGATTTCACCATTGCCGATAATCGAGAGAATATCATTATCTATGTAATTTGAAAAATAATCTGAAAATCTATTCATTACAATTTCTCAATTTCTTTCATTAATTCTTCAAGTAAATCTTTTTCGTCAACCTTGCGCAATATCTCACCCTTTTTGAAGATAAGACCATTGCCGTCACCACCTGCAATGCCGATATCTGCCTCTTTCGCTTCACCCGGTCCGTTGACGATGCAGCCCATAACTGCAACCTTAATAGGCTTTTTGCAGTCTCTGAGTTTTTCTTCAACCTGCTTCGCAAGTGACACAAGATCGATTTTTGTTCTGCCGCAAGTCGGACAGGAAATAAGATACGGACTGTCATTTTTTAGTCCGATTGCTTTTAAAATATCAAATGCGGCAAAAACCTCTTTAACAGGTGAATCAGTAAGACTGACACGGATAGTATCGCCTATACCGCGGGTCAGCAATGATCCGATACCTACAGCAGATTTGATTATACCCATTCGCTCAGTACCTGCCTCTGTTACACCGAGATGGAGCGGATAATCACATTGCCTAGCAGCGAGCTCATATGCATTAATCATGGTTTCAACATTTGATGATTTGATTGATATAACAATATCTTCAAAATCAAATTTCTCAAGAAGTCGTGCATGATAAAGTGCTGACTCAACCATAGCCTGCGGTGTAGGTGAGCCGTATTTTGCAAGTATTTCCTTTTCAAGAGAACCAGAATTAACACCGATTCTGATAGGTATATTATTGGCTTTGCAGGCATCTGCAACTGCTTTAACACGGGAATCATCGCCGATATTACCGGGATTAATTCTGATTTTATCAATACCTCGTTCAACAGCACCAAGTGCAAGCCTGTAGTCAAAATGTATATCTGCTACCAACGGAACATCAACAGCATTTTTAATCGGCTCAACAAGTGCAAGTGCATCTTCATTCGGAATTGCAAAACGAATAACCTGGCAGCCTGCTGCAGCAAGCTCCTTTGCCTGTGCAACTGAGCCATCAATATCACTTGCAGGGATATTGAGCATACTCTGAACAAGGATTTCACTGTCACCGCCGATATAAGTATTACCGAGCTTTATTTTCCTGCTTTTTCTTCTTTCCATATTTCACATCGCCTTTAAAATATATTGCGGAGCGATGCGAGCATCGCTCCTTACAATATATAATTTATAATTTAAAATAATCTTGTTATATCGCTGAAGGTTACAAGACACATAACTCCAAGAAGTAACACCAAACCAACAGCGTTTATTATATATTCTGCTTTTGAAGGAAGCTTTTTTCTTGTGATTCCTTCAGCAATTAATACAAACAATCTCCAGCCGTCAAGAGCGGGAATCGGGAACAAATTGAAAAGTCCCACATTAATTGTAAGCAATGCCATAATCTTAAGCATGGAGTAAACCGAGGTTTTGACTGCACTTGACACAACGGACACCGCACCTACAGGACCGCTCAGATCAGACAAGCCATATCTGCCTACAAGCAAATCGTGAACAGATAAGAATACCATTCTTGCATAGGATACAGATTCCTTAAAGGTTTGTGTAATCACATTACCGAAAGTTTTTTCAACACCCCTTAACCAGAAATCCATTTTAATATACTGTATTCCCTCATATTCATCCATTTCGAATTCAATCTGAAGGTTAATATCCTCGCCATTGCGGTTAACGACCACATCAACTGTACTGTCAGCACTTCTTGATAGTCCTGTCTGCACATCATTTGTAGTGTAAACACGCATACCATCAATACTTTTGATGGTATCACCGACCTGCAATCCGCTTTGTGCTGACACCGCAGTATCCTCAAATTTAGCTATCTGAGTTGTACCGACAAGGCCCTGAGAGCTGGTAATGATAAGAACTATTACAAGTCCTAAAATCAGATTCATAACCGCACCTGCAACTACAACAAAAATCCTTTGCCATACCTTTTTGTTGATAAAAGCATTTTTGTCGTCACTGTCGGAGTCCTCACCCTCCATTGCGCAATAGCCGCCGAAGAGAATCCAGCGTAATGTATATTTTGTTTCACCCTTAGTGAACTGAAAAACTTTGGGACCCATACCAATCGAAAACTCATTCACTTTAATTTTCATCAGTCGGGCAGCAAAATAATGACCGCCTTCATGAATGATAATAATAAGCTCAAAAAACAAAATTGCAATCAATATAGGATAAACCGTATTCCAAATAGAACTTATACTCACTTAACCGCCTCAATAACATACTCACGGGCTATTCTGTCTGTTTCAAGAACATCCTCAAGAGTAAAATCTTTTTTGTTTGAGGCATTAAGCATTGCCTCATTATTAAGATATGCAATATCGGTAAATTTAATTTTACCATTTAGGAACAATCTTACACTTTCTTCATTTGCACCATTCGCAGCTGCCGGATGAAGACCTCCCATTTCAATTGCATTTCTGCAAACATCAATACATTTAAAAGTTTCATAGTCAGGCTCAAAAAAGGTGAGCTTGCCATAATCTGCAAGTGATAATTCCTTAACAGGACTCGGCTCACGCTCCGGGTAAGTTAAAGCGTACTGAATCGGAATTCGCATATCAGGCACACCAAGCTGAGCAATCATTGAATTATCCTGATAAACAATTGCCGAATGAACCACAGATTCTCTGTGAACAACGATTTCAATATCCTTATTAGGCATATCAAAAAGCCACTTAGCCTCGATAAACTCCAAACCTTTATTCATCATTGTAGCAGAGTCTATGGTTATTTTTGCACCCATATCCCAGTTAGGATGCTTGAGAGCATCAGCAGCTGTAACGTCTTCCAAGTCACTGAGCTTTCTGCCGAAGAAAGGTCCGCCCGATGCAGTAAGAATGATTTTCTTAATTGCTTTTTTGCTCGGCGTCCCCTGCATGGACTGAAATATTGCAGAATGCTCACTGTCAACAGGCAGGATATCTACACCATTTTCCTTGGCAAGATTTGTAACGAGGTGACCGCCTGCGACAAGTGTTTCCTTATTTGCAAGGGCAATTGTTTTTTTAGCCTTGATTGCTTCGAGTGTCGGCTGTAGACCAACCATACCAACAACGGAATTCAGAACAGTATCTGCACCATTATATACAGCACATTCAATAAGTCCATCCATACCGCATACTACCTTGGTATTTGTATCTTTAATTTTATCCTTAAGCTCTTTAGCCGAGCCTTCATTCATCATGCAAACAAGCTCAGGCTTAAATTCTCTGATCTGATTTTCAATCATGTCAACTCTTGAGTTGGCAGTAAGACACTTGACATTGTAGCCATGCATACGGCACACATCAAGACTCTGTGTGCCGATTGAGCCTGTTGAGCCTAAAAGTGAAATATTTTTCATAGTATTACCTTAAAATTATAAAATATTTTGTGTTATAAGTACAATTGCATATGTACAAGGGAGCGTAAAGAGTGATGAATCAAGTCTATCCATTACGCCACCGTGACCGGGGAATATTTTGCCGAAATCCTTAACATCAAAATTCCTTTTAAGCACAGATGCAGAAAGGTCACCCATCATACCCATAAAGGATACAGGGATACAGCATACAAGCAGAACTGTTGCCATTTCTCTGTCAAGCGGTACCATTGCAACCTTATTGTAAATCACAAGTGCGACAGCGTTAAAAATCATACTTACAATAATACCGCCGATTGCACCCTCGATTGTCTTTTTAGTT
>CAMWPJ010000087.1 GCA_947176035.1 uncultured Clostridia bacterium | reverse complement strand
ACAGGCTTTATTATAACTCCTCCGCCTATACCTGATAAAGCACCGACAATGCAGGCAGTAAGAATAATTATTCCATATACTAATTCAATCATTTATATTTCCTCGGTAATTTTAATATTCCTATTATAAGATGTAACGAGTTTAAAGTCAATCTGTTATACAGTAGAAGTTACATTCCCATGCCGGGATGTAGGGTGAATGTCTGAAATAAATCTGATAATTATTATTGATACAAAGAATTTTCATAGGCAGAGCGAATAAATCTTCATTTCTGTGGTATGCGCATACGTAAAGCTTTGGTGAATATTTCTGAATGATATTTTTTGCACCATCAAGTGCGTGCAGCTCTGCACCCTCAATATCCATTTTTATCATTGTTATATCGTCATTTATCAGTGAATCAATGTCAGTAACATCAACAGGCACACCTTTTGATGACAGCTTTGAATTTCTGCCGGCATTTTTTTCAAATATTAATGTATCCTTTTTATTCCATGCGCCCATATTATAGGATGTGATGTTTTTCATATCTTCGGTATTTCTAAGCAGCTTTTTATAGTTTTTTGCATCAGGCTCGAGTGCATATATATGATTATAGCTGCCGTTCGTAAAATTAGTGAATTCCCTGATTGTATCGCCGTCATATGCTCCTAAATCGACAATGGTCTCGTTGGCAGTCAATTTCAGAACATCATAATATATGCTGCTTTTATCACAAAAGGTGTTGAATAAATAATCAATCTTTCCGCTGATTTTAAAGTTGATTATGTCAAGATAAACACGCTTGCTTTCCTCATCAGCAAGATGATTATAAACAAAATCGAATTTTTCCTCGTTTTCTTTCACATAATCTATAGTGAACAGTCCGCCGCCCGCAACGGGAACATCGGGTGCAAATACAGGGTGCTGTCTATTAATTTCTTTTATTCTTTCAAGTACGCTGTCGATATGTGTCGCAAATCCGAGAACAACGATAAAGTCATCATATTTTTCACATATTTCAGCATATTTCATCACCTTAAAGCCCAAAAAGGAATGACCTCTTACAAAATCATCACTTGCAAAAATATCACTTACCTTGCCACCATATCCTTCAAGGGTGTCTATTATTTTTTGTGCACCATTGCCCATACCGTAAACCACAATTGGCTTGTCAGACCTTGCAAGATAATTCCATATATTTTCTTTTTCACTCAGATGCTCGAGCATATTGTTCACCTAATAGCTTGTTTTTGATTTTAAAGTTTATTTAAAGTATAACATAATTTACAGGACTTTACAAACAGATATTTTTATTATATAATAAATAAGATTATAACTTGGATTAATTTTTGTGATTTTGGAGGTATTTGCCTTTATGGGCAGTGGTCTGCTAAAGCTTTTCAAAAAAGAAAGCTCAACTGAAGAGGAAATTAAACAGCTTGTTGAGGGTGATGAACAGGTAGGCGAGCTTGAGAAGAATCAAAGAGAAATGATTAATAATATCTTTGAGTTTGATGATTTGAATGCAGGGGATATTATGACTCATCGTACAGATGTTGATGCTGTAGAGCTTGATGATTCAATTGAAAATGCAGTTAAAATATCTATGGAACACGGCAGGTCGAGAATTCCTGTTTATAACGAGGATCTTGATGATATATGCGGAATTATTTATGTTAAGGATTTGCTTAAATTTGTAGGCAGCAAAATAACTGCTGATGATAAAATAGCCGATTATATACGTAAGCCGCTGTTTGTACCTGAAACTCTGCCGTGCGGAAAGCTGTTTGCTCAGATGACAGATACCAGAATTATGCTTGCTATTGTTGTTGATGAATACGGCGGGACAGCCGGTATTGTAACAATGGAGGATGTGCTCGAAAGTATTGTGGGTAATATCCGTGATGAATATGATGACGAAGAGGAAGAGCCTGTTACACAGATTGATGAAAAAACCTTTACCTTTGACGGTATGACGGATATAGATGATGTTGAAAAGGTTTTAGGTATCAGTCTGCCCGACGGTGACTATGATACACTTGCTGGTTTTGTAATTAATCTTTTAGGCTATCTGCCTACAGGCGAGCAGGATAATGAGATTGTCAGCTACGAAAATCTTACATTTACTGTTTTAGAGGTAGATGAGCGAAGAATAGAAAAAATTAAAGTAGAAAAGAACGAAGAACAATGATTGAACAGATAATTGAATTTGAAGCACTTGATCAGGCACTAAACTTGTTTGGCAGCTTTGATGAAAATGTCAGGTTAATAGAACGTGAATATTCAGTGTCAATTATTTCGCGTGGTAGTGATTTAAAGGTTGTCGGTGATGCTGAAAATGTGTCAAAGGCAGTCAGAGCACTTAATTCCCTTTTGGTTTTGATAGGTAAAGGAGAGAGTCTTTCCGATCAAAATGTAAGATATGTTATGTCACTTGTTAACGAGGATAATGAGGATAAGCTTAACAGTATGACATCAGATTCTATCTGCATTACTTCAAAGGGCAGACCTGTCAAGCCTAAAACCTTGGGCCAGAAAAAGTATTGTGAGGCTATACGAAATAATACAATCACTTTTGGTGTGGGTCCGGCAGGTACAGGTAAAACATATCTTGCAGTTGCAATGGCAGTAACTGCCTTTCGTGCCAAAGAGGTAACAAGGATTATTCTCACAAGACCTGCTGTTGAGGCTGGTGAAAAATTGGGCTTTCTGCCGGGTGATTTGCAAAGCAAGGTTGACCCTTATTTGAGACCGCTTTATGATGCACTTTTTGATATGCTTGGTGCTGAGAATTTTCAACGTTATCAGGAGCGCGGTGCAATTGAGGTTGCTCCGCTTGCATATATGCGAGGCAGAACTCTTGATGACAGCTTTATTATCCTTGATGAGGCACAAAATACTACACCTGAGCAGATGAAAATGTTTTTAACCCGTCTCGGCTTCCGTTCAAAAATGGTAATCACAGGCGATGCTACTCAGATTGACTTGCCTGATGGTAAAAAATCGGGACTGAAAAAGGTTATGCACATATTAAGAGATGTTGACGATATTTCAATCTGCCGATTCAATCAGCAGGATGTTGTGCGTCACAAACTCGTGCAGGATATAGTTAAGGCTTATGAAAAATACGAGAAGGAGGAAAAGAATAAGTAATGAATTCAGTAAAGGTTATTATTTCAAATGATCAGAAGGATGTTAAAATACCTACAGGTATTCGTATGCTGATAAGACGCTGCTGTCACGCAGTGCTTGAGCTTGAGAATTTTGAAGGCCCTGCCGAGGTAAGTGTCCGTTTTGTGAACAACGAGCAGATAAGAGAGCTTAACAGTCAATATCGTAATATTGATAAGGAAACAGACGTACTGTCTTTTCCTTTGGGCGAAAACGGCGAATATGATGTTAATATGGACACAGGTGCAAAAATGCTTGGTGATATAGTTATTTCTATGGAAAAGGCATTTGAGCAGGCTGAGCTTTATAATCATCCGCTTCAGCGTGAAATCGGTTTTTTGACCGTTCATTCCATGCTGCATCTTCTTGGCTATGACCATGAAGACGGCGGACTTGAGGCTGTACATATGAGAGAAAAGGAAGAGACTGTTTTAACTCAGATAGGTTGGAAGAGGAATAACAGCTATTATATGGGAGACGAATAATGACAAAAACTGCTTTTATAGCAATTGTGGGCAAGCCTAATGTCGGCAAGTCCTCTTTACTTAACAGAATACTCGGACAAAAGATTGCAATCGTATCATCAAAACCGCAGACTACCCGAACAAAGATTATGGGTGTTCTTACTGAAAATGAGACCCAGCTTGTTTTTACTGATACACCGGGTTTTCACAGAGCACACAACAAGCTTGGTGAAAAGATGAATGAAGCTGTCGGTGACACAGTAGGCGGCGTTGATGCGTGCTTGTTTTTAACCGAACCCAGAGGCGAGCTCAACGAGCAGGAATTGCAGCTCCTTGATATGTTCAGAAAACAGAAAATGCCTGTTATCCTTGCAATCAATAAAATTGATATGATTAAGGATAAGGAAGAGCTTTTAAACCGAATTGTTTATTTAACCTCGCTCTTTGATTTTCAGGCAGTTGTGCCTGTAAGTGCTTTTGAGGGTGACAATGTTGACGAGCTTAAGGCAGAGCTTGATAAGCTTGCCTTTGAATCACCGCACTTTTTCCCTGATGATACCTTGACGGACCAGCCTGAAAGGGTGCTTGCTGCAGAGATTATACGTGAAAAAATACTCCGTCTTATGGATAAGGAAATACCGCATGGCATTGCTGTTGCTGTTGAAAAAATGAGCGAGCGTCAGGATAAGGATATTCTTGATATTGACGCTACAATATATTGCGAGCGCGAGAGCCATAAGGGTATGGTTATAGGCAAAAACGGTGCTATGCTCAAAAAGGTTTCAACCTTTGCAAGGCAGGATTTAGAGAGCTTTTTCCAGATCAAGGTTAATCTTCACTGTTGGGTTAAGGTCAAGCTCGACTGGCGTAACCGTGAGGGTTTAATCCATAATTTCGGATTGGATTAATTTAACACAAATTTTATACACCGCCATAGGATAAAATATTAGAGCAGGACAGTGATTACAAAGCCCTGACAATTTAATGGCGGTGTATTTATGGATTATGATTACAAAGAATGGCTGAGTTTTTGGCGCTCAGGCTCAGTTCAGGACTATTTGAGCTATAAAGAAAAAGAAAAGGCAGAACAGAATGACAACTACAACCAAGGGTTTAGTAATCAGAGAACAGACTATAGGGGAGAGTGACCGTTTAGTTACTCTCCTTACTGCTGATTATGGACTTGTACGTGCTTTTGTGCGCGGGGCAAAGCAGATGAAAAACCGACTTGCTTCGTCAACCTCGCTTTTTGCGTTTTCTGATTTTTCACTTTATCGCGGGCGCGATGCCTTCACAGTTGATAATGCTGTGCCAATAGAAGTCTTTTTTGATTTAAGAAAGGATATTGTTCGGCTTGCTGCTGCACAGTATTTTGCACAGCTTGCTTATGAGCTTTGCGAGGAGGAACAGCCTGCTCCAGAGATGTTGTCTGTTTTGCTCAATTCACTTCATTTGCTTTGTAACAGAAGCAAGGATGTCAGGCTTATCAAATCAGCGGTTGAATTCAGATTGCTGTCGCTCGGCGGCTATATGCCGAATATTCTTGCATGTGCAAACTGCTCGGTATATGAAAGTGATTTGATGTATTTCGATACGCTTGACGGCTGTATTTACTGCGAAAACTGCCCAAAGGCGGGTGCAATACCATGCCCTAAAAATGTTGTTACAGCAATTCGTTTTATCTGCCTTACCGAGCCGAAAAAGATATTTTCATTTGCATTGTCGCAGGACAACCTTGCTCTGCTCTCTCAAATCAGTGAAAAATATCTTTTATCACGAATACAGAAAAAATTACCAACCCTTGAATTTTACAAAGGAATACTATAAATGGATAAAAATTTTAAAACACTCGAGCTTGATTTGATTTTAGACAAGCTCGCACAGGAATGCTCCTGCGATGATGCAAAAGAGCTTGCACTGTCACTGCGTCCGACCGCTGATGTGGCTGAGGTTGAGCTGCTGCTTTCACAGACAGAGGATGCTTTTTCTCTTTTGGCACGCTTTGGTGCTCCATCATTTTCAGGACTTAAAAATGTGAATAATCCTTTACATAGAGCAGGTGCCGGCGGTTCACTCAATCCAAAGGAGCTACTTGATATTGCATATTGCCTTCGCTCGCTCAGAACACTTGACGAGTGGCATAACCACTGCAGCGGCGTAAGGACTAATCTTGATTTTTTCTTTGAAGGAATTACAGTTAATAAATATCTTGAAAATAAAATTTTTACCTGTATTATCAACGAGGAAGAGATTTCTGACAAAGCATCAGATACACTTAATGATATCCGCAGGAAAATAAGGTCAAAAGAAAATTCAATACGTGAAAAGCTTGATTCTATGATTCACTCCTCACACTATCAGCAGTATCTGCAGGAAGCTATTGTAACCCAGCGCAATGGTCGTTTTGTTGTTCCTGTTAAGGCTGAGAACAGAGGTAATGTTCCCGGTTTGGTGCACGATATTTCCTCAACCGGTGCAACAGTGTTTGTTGAGCCTGCATCTGTAGTGGACGCCAATAATGATATTAAAGTGCTGCAGGGTAAAGAGCGTGATGAGATTGCGCGTATTCTCTTTGAGCTTTCAGCCGAGGCAGGCGAATTTTCCGAGTCTATCAAGCATTCATTTGACAGTGCTGTTATGCTTAATCTCATTTTCGCTAAGGCACATCTTGCATATAAAATGAAGGCAATCAAACCGCTACTAAATAAAGAGGGTGTTATCAATCTGAAAAAAGCACGTCATCCGCTGATTGATCCCAAAAAGGTTGTACCGACAGATATTTCGCTTGGTGATGAATATGATACGCTTGTAATCACAGGCCCTAATACGGGCGGTAAAACCGTGTCACTTAAAACGCTCGGTCTGCTTACTGCAATGACTATGTGCGGTATTCTTATTCCTGCCGGTGACAGGTCACGCATATCTGTGTTTGATAAAATACTTGTTGATATCGGTGATGAGCAGAGTATTGCGCAATCGCTTTCCACATTCTCATCACATATGGTTAATATCATTGATATTATGGATAAGGCTGATAGCAATGCACTTGTACTTATCGACGAGCTTGGTGCAGGTACTGATCCTGTTGAGGGTGCAGCACTTGCAGTGTCAGTTATTGAAAATCTGCGTTCAAAGGGATCAATTATCGCTGCTACAACCCACTATGCCGAGTTGAAGGCATATGCACTTGATACTGCCGGTGTAACAAATGGTTGCTGTGAATTTGATGTTGAAACACTTCGTCCTACCTACAGATTGCTGATTGGTGTGCCCGGCAGATCAAATGCCTTTGCTATTTCGGAGCATCTCGGTATGGATAAGGCTGTTGTAGAGCACGCAAAAAGTATTGTAAATTCAGATAACCGTGACTTTGAGTCCATTCTTGAAAAGCTTGAAACCTCGCGTCAGGCATTGGAGGATGAACGAAAAATTGCCGAGGAAATGACAGCTCGTGCAAAAAAGATTGAGGAAAAGGCGCAGTCTGAAAAGGATAAAATCGAAACACTGAAAAAGCGTGAGCTTGACAGAGCAAAGCGTGAGGCTGAAAAGCTGATAGAGGCTGCAAAGCGTAAATCATCGGAGTTTTTGCTTGAGCTTGAAAAACTGAAAAAAGAGCAAAATTCATCTAATGCTACAGAAATTGCACGCAAAACACGCCGTGCCGTTAAATCACAGATGGGTGAGATGGATGATCTTATCAATCCTGCTGAGCTTGCGGATAACTGGGATTATGATTATAAGTTGCCGCGTGAGCCTAAGGTTGGTGACAGAATTGTTATTAAAGGTATTGGTGAGGGCGAGGTTGTTGAGGTTGGAGACAAGCTGCTTGTTAAATCAGGAATGCTGAAAACAAGAGTTAAGTTGTCCGACATTATGATTCTTGATAAGTCTAAGGAAAAGCCGAAGCCTGTGCAGCATAATGTTTATCGCACCTCTTCCCGTGCAGATGCAGATGTTAAAACTGAAATTGATCTCAGAGGTGAGACGGTTGACGAGGCGATTGGAGAGCTTAGTCTGTTTATTGACAAATGTGTTCTCAATAATATCGAGGAAATTCGTATTATCCACGGTAAGGGTACAGGTGCCCTGAGAGCTGCTGTTACAGATTATCTCAGACATCATTCTAATATATCCGAGTATCGCCTTGGTAAATACGGAGAGGGCGAAAACGGAGTTACAATTGCAAAGGTGAAATAATGAAAGAAAATTAAAAATAAAAGAGCTGTGGTCAACACCACAGCTCTTTTATTTTTTACATAACTAATTATTTCTGATGAATTGTATTTTCAAGGTCTCTTACAGCAACCTCTTTCAGTGTATGCGAATCTGTTATAACGGTCTTTTCATAGCAATAACTTATTGCTTGAGTTAAGCCTAAAAGGATAAACAGAAGTATAATCTGCTTTGGTGAATTGAAAATATAGTCTGTCAGACCGAACAGCAGATATGTCATCATAGATGTGAAAACACAAAATACCAATGTGAACTTTTTGCCGTTATTTGCATTGATTTCAAGCATTTTTCCAAAGGCACACACGATGACAATAAAGAAGAGAACTACACCTATTATACCAAGCTCCATCCATGTTTCAAGGATAAAGTTATGTGCGTGCGGCTTGTTCAGATTGTATTCATTGAGCAGTACCTTTCCTGTCTCCTCAACCCCAAATCCAAGACCGATAAAAAATGCTTTTAAATGGCTTGTAAGATAGTCAATAAGGCTCTGCCATATTTGAAAATGTGCTATTGAAGATTTTTTTGCCTCAGCACCACCGCTGCCGCCACCGCTGACCTTACCTACGGTTTTAAAAATCAGGCCGTATCTTGTAAGGATTGACGGTATAATGACACAAATAGTAGGAATGAATATCTCAAGCATCGGCTTTGCATATTTTTTTGCAAGAAAGATGAACATAAATATCCATCCGACTATTGCAATAAAGCAGCCTGCACGTGTCATTGTTGAACTGAGTCCGGCACTAATCAGAACATTGAATATGAAAT
>CAMWPJ010000086.1 GCA_947176035.1 uncultured Clostridia bacterium | reverse complement strand
AGTGTATACAATCTGAAAATAAATTTTATACACTAAGGTCGGATTATATGTGAAAGATTTGGCTCTTTTTTACTTTTCAAATTAATTATTTCTTACATTTTAATTTAATCAAAAATCTCTTCTATTTTTTATAAATAAAAATTATAATTAGAAATAAGGTTTTAAACCTTTTACCTAAAACTTTTTATCTAAATAAAATAATCATTTATTTATCGAGCTGAAAGGTTACAGTTTTTGATTCATTTGCTTTAAAAGATACTGTTTGTTCACCACTTGATAAACCACAGGATACTTTAATTTTCTGATGAATATCAGATTTAATTTTAACTGTCGCTGTGCCCGCTTCAATATCCCATTCAAGACTTTCAACAGTTGCCTGTGTGCGGGCCTTAATGCCTGTTATTACCCCCTTATCAAAGCCGCTATTTAAAAGAGCGGGCAAAATCTCTATTTCTCCTGAATTTGAATAAATAAGACTTTCATTGATAATACCCAAATAGCCGATTTCAAAATCGGTACAATATGCACTTCTTGCATTCATATGATGATTTGTCATTAAAGAATCATAATAAATCTTGCTTGACATCAAATCCGTCAAAGCATCAGTAAGCCCGTCACGCTCCTTCAGCCTTGCACAAATCAATGACCTGTGAACAAGTGCGTGGCTCGCCTTATTTTCGCTTTCTCTATTTGCTATTGCCTGATTGCAGGCATTTGTAAGGTCTTCATTATTCTGTGTTTCAAACATTGGCCATACACAGTAAAGATGACTCAAATGTCTGTGTTCGTTATTTTCTTCAAAAGCAGTTGTAGCCCATTCCTTTAACGCTCCTGTTTCATCATAAAGATAAGGAGGTAAATTATTAAGCAGTTCATTCCACTTTGATGTATCTGCATCAGGACTTACCTTTGCCATAACATCCAGCAGCATATTAAGATTATCTCTGCATGCCGCTATATCTATTGCGCAGTTTGCATCTGACGGACTTGGATAGTTTGACGGATTATTTTCAGGAGAGTAGCTTGGTAATATACAATAGCTTTCACCATCATTCAACTGTGTTTTCCCTTTTTCGTAATGAATATTTCCATCCTTATCTGTGTAGTATTCAGCAGTCATAAGCTGTGCCCAATAGTTTGCAGATTTTATAAGCAGAGGAAGAAGTATATCTTCTTGTAATCTTAAATATCCTCTATCGGTAATCGCTTTTATTTGTTCATCTGTTAAATCTTCCTCAACAGGAGAGAGAACGGATTTAAGGGCATTAAGCTCAAACTCCTCACTGAGCGGAATATTCATATTCCCATAACATTGCAAGGTTTCATATAATGGCTGAATCATCCATGATGCACCTGCATTCCAATATCTGAATGGATACGGATAACAGGTTTCTGTTATAACAGCTTTATCACCGTCTGTATTTACAGGAGCTTGAATTGCATCGGTAAACCCATGAGTTGCATATGCATTTTCTTCCCAATCGGGAAGCTGACGAAGAATAAAATAAGCATAACCGATTGGTGTTAATTCCATATTACCGGTATTCATTGAAGAGGTTTGCAGATTAACATTTGCATCCATTGTATATTTGCTTCCCCAACCGGCATTCCATTCACCTGTCCACATACCATAAAGACGGCTTGTTGAATAGCCACTGCAACAAAGATAAGCATATCTGCCGGAATAATATACCCTTTGTGCAAGTGCAGAATTAATTTCTTTACTTCCTTTTTGAGATTTTAAAAGACTTTCATTAGAATTTGTAACAGGATCACCAAGGGTTAATGTTACAGCATCAAACTGCGGCTGATAAATTGCAAGATGATTTTTAAGTGCTTTATCATAATCAAAGTTGCCATTTGATAAATATTTATCGGCAACCGATTTTGTCTGTAAATAAAGCTGATTAATTAAATCATAGCTATTCTGATTTTCAAAATCTGCATATACACCCATATCATAAGTACGGTCGGAAATTGTAATAAGGTAAACTGTATCTGCATCCGTTATTTTTATTCCGCTGTTTTCACCATAAAACTGTGCTTCTTCAATATTTTTATCAAGAGTAATCTTTTCCTTATTACCACCGATTGCAACTACATATGTAAGAGTAGCATAACCACCGTTTTTTAGCTCACTGTTCTCATAATCAGGATAATGTGCAACAAATGCAATTGAATCTGCAGCGTCACTTACAAGCTTCTTATATTTAAGATTAACCTCATCACTGTCCCCGAAATTTGCCAGTGTTGAAATATCATCAACAGAAAGAGTAACATTAATCTTTGAGCCTGCAGTTGATGAATTAATCTGAGTAATTACTGAATTATCTGCCATTGAAGTAAATGATTTCCTATTCCATGTTCCGTTTTTATCCGTATAATGAACACCAACCTGTGATGTTTCATAATCAGTATATCTGATAAAATCCGATTCTCTGTTTTTGTCAAAATCAAGTCTCAGCTGTCCTCCCGGATGATAACCGTAAACATCATCATAGCTGGCATTATCAGTTATATCTTCACCATTAACAATAGCCTGTTTTACGGTTTCAAGCTCATCAAACGTTTCAGGACAATAGCGTACATTCTGATTTGGCATAATAAAATGCATATTCTGAAAAATAAATGTATCTGAATACGGAGAACCACTTTCAACAAAACCCTGCAAACCGTTACCTGACACCATTCCCTGACGCCAGCTTTTTGTTTTATTCTTTTTTTCTGCTGATAATTCCGTATAATCTTCACTGAATGAAATTTTATTTAAATCTGTGAATAATGTTTCAATATCAGCTTTTTCTGTTTTTCCTGAACAAGCAGAAATAGTAAAAATTAAAGAGCCGCACAAAATCAAACTAAATACTCTTTTAATATACTTATTCATAATCTAATCACCTCGAAATAAATTATAACATATAAATCGGCAAGAAATGCGACATAGTAATTGCAGATATGTCGCATTTGTGGTAATATAAATTTGGTGAGAATATGATTAGATTTTATTGGAATAATATTTTGTTTGATATTACAGATATCGGCGGGGGTCCGCTTGGAGAAGATATACCAAAACATGCACATGCAAAAAACAGCTATGAGCTGCATTTTATCGTTGGCGGTAAAGGCAAGTTAATTACCGATACAAATGAATATATGCTTTCAACAGGAGATTTTTTTATTACAGGACCGAACATTTATCACGAACAGACTGCAGATAAAAACGAACCTGTAAAAGATGTTTTTATCATGCTTCAGGCTGTAAACACAGCTAAGCCCAATGTGATTTCATCAACTTTTTTAGAAAATCACTTTTGCTTTTTCAAACACTTTGATATATCAACCGCAAAGGAAATTTTATCCGAATTCAGAAGCAAAAAAACTGATTACAAAAGTGCTGTTAGCGGACTTGCAATAAAGCTTTTAACGGATATCACAAGATATTATTTGCCCGACTCGTTCGAAAAAAACATTTCAACTGACGGACTTTACGACAAACGGTTTGTTATTATTGAACAAGCTTTTTTATATACCCCTGATTTAACATTAACAGAGCTTTCAAACAAAATCGGTGTTTGTGAAAGACAAACACAAAGACTGCTGAAAAAATATTATGGCAAAACCTTCAGAGAAAAGAAAAACGAGTCAAAACTGAACAAATCATAGAAAATAAACAATATAAAACACCCCTATTGATATAAACGAGACACAAAATCAATTTTGAAAGTCACAAGAATATTTCAATACTTATGGTGTCTGGTTTTCAATATTAACAGTTCATACAGTAAACGTGCTTTTTAGGCTGGTCAACCGATATAAAGGATGGTCCAACCAATCAGTTTTGCCGCTATTTCCGGCCGGAAGCAAGTACACCAAAGAATTCGTCAAATATTAGAGATGCAGCAGTTTGGGCTGCTGCACAAGTTCCCGGAAGCGGTACTCCACCAATCAGATTTTACGGTGACAGAAGTTATAACGGCAAAACATATTAATTTCTATAAAATAATATTTTTAACACTAACAAATTAAATAAAAAAATCCTTCAAACACAAATCCCTCTATAAGATTAGAAATATAATGTAATTATAGATTTGACATAATATAGAACAAGCAAATATGTCCAACCATATATAAGATTCAACCCAAAAGGAGACGCCTTTGAAAACAACCGATTCAATTTACAAGCAATTACCGGATACATTACTGCCCTGGTACAAGCAAAATGCACGCAAACTTCCTTGGCGACAAGACACCGAGCCTTATCATGTCTGGCTTTCGGAGATTATGCTGCAGCAAACACGTGTGGAGGCTGTACGAACATACTATCTTCGCTTTTTAGAACAGCTTCCCAGCATCCACGCTTTGGCCGAAGCACCTGAAAGTCAGCTATTTAAGCTATGGGAAGGACTCGGCTATTATAACCGTGCACGCAATCTGCAAAAAGCAGCACGCGTGATTGAAACACAATACAACGGACATTTTCCGAATCAATACGAGGATATCCGTGCATTGCCCGGCATCGGACCATACACCGCAGGTGCCATTGCTTCAATCTGTTTTAACCAACCTTACGCTGCTGTAGATGGTAATGTGCTTCGCATTATCACACGCATGACGGAAAACGATGCATCAATCGATCGTATGCAAACCAAAACTGAAATAGCCGCCCAGCTTGAAAAGATATATCCTAAAAATGATTGCGGACAGTTTACACAAGCGTTAATGGAGCTGGGTGCAACGATTTGTACACCCAAGTCACCCAAATGCACCGAGTGTCCGGCAAATGAGTTCTGCCGTGCGTATGCCAATGGCACGATGCTGCAATATCCGGTCAAACAGCCGAAAAAGGATAAACGTTTAGAAGATCGTACTGTCTTTTTACTGCAATGCGGAGATAGATACGCCCTAACCAAGCGTACTGAAAGTGGACTGCTGTCCGGCTTGTGGCAGCTGCCGAATGTTCTCGGCAAAATGGATGTTAATCACGCATTGCATACCGCTGATGCCTTCGGCGTTCAGCCTGTGGAATTATATAAGCAGATGCACCGTATTCACATCTTTACACACATTAAATGGCAGATGACCTGTTATCATATTCTATGCACAAAAAAAACATCCGATTTTGTTTGGGCAACCGCACAAGAGCTTCAAACTACCTACGCACTGCCGACTGCCTTCCGTATGTTTTTAGAAACCCTTAATGAAAACAGTAAAACAGAAAACCATTAATAAACAGCATCAAAAAATGAAAGGCAAAGGTACTGCAAAATATACAGTGCCCCTGCCTTCAAATTTTGATGAACAATATATAAATTCAGATAAAAACAAATATATATCTTTATAAAACAATTGATTTTGTTCCATAACCCGAAATAATATGTTCCTTTGCAGTTTTTGATTCCTTGAATAAATACTTATTCGCATCACGGTTAAGATTTTCTTCAAAGCAATAATCCGCCGTAGGCCATAAAACAGTTACAGCATCAATCAGTTCATATACTTCTTTTTTTGCACCATTAAAACCATGATGAGCAACCTGAACAATATCTGACTTAAGATTTTTGCCGTAAACATTAATCAAAAAATCACTAAGTTCATCTCCGGTATCTCCGAGAAACATAATGCTTTTACCGTTTACATTTATTCTTATTACAGTTGATGTATCATTAAAATTTTCAAAATCACATGGATATAAATCCTCATGGGTTGCAAGCACCTCAACTTCAATATTTTTAATATTAAATTTCTGCCCTGTATGCAGCTTTATATGAGGAATATTCATAAGATATTTATTAATCATATCATAAAATCTTTTTGTTGATTCAATATCATCTTTTTTCCAATTCTTTGCTGACGGAATATACATGTTAGGAAAATTATAATACAGATTTTCAATATTGACATAGTTGCTGTATTTTTCAACAAAGTCCATAAAACAGCCAAAATGATCCTCATGGGCATGAGAACAAAACCAACCAGCAATATTGATTTTATCATCGGTATGATCAATCAGAAATTGATACAACCTATCACATTCACCTTTCGTGAAATAGCCTCCGTCAATTATAAAAAAACTATCGTCACAAAGTTTTAAAACATATGACATTCCGCAGTCAACTTTCTCTTGATTAAGGGATAACTGATAAAGTTCACACTTTCCGTTTTTTAATATTGTTTTATTAGGCAAAATTGCATCAGGCTCAAAAACGACTCTTAAAACTCTTTCCTTTTTAAGATAATATACATAAAGCATTTCACTGTTTTTTAAAAAGGCAAACCCTTTTTGATTATAACCATCATTTAAAAGCTTTTTGCAATATTTGCAATATTCATTTATATCTACATCATTGTATTTATAAAGTACAGCACCATTATTTACATAATAAATTTCAGGCTCTGTATTACAATCCAACTTTGAAAAATCAGCAATAATTTTCACAAATTTCTTTTCGGTCAACAAATTTGCGCTCATAATTTTACCCTCATAAAATATTCCCATAATTTCGAATAAATTAATTATATCATGAATATAAATAAATTCAATATTTTAAAAGGCAAGAGATAAAAATCCCTTGCCTTTATCTTTCGTTTGTCTCTCAGCTAAACGCTCTCAATCGCTCTTGCTCGCTTTTAAAAATTGGTAATTTATAGACTTTTGAAAGTCTCATAGAAAATATCAACAGGAAAAGCAAAAAAGAAATTGCCCTTAAATCCACAGCAGATTGAGGGCAATTTTGTGTATGGATTTTAACCTTAAATGACAGCGTCAGAGTGTAAAAATCATTTTTAGAAATACACCATTTTAAGCCAAATTTCCACTTTTGAGTCTCTCAAAAGTCTTCGACTATATAATTTATTATTACTTACAATCCACTTTTATAGAAAAACATATACTAATATGCTATAATAATATTCTAAGGTTTGGCTAAGTTTACAATTTTAAAATATAAGCAGAGGTGATGTAATGAAACTTTTATATGCCGAGGATGAAAAGAGTATGTCTGAAGCGGTTACCGATATTCTTGAATACCACAATTATACGGTAGACGCTGTTTATAACGGCAATGATGCACTCGATTATGCAAAAGCAGAACATTATGATGGCATTATTCTTGATATTATGATGCCCGGTCTTAACGGTATAGAGGTGCTGCAGCAATTAAGGAAATCCGGAAACAGAACACCTATTCTTTTACTTACCGCTAAAGCAGAAATCGAGGACAAAATAGAGGGTCTTGATGCAGGAGCAGATGATTATTTGCCTAAGCCATTCAATATGAGAGAACTGCTGGCACGTGTTAGAGCTATGCTTCGACGCCGTGAAGAATTCACACCTGATATTTTAAAAGTAGGCAATATATCACTTAATATGCAAAGCTATGAATTATCCGGAAATGGGCAAAGTTTTATTTTACCTAAGCTCGAATATCAGATGCTGGAATTACTTATGCTTAATAAAGGAATTTATCTGTCCACAGAAGATTTGCTTATAAAAGTATGGGGATACGAAACAGATGCAGAAATAGGTGTTGTGTGGGTATATATTTCGTATTTGCGCAAACGGCTTTCAGCACTGAACGCCAATGTTGAAATTAAAGCAAAACGAAACATCGGATACACTCTGGAGGTAGCAGAATGATAAAAAAACTGCAAAGAAAATTTATTTTTTCTGCTATGCTGGCCATCACAATTCTTTTAGTATTTCTTTTGGGAGCACTAAACATTGAAAATGCTCATATGTCAAGAAAACAAAATGAACAAGTGATAGATACACTGTTAAGCAACGAAAATCTGAAGCCTCTTTCGCATATGGACAAAGAACCAAGAGGATTTTTATCAGCCCCCATTGATGAAAATGCTAAGTTTTCAACAGTGTATTTTACAGTTCGTACTGACGATGCGGAAAATATAATTTCAACTGATGTAAGTCGTATTGCCAGTGTATCCGAAAAAGATGCTGAGGAAATTTTTATTAAAATAACCGAAAAAAACTCTAATGAAGGTAAAATTCAAAATTTCCGATATAAATCCACTGTAAATATGCATGATAATACTAAAATATATTTATTCATTGATACAACAATGCAGACCAATAATGTACTGCGTGTTTTGATACTTTCTGCTCTCATCGGATTTGCCTGCTGGATTGCTATGCTCATTTTAATAATCTTACTTTCAAAAAAAGCAATTCGCCCTGTTGCAGAAAATATTGAGCGGCAAAAGCAATTTGTAACCGATGCAGGTCATGAAATAAAAACGCCTTTGGCAATTATATTATCTAATACAGAAGCAATGGAGTTATATAATGGTGAAAGCAAATGGAGCAAAAATATTAAAGAACAAGCAAATCGCTTAAACGGCTTAATGCAAAACTTATTAACCCTTGCAAAATCCGATGAAAAAAGCATTGCGGATATAAAAGAAACAGTTTCTGTATCCGAAATAACTGAAAAGGTAACAAATATGTTTACTGAAAATGCAGAATTAAAAAACATTTGCATTGAAAAAAATATTGAACAAGATATTACTTTTCTTATAAATAAAGAATTATTTTCACGGCTTATATCAATCCTGATGGATAATGCTGTTAAATACTCAAAGGAAAACGAAAAAATTGAGGTTTTGCTCAATCGTAATGAAAAACATATTCATCTTGAAATAAGCAACACTTGTGAAGATTTGCCTCAATGCCCTGCGAACAGATTGTTTGACAGATTTTATCGTGCAGATTCAGCGCGTACTCAAAAAAACGGGGGTTACGGAATAGGTT
>CAMWPJ010000085.1 GCA_947176035.1 uncultured Clostridia bacterium | reverse complement strand
GTTTACTTTTATATTACAGTGTGTTATAATAAACCTATAGAAATCAATTATGAAAGGAGACCGCATATGAATCAACAAGAAAAAAGTATAAACAGTATGTATTATATTATTGAATGTGCTATTGATGAATTCGCAGATAAAGGCAGCAACGTTTCATTGAATAATATTTGTAAGCAAAACGGCATTTCAAAGGGCAAGCTTTATCACCACTTTTCATCAAAAGAAGAGCTGCTGTGCGCCTGTGTATGCTATGCACTTGACAATTTAAGCAGCGATGTTGAAGAATTTGAAATTGATAATTCTTTAAGCATTTATGATAATCTTCACAACTATTATGTAGAAAGAATAAAGTATTGGCATGAAAACCCGTCTCATCTTACAATATTAAGACTTGCATATGTACTCAGAAGAAGAGAATTTACCGAAGAATCTATGACTGAAATCGCACAGCACAAGCAAAACTGGGATAACGCAATGAAAAGCAAGGTTTTGCAGATTATTCACTTGGAAGACAACAAGTTAAAAATAAGTGATGAAAATTTCGCAGAATTGATGATACTTTTATATGAAAATACCTTTCAGGCTATGGAAAGCAAAATTGTTAATGCTGTAAGAAACAACGACACTGAAAGTGCTTCAAAGCTTTCTCACGAACTTTTAAAGCATTATGACACGATCATATCAACTGTTCTTTACGGAATTTTTGACAAATAGATATGTGTTATATATATTTACCTAACATAAAACCGCAGTACCGGATGATACTGCGGTTTATTTATTAGTATGTTTTAATTATTCATTCTCATATGGGTACCAATATTCATCATCTGCATAGGCATTGGCTATACCCATAATATTACAATAGCGCTGAGGATATTTAGGTGACGGATTCAACTCAGCCTTTGATACATCAACCTGTACACTCTCCCCTTCTCTCATAAGTCTGGCAACAACAACTATTCTTGCATCTGCACGATAATTGCGTGTATCCATTTTTCTTGAGCAGGTTGAAAGGGTCAGTATTTTATCATCTTTATTGACGTCAACACCCGTTCTATACAGTGTACGCTTATTGACCTCACTCATATATCCATCAAAATTATCACCGCCAAGATGCGGATAAATATAGTTGAATACATAACCATTGTCTTCATTTTCATCGGCATTTGTGATGAACACTGCAAAAATTTTCCACTGTCTGTCATCATAAATTCCGTCAAAAGTAATTACAGGATGCTCCTTATAAAACTCAATATCATCATAGTTAACAAGCTGAGAGAACACAGTATCATCAAGCCAGTTATGTCCATAAATCACTGTGTTGAAATCAAGCTTGTCAGGGTCGCACTCGGCACTCATATAAATAGCACCGCGCTCCTCTTCTTCCTTTTCAAAATTATGATTGAGATAAAATTCGTCATCCTCTCCCTGTACAACCGGATAATCAATATCTGTGCCGTCAATTTTAATATAACCGACAAAATCACTGTTTTTGTCAATATAGCTTTGATATTTCGAAATTTTGGTTGTACTTATATTGATATCCGCCGTGGTCTGCGGCTCTGTATTACGCTGAGAGTTAAAATAAAGACCCGCGGCAATACATATTATAATAAGAACAACGGGGATTGATATTTTAATTGCTTTTTTCAAAAAAACACCTCTTAGATTTCGACTGTAAAAACAATATATCATCTAATCAGATTTGTGTCAACACAGATTATATAGCTAAAAATAATAATATGTTATCATTTTACAGTTTATATGACATAATTTTCTTGCTATTACATTTTTTTATAAAAATATATCCATAGTAAAAACAAACTCTAATAATAAAAGAGGTGTTTACTATGAATATAAATAATGACAATATTAAACAAGAGGTTTTCGAGTCCGACATCCCTGTTATACTTGATTTTTACTCTGACAAATGTATGCCCTGCAGGATAATTGCACCCGTTCTGGATCATCTTGAAAAAAAGCATTGCAACAAACTTAAGGTATGCAAGCTTGATGTTACCAAACATTCCGAACTGGCTGATAAATACGGAGTTATGGCAGTGCCGACACTTATGTATGTAAAAGACGGCAAAGAGCTCAACAGAACAATAGGGCTTGTTGACAGTGCAGAGATATTAAAAAATCTGGAATTGTAAATATCCGAAAAATATTTAAATTAATGGATTTTTTCGTTAGGCAAGGATTTGGCAAATTTTGTCGACGGGAGCATATATAGATATGTGACCGAGCAGAATTTAATCAGGGCTCCCAAAAAGCATTTTGCTTTTTGGGAAGAGGATAAACAAATGGAGCATTTGGTACATATTGCGTAAGCAATTGTTTAAATGCGGAATTTGTTTTGACGAGACACAGCATAACGGGAAAAGACATAATTTAATCAAGCGGCTCTGACGAGCTTTCTATAATCTCACCTGTATGTGCATCTATTTTAAATTCATATTCCATGGTGCCGTCATTAAACTCAAGCTTATAGATACGCATATCCGGTCTAATATGCGTATCCTGATTCGTGAAAACAACATCAGATTCCTGAGCACCTGCATATTCAAGCACCATTGTTCTTGCTTCACCAATCGTTATTCGTGCTGAATTATCCGCATCTAAATCCGGCATCTGCAATAATGATATGCAGGTAATGCCTACAGTAAAAGCAAGCACTACCGAAATGATAACAGCTAAAAGCTTTTTCTGACTTTTATCCATATCAAAATCCCTTCTGATTACTATTTATCCTTACTCTTTGTTACAAGCACAATCCAATAATATAAAGGAATGATTAAAAAGAGCATACTTGCATATCCCCATAAGCTGAGCGAAATTCCAAGCATCAGATATACTGTTACTACTATTTCAGGCACAGGAATAAGAAGTGCAAAAACCTTTTTATTATTAGCCTTGCAGGCAATTGCAAACCTATAATAAATAGGAATTGTCATAAAAATCAACCAAAGCGGATGCCATATTTTAAATATCATTGAAAATGCAAGATACAAAAATACAATAATTATCGGGAATGGAAATATCATCAGTTTTTTTGCTGTTTCGGGATAAATTCCGAAATCATTCGCCTTTGACAAAAGTGATTTCAATTTACCCTTAAAATCCTTTTCCTTTTTATTTGTATTTTTAATGACCACCTTATCACTGCTTGTGTCGAGTAGCTCATCAACGGTCAGACCATATATTTTAGACAATGCAATAAGGTTATCAATTTCAGGTGATGATTCTGCACGTTCCCACTTTGAAATTGATTGGCGGCTGATACCAAGCTTTTCAGCCAGCACCTCCTGACTGTAGCCGTTTTCCTTTCTTAACTGCTGAAGTCTGTTCGCTGTCATTATATCCATAAGCTTAATCCTTTCTGTACTGATACATAAATTTTATCAGACATAATTATATAAAAACAACATATTTCACTTTACAAAAGTTGATTTTTTGTGCAACCAATGGTTGCACAGCCGTTTTATGGCAAAATTCAATATATTTAAATAACATCAATCTTAATTATATTCTTTTTCCACGTTTTCTGCGGATGAACATATGTAAAATTTTCTAAAGCAAGACCATGCACATGCCTTGCCCACAGTGCATAAGCAGGCAGGTTTCTGAATCTCCATCCCTCTGGATATTCTTTGGTATACTCAGGTATAAACATTCGTCTGTCTATCGTCTCGGGAATATCAGCATACTCAAGCATTATATTTTTAAGTGTAACATTTTCAACACGTTTAACCCTGCCACGCTGCTTATACCCTGCAATAATAATCGGCAGCTCAACACCCGTAGCATGAACATTGCTTATAGTAATATCCCTCACATGGCTTTTACCGTCAAAAAGCTTTTTGCTCAGCTCCCTGCCTTTTTTTGCTTTGATGCCAAACTCAACCGCATTTGCACTCTGTGAATTCACCTCACTTGCACGATTGCGATTACCGAGTCTGATAAATATAGGACAGGTACATCTGTCCATACTGATATTATTAACCTTAACATCGCTCAAAGCAGTGCCGTCACACGCCTCAAGTGAAATGCCCGACACACCTCCCGGATACAGGTCTGTCATAAACAGTCTGCAATCGGAAATGCTGATATTGCTAATGTCATATGTAGTCTCTGTTCCAACTTTGATAGCATTTGTTCTGCTGATAATTTCGCAATTGGCAATTTTAATATTACGCATAGCCTTATTATTACCAAGCCAGACTGCATTTTTTATAACTATTCCGTCATCAGCTGTTGAAATAAAGCAGTGACTGATATCAACATTACTTGTACCTGCAAGATCAATACCGTCAGCATTCGCAACATTCCTATTATTGTTTATTATAAAATTCTTTATGTTTACCCTGTCGCAATTCGACAGCTTAAAGCTCCAGTAAGCACTGTTTTCAATAATAAAATTATCAACATTTATATTTTTGCAATGCTTAATATAAATAGGATTACCATACTTGCTCGGATGGCCAAAACGAAGCTGCGAGCGATAGTCCTGCCGCATTTCAATAACATCAATATAATTTGCGGGAGCTGTATTATTTTTATCAGCAACAGGCCTTCTGCCATATAGATGTCCGTTGCATTTTAGCTTTCCACCGCCTGTAAGCGTTATATTACTCGCATTTTCAGCATAAATTAAAGCGTGTTTTTCTTCAAATCCTTTGCCATCAATCCTTGATATGATTGACGAGCCATTAGATATAAAAAGGGTTATACCTGATTTAAGTATAACCGTTCCTGAAGAGTAATCGCCGCCATCAATAAGAACTGTTCCGTTTACTTCAGCTGCTGCATTAACTGCTTTATTTATAAATTCCGCATTATCATCACAGCTTATCTCTGCACCGAAATCACGAATGTCAAATACATTTTCACTTGGCAGCTGCTGCTTATAAATATACTTCTCCTCGGGATAATATGAAGAAAAATCAAACTCTCTGATTTCAGTATAAGGCTCTCCATCGGTAACTCGGAGATCCTTACCAAAAAACAAAACATTCAGCTTATCTAAAGCATTTCTTTTATATTTAGCCATAACAGCTCTCCGTTAAACTGTAAATATCGCCTATATATTATACCAAAAATACATATTAAAGTAAATACTGTTTATTATTCGCCGCAAGGTGTATAATAGAATTGCGGCAGATAGTATTTATAATTTTTATGCCGCAATTTTCTTCAGCAGGGAGGCTGATTTTATGATTAATATTACAGCAAGAGGCTTTGAATTAAAGCAAGGCACAAAGGATGGAATTGACAAGGAACTCAAAAGAATTGAAAAAATGCTGCCGGAGGCTGCATCTTTTGATGTTACCCTTTCAAAGGTAAAGGATGGATATAAATGTGATATCACGGTTATTAACGTAGGCTCATTTATCCGCGGCGAGGCAAAAGCAGACAGAATTGAGCCTGTTATTGATATGGCAGTTGACGATTTAAAAAGAAAAATCAGAAAGCTCAAAACATATCTTGTAGATAAAAAAAGAAAAGGTGCAATTGACGAAATTGCAAATGCCTTCATTCCATCAAGCGAAGAGATTACAATGGATGATTTTGAGCAGTTTGACGCATCATCAATTGAAATAAGAAGAAAGAAAACTATCGCCCCTCAAATGATGACTGACGATGAGGCAATCGTACAGATGGAAATGCTCGGCCACAGCTTTTTCGTATATCTTGGGATTGACGGCGAGACAAAAATTATTTACCAGCGCGGTAAAGGCTATGGTCTGTTGATATGTGAATGATTGTAAGAATAGTAATATAAGAAAATACCCAATGGTTAAAGCTATTGGGTATTTTCTCACCCACCTGTAAATTTACAACGATGAATTTATTCGGCGACAAAAGGAGCATTGCTTATAATCTTATTTTAACGCTGCAGCAAACAGCTTTACAGCAAGCTGAAAACCACATTCAAATGCCTGATATTCAGCAATCACTTCTAAATTTGTATTTGCTTCTGAAAGCTCCATAAGCAATTCTTTGTTTTCAGGAGCTATCATTTTTTCTATCTTCTCTTCACAAACAAGCAATTGATTTAACGCATCTTTGTATTCTTCAGTAACCTCTAATTTGTCAGCAGGACAAATGCTGCCATCCCATAAATCTCTTAAAATATTATTATTTATATCCATAGCTATCGCATTTCGTATTATATTGGGTATTACTAAATCTAATACACATTAATACTATCATATGTGATACAATAAGTCAAGAGGTGAAAACAATGAACAACTTTAAACCGAAAAAGCAAGCGAAAGACATTATATCAATAAGAATAGATACTGAATTATTAAAAGAGCTTGATTCAATTGCATACAGCTCTGATATCAGCAGGAGTGAATTAATCATACAATGCATTGAATTTGCTTTGGAAAATATGGAAAAGTAAAAGCGGTGAGTTTAAAACTCACCGCTTATTTTTTATAATCTCTAATGGAAAAAGACACAATTTATTTGTTAATCTGCTTCGAATACTTAGCAAGATATACTGTTCTCATAAGGAAGCATTCTGCCTTTGGAACATAATGAGGACGGTTGAAGATATCAACATCAACAGCAGCCTCACATCCCTTTTCCATAATCAGCTCGAGAGCCTGCATATCACCCTCGCTATTACCGGTTACGAGTGCACCGTTGCCCTCGATAAGAACTGCATTTCTGTTCATAATTGCCTCAGCAATTTCCTCGGCACAAGCGTCTGTATCACCATCAATCCATGGGCAGTTTCTAACATCAACGCCTACGATCTGAGCAAAATCATCAATCATAGGATACATTTTTTCGCCAAGGCATGACACAGCAACAACATAAGGATTTGTGAGATGATTAATCATTGTGCACTCTTCCTCTTTATAAATCTCTCTGTGGAGCTTTGCACACTTAGGAGCAACACCATTTACAGCAAGACCTGTTTCAATATCAACATCAACCTTCTTGCCGCCGTCATATGTTAATGTGAAGATATGACCGTTTCTTACAGAAGAACCAAGGTCACAAATAGCCTCCGGCATTTTGCCTGCACTGTTTTTATTGAGGAAGTAATTTCTCTTAGCATCCTCTGAATATTCGCTATTCCATGAATGACGAAGATAGTTATCCTTAATTACCTTTTCACAGCACTTTTCAAGAGTCTCAGCAACCTCAAATGCCTCCTCATAGCTGTTACCCATACAGAGTGTGCCGTGGTGCATAAGCATAAATGCACGGCAGCTTGGGTTCATCATAATGCACTTTTCAACCTTTTTGCGAAGAGGGGTTGTGGTTGACATTGCATATTCAGCAACAGGAACAACGTCACCGAGTACAGGCTTGAACTCGTTATAAACATTTCTGATTTCCATACCAGTAATGCTGACAATTGTAGCAGCCTTCTGGTGTGTGTGAATAACAAAATTAACAAGCGGATGATGCTTGTATGAATCTGCGTGGATACCCTTTTCAGATGAAGGCTTAATATCCCCCTCGTGTGAGCAGTCATCAATATTAACAACTACAACCTCATCAGGAGTAAGTGTATCATAAGCACGGCCTGATGGAGTAATAACAAACTGAGTTTCACTGATTCTTGCAGATACATTACCCCATGTACGTGCAATTAAACCGGTTTCAAGAAGCTTTTTACCAGCCTCAACAACTAATCTTTTAGCTTCTTCAATTTCATATGCCATAAATTTTTCTCCTTAGAATTTAAACTGTATATATGCCACTAAAGGGAGCGAGTTTTCTCGCTCCCTAAGTTAGCCAAACAAAAGTCGAACCCAATAGCCTAAAACAATCAGTTTTCCGTACCTAACATCATTTTTTGCCTTGATATACGACAGTATACCTGCGGCAAGGAAATGCCGCTATGCACAAAAAACTGATTATTTTAGGTGCACGGCAGTTTAAATCATTCAAATTTTGGGTTAGACAAGGCATAATTTTCATCGCATACTTTCGTATTCGATGAAAATTTAACAACGTATAAGCGAAAATTTGTTGATTTAAACCTTATTTTGTTCGACTCTTGTTTGGCTTGAATTAATAATCAATCTTTTCGCACTGTGAAAGCACCTTGTCAAAACGACGGATACATTCATCAATATCCTCTTCAGTGTAAGCACTTGAAGTATAAAGACGTGAGCCTGCAAGAGTTACAAGACCCTCAGCCATATAAGCAGCACCCATATACTGCATCTCTGACTGACGGATAGATGTCTGCTTAAGTACGGTCGGAATTGTCCAAGGTCTCTTCCAATCAACTTTGAAGTGCATTGTAGCAACAGTGTGAAGATGACATACTGAACCGATGTTGTAGCAAACAAACGGAAGGTCATACTTCTTGATTGATTCATTAAGACCCTTAACAAGTCTGTCAGCCATCTGACCAGCAACCTGACAAGCATTTCTCTTCTCAATCTCACAAATTACTGTATAACCTGCACAGCAAGAAATAGGAGTAGCAGCCATTGTACCGCCACACATTGCCTTATGAATCTTCTTGCCCTCAGCCTTATCAAGACCGGCACCAAGATACTTCATTACTTCCTTGTGACCGCCGATACCGCCTGCACCCGGATAACCACCGGCAATAATCTTACCGAAGATTGTGATATCAGGATCAATACCATAGTAGCCCTGTGCACCTGAAACACCGATACGGAAG
The DNA here is from genome assembly GCA_947176035.1 of uncultured Clostridia bacterium. Lineage (GTDB taxonomy): Bacteria > Bacillota > Clostridia > Oscillospirales > Acutalibacteraceae > Eubacterium_R. The sequence continues at coordinate 106 of CAMWPJ010000085.1, read as the reverse complement.
CCTGATACAACCTCGTCACAAACAAGGAGAGCACCATACTTACGGCAAAGTGCCTGAACACCCTTAGGGAAGTCCTTATCTACAGGACGAGTTGCTGATTCAGGAC
>CAMWPJ010000084.1 GCA_947176035.1 uncultured Clostridia bacterium | reverse complement strand
GATTAAACGAAATAATTGTGATGCCGAAGCCTGCAATGAGTGTAATCGTCATAATTATTAAACCTAATATAATTTTTTTAACCTGCTTTTTCATAAGAAATTCCTCCTTCTTTTCTTAACAAATTCATTTTATCACAAGAAATTTCTTAATCAATAGGGGTAGCGTTTTGAGTCCGTTTTTTGGGACTGAAAAGTATAACTTTTTTAAAATATTGCCTTTTTCAGCCTTTTTGCGGCTTCTTCAAGATTCGTATGTGCAATTGCTGAAGGTGATAAAACCATTACGATTTTCCCATTTTCAAATTTTTCAACAAATACTTTTATTCCTTCATCCTCAAAGGATGTCAATTGCTTTTTAAAATCAGCAGTTAATATAATTTGCAATGTATTTTCACCGATTTCGATTTTTGCATCAGGCAAATTATTTTTTAGCAAATCAGCAAATGTTTTTGTTTTAGCAGTATAAAGACGACGAATTTTTCTTATTTGCGATTTTATATGTCCATCACGGATATAATTGCAAAGTGCTATTTGTTCTGTTTTGCTTGCTGTTTGCGCAAAACGTTCTGCACAGCTGTCATATTTTTCTGCAAGCTCTTTTGTAAGTACCATAAAGCTTATTCGTATACCCGGCAGGAGCATTGCTGAAAAAGATCCCATATATACAATATTTCCTTTACCTAAAGCAAATATAGAGGGAGTTGGTCTTACATTATATAAAAACTCGTTTTCATAGTCATCTTCAATAACAAGCGAATTATTTTTCTGCGAATATTCAATCAGCTCAAGCCGCCTTTTTATGGGCATAACGTCACCCCAGCGTGTCATATGGGATGGTGAAACATATATTATGTCTGCATCCTTATCTCTTGTATGAACTTCGAATCCATAATCTGAAAAAATACCTATGCCTTGAGCAAAGCTTTTATCAGGGAAGGAAACACAATTTCTTTTGTCAAGTAAGGAGCATAATATCTGCAAAAGCGTGCCTACACCTGCACCGATAATTATTCTGTCGGGAGAGGTTATTACATTTCTTTTTTCTCTAATATATTCAGCAATGGCACACCTGAGATCATATTCTCCTTGCGGCTGACTGTAGGATAAAAGTCGTTCCGATTGACGCAGGGCACTTTTTATATAACGCTGCCATAGTGTAAAATCAAAGCTGTCTGCATCTGCTGAGCCGCCTGTCAGGTCAAATTCAATATTGTTCTTTTCGATTTTAATGCTTCTGCTAGGTAAGCTGTTTTTTATTTCAGATACGAAATAACCACTTTTATTTTGTGCAATTATGAAACCATCTGCGCAAAGGTCAAAATATGCATTTTGAACAGTTGTAATGGAAACATTATATATTTGTGCCGCCTTTCTTACTGAGGGGATTTTGTCGCCGCTCTTAAGCTCGCCACTAATGATCATACTTTTTATTTCATTATATAACTGCGTATACTTTTTCATATCTGTACCTCATAAAATTATCTAAACTGTATATTTTATTAAATACAGTATTATTATATAATATCATCATCTAATAATCAATGGGAGGCGAAAAAATGAAGAGATGTGCGATAATCAATGATTTATCTGGTTTTGGAAAATGCTCGCTCACTGCAGCCATGCCGATTATATCTGTAATGGGCAGCGAGGTTCATCCGCTTCCAACTGCTGTTCTTTCAAATCAAACTGCTTACGATAGCTTTATGCAGAGAGATTTGACGGAGCATATGAATGATTACATTAATGAATGGAAAAAGCTTGGTGTGACATTTGATGCAATTTTAACAGGTTTTGTTACAAGTGAAAAACAGCTTGATATAATAAGTTGCTTTATTGATGAATTCAAAACAGAAAAAACAACTGTGATTGTAGATCCTGTAATGGCTGATAATGGTGCTCTGTATAGCGGTTATACCAATGCTATGTGTAAAAAAATAAAGCAGCTTTGTCATAAGGCTGATATCGTAACACCTAACATTGCAGAGCTAGCCTTTTTAGCCGATGAAGAATACAGTGAAAATATGGATGATATCAATCATTATGCAAATAAATTGCAGTGTGACGGAATTGAAAGAATAGTTGTCACAGGATATAAGAGCGGCGATATGATTTCAAATCTTGTATATGATAATGATGATATGGCAATTGCATCTTCAGCTTTGATTGGCGGTTACTATAGCGGTACAGGTGATATTCTTGCGTCAATCATTACTGGCGGAGTTTTAAAGGGTATGACACTTGTTGATTCAGTTGTGCTTGCCACTGAATTTATTAGCAAGGTTATAGCAGATACAGACTGCGAAAATCATAATGACGGAATTGATTTTGAAAAGCATTTGAGGGACTTAATATGAAAAATATCAAATTGTATAAAATGGTAATAACTGCAATGCTCACTGCTATGATTTTTGTTTTTACAAGATTCATTTCTGTACCTGTTGCTGCCGGTTATGTACATTTTGGCGATGCATTGGTTTATCTTACAGCATCACTTTTGGGTGGCCCATGGGCATTCTTTGCAGCTGCGGTAGGAGAGGCACTGGCAGATTTGGCATCAGGCTGGGTTACATATATCCCTGCAACATTAATTACAAAAGCACTTATAGCTTTTCCATTTGTTTTAGTTAATAAAAAGAGTGAAAAAATCTTGACACCACTTACAGCATTGTTTACAATACCTGCAGGAGCAATAACGGTTGGCGCATACTTTTTAGCCGATTTGATTATTGATAAGTCATATGCTTTTGTTAATATTTATGGTAATGTTATTCAAGCTATAGGCAGTGCTGTTGTTTTTATAATTCTTGCCGCTGCCTTTGATGCCGGAAAGCTTAAAAAAAGCTATCTGAATTTTAATAAGAGATAACGATTTTAAAATGAAAGAAGTGATACTATGGCAGATATAGTTTATACTCTCGAGGGTGGAGTTTATCTCAATATTACAAATAAATGCCCTTGCAATTGTGCTTTTTGCATTCGCTCAAAGGGTGATGCAGTAGGGGATGCTGAAAAGCTCTGGTTTGATGAAGAACCTACTATCGAAGAAATAGTAAAGGCGATTGATGATTTCGATTTCACAAAGGTTGAAAGTGCTGTTTTCTGCGGATACGGTGAGCCGACAAATGCTTATGATAATCTCGTTGATGCCGCTAAGTATATAAGAAGTATTAATCCTGATATTAATCTGAGACTAAACACCAATGGTCTTTCGGACTTAATCAATGAAAAGCCGACCGCTAAAGAGCTTTCTGCGCTTTTTGATACGATTTCGGTTTCTCTTAATGAGCCTACATCTGAGAAATACGATAAAATAACAAGAAATATATACCCGGGAAAGGCATTTGAAGCAATGCTTGATTTTACACGTGAGTGTGTTAAGTATTGCAATGATGTAAGAATGACTGTTGTTGATGTAATAAGTGAGGAAGATATTGAACAGGCAAGGCTTGTATGTGAATCAACAGGAGCCAAATATAGGGTTCGTTCCTTTGAAAAAGGCAGATAATCAACAAAGATAATAGAAATATTGTGGCTCAGTGGCTAATAATAACCACTGAGCTTTTTTACGCTTGTAAATAAATCTTAATAATGTTATTATAAAGTTATAAATAATAAGGGGGAATTAGCTATGGCTAAAACGAAAGGCGCAGGTGCACTTGCCGGGCGCACCTGGATATCAATTGTACTGTTTGGTCTTGTTGGTCAGATTGCTTGGGTTGTTGAGAATATGTATTTCTCACGTTTTATGCAGAATGAAATTACAAGAGCACCGTACGCAACAACATTAATGGTTGCATTTTCTGCAATATTTGCAACCCTGTCAACACTTATAGGCGGTGCTTTATGTGACCGCGCAGGCAAACGTAAAATGTTTATCTGCTGGGGTTATCTCATATGGGGTTTCACGATTATGATGTTTGCCCTCGTACCAATGCAGCCGAGTGCTGATAAAGTTTTGCCTTTAGTAATTTTAGTCGTAGTTATGGATTGTGTTATGTCAATTATCGGTTCAATCAGTAATGACGCTGCCTTTAATACTTGGGTAACCGATATTTCGAATACAGCCAACAGAGCTAAGGTTGATACCGTTCTTGCAATTATGCCGCTGCTTGCAATTGCGGTTGTATTTGTAGGTTTTGACGGTCTTACAAACGCTTCCGCAACTACCGATGATTGGAAAAAGTTTTTCCTGATTTTAGGCATTATTCCCACAATAGGCGGTTTAATCGGTCTTGCAATCATGAAGGATAAGGAAGGGCTCAAGCCTTGTAAGGATAACTCATTATTCTCTGACTTTACATACTCACTTCAGCTAAAGGTAATTAAAGAAAACAAAATGCTTTATGTTTGCCTTGCAGGTAATATGATTTCTGCGATTGCATATCAGATTTTTGTTAACTATCTTTTCAATCTGATTGAGGGTACATTAGGTATTACCGATTACATTATCCCTGTTGCAATCATTATGGTTGTAGCTGCCGGATTATCTGTTCTTGTTTCTTCATTAATGGATAAATACGGTAAAAAGCATTTTTATTTTCCGACAATTATTGCCGGTGTGTTAGGCAGTCTTATCATCTGGAGCACAAAATTCTTAATCGGTAAGAATGAAAAAACACTTATTGCCGTTCTTATTGTAGGCGGCATACTCGCCATAGGTGTAAGCCTTGTCATGGCAGGACTTTTCACAGCATCCTACAGAGATTATATCCCACAGGGCAAGGAAGGTCTGTTCCAGGGCTGCAGAATGGTTATGTATGTTCTTGTGCCTATGATTGTAGGTCCGCTGATTGCGCAGACAATTATCAGCCTTGCAAATAAGGGTGTTGCTGACGCAGATATCGTTTATCCTATGGAGCTTTTCCTGGGCGCGGCTATTGTGATGTTGTTTGCGTTTATTCCTGCAGCTGTTGTCAGAAATAAGCAGGCTGCACATCATGATAAGCTTATGAAAGAAATTGATCAATAGGTAAGGGTTTTATATGCGCTTAGAACCAAATAAATCTTCGAACTATTCATATTCCTATAGGTTTTCTATAAAGGATTTTTTACTTGGACTGTTTGTCAAAAAGAGGTGTCCTGTATGCGGAGCAAAGCTTTATAAAACAGAGCATAAAGCAATTCATAATATAAGAGAAAACTGTACTTATAACGGAATTGGATATAATAATCCGGACTACCACGTTGTTAATCAGATTGATGTATTCTATAAGTGCCCAGATTGTAAAAAGGAATTTACAGCTGAGGAACTTCTAAAATAATAATAAGATGCTGCGATGTTAATACATAGGTATGATAACGAAGGAAACCGCGAACAAAATGTTCGCGGTTTTTTGCTGTATAAATTATGCATATCAGAGTGTACTTTCATTCAATTTATTTCTTAAAATATTCTGCCAATGCAGTATACTCTCGCAAATAGGCTCTACGCTTTTCTTCGTTGGTTATCACAAAATCATTATGTCTCGAGTATATTTCAAGCATCTTATTTAAATTTATCCATTCAGGAATCAGACCACGTTTAACTTCATTGACAGTCGGATTTTGTTTCGTTTTTTCTGCAATGTCGCAGAGAAAGTAGTGGCTGATAAATTTGAACTTTTCGTAGTATTCATTTATCGTGAGAAAATGGCAAGTAGGTTTTACTATATATCCTGTTTCTTCATAAACTTCGCGAGTGCAACATTCTTCGTGTGTTTCATTTTTCTCTAAACCACCGCCCGGAATCAAATAGTAATCTGTATTCACTTCATGAGAAATAAGTATATGAGAATCTTTGATTACAATACCTCTGGACCTCATATAAATTTCAGAGAAAATCTTACGTTTATTTTCACCATTTATTTCAATTGCTTTTAAAGTCATAATTTTCCTTTGATTTAAAAAGTTTCATTAAACCACTTTGCATTTTTAGACTTTAAGTTCATTGAGTAATTGTTTATACTGTTCAGATTCAGCACCGGAATTCAGTATTGTTCGAATTGTATTTTTTGATTGCTTATTTCTTTTAAATACGGCACTGAGTAATCTGCTCAGCCATGCAATTGGCAAAAGCAGCGGACATTTGGCTGAGTACCTGTAATGATTTTTTAAATAATCTATACTCGGAAAGAATAGGGTAACAAGTGCTCTCAGCTTAACAGATAAATTGTTTTTACCTTTTTCATTAATTACGTTGTTGATATAGTAATCACCTGCATTTCTTTTGCTATAGCCGAAATTACCGCTGCTGATAATTTCGTTTTCAAAAAGCTCTTTCAGTTTGAAATCACTGTTCAAATCAATTTCAGTTGCAACAGGTGTATCAAACCAGCTATGGCAAAGTGCAAGACTTGCTTTTGCAAAGGTTTCAATGTTTATTTGGCGGCATTTTTTTATAAACTTATTATAATCAATGTCTTCCATATTTCTTATGATAACATCTATGTCCATAAACATTTTTATGCCGGCACCAAAAGCGCTGAAATGCTTTATGATATGGCACAGAACATAAAGCAAATGATCCTCGTTGCTGATTTTATATTCATAGCCGTGTTTTTCACTCATATCAAATATTTTTTCGAAATAGGTATTATCTGTATCCAGTGTGCTATGAACCTCTATGCTCTGCTCAATATAACTGAAGGAAACCTCCTTCTCGGTATCATTTGTGATTATGCAGTCTGTATTTTCATTAAGAATATTACGCAGTTTTTCTAAATCATTGTTTTTTACAATAACATCTATGTCACTGCTTGTTCGGAATTCTTTGATTGGATAAAGCTTTTTGAGTATTGCACCCTTAACTAAAATGAATTCAATTTCATTCTCTGATAAAAGGTTTTTGAGATATGATAATGCTTTTTCTTTTTCGTCACTGTCAATCAGTGTATAACCAAGCTGCTGGCGAAATTTTGAAAGAATTTGCGCTTCGGGCTGAAATTCTTTGTCAAGTAAGAGAATCTGATTTGCTGTAATTGCACAAACATTGTGAATGCTTGATAGATTGAATATCTCTTCCCAGTCAATATCGGAAGAAGGCGCAGGAGGTATATTATTTAAATGTGACGACATCAGTGTAACAAAATATCTTTCATTATTATTCATAATTTTACCCCCTTTGATTATCATATTTCAGCTACTGTGGTTCGTCAATCAGATTGAATCTTCTGCTTAATGACTGTCGACCCTCTTCATATATAAGGCGCGACATTTCTTTGATTGCCTGCTTGATGGTTGAATCTATAACATCCTTTTCCTGCTGTGTTATATTTTTCAGTGAGTTAATTGCTTTTTTCAGCCTGACTGCATCAAATACTTTTATATCCTCATAGCTTTTTATGCCTGATTCCTCAATAAAATCAAATATTGCTTCGAAAACATCTGCAATATTTTCCTGCCCAACCTGAGCGGTAAGCTGCTTGAGATATTTGTCAACAAATTTGCTTTTTTCATCCGTTTCTTCCGTGAATTCAAAATGATTATCTTCAACAACCCAAGAAGAAACCTGATGCTGCTTAATATTTTCATTAGTACTTTTTACGATTTTTCGCGATGAATCATGATAGAGCATACAGCCGATTATGGAAGACTGCGGTATATAAGAATATATTTTATCTCTCATTTGTACATAATCGTATCTGCTTATCATTTCTATAGGAAAGCCTGGGGCATCAAACTCATAGATACCAATAATTTTCTTTTTCAGTGAATTGGAGCAGCTCACCCCTGCAAAGGTTGCAAGATTACCGCCCTTTGAATGTCCGCATATTATCAGATTCCTATCCGCAATCATTCCGCACTCTTGTAAATAGTACAGTGCATGAATTTGTGCAGGGACAGGGAACATATAGCTAAGCATGGCGGATTCCTTTATACCAGTTATACTTATATCTGTACCCTTAAAGGCTATAACTGCTAAATCATCGTTTATATAAAATGTTAAGGCTGAAAACTGTTTATCAATTTTATCATCAATATTATTAGTGTATTTAAGCAATCGGATATTCTTATATCTTTCTGTATCCGAACATTGTTTCAACAGCAGTCCTGCCTTGTGCACAATTGATATTTTTTTATTAATCTCCTCCTCAGAATATAAGTTGAAGTATTGATATGCAGCATCCTTTAATGTTATTTCTACTTCGCTGTCAAATTTACAAACGATTGCAGAATAATCAACATAGCTTAGTTGTGAAAATACAAGTGCATCAATTTCATTGAACGGATATTCGCTGAATGTTCTGTCTTTATAATTTTCAATGTATTCGACTATGCTGTTCATAAAAATCACCCAATTAACAAATTGTCAATAAAATTAATAAATAAAGTTCATTTTGTTTTAATAGTTTTGAAATTTTCCTTTGGTAATATTTAATCAAACAAAGCGATAGGCTTTGTTGATACTCTTCAAACTTTTTAACTCCTCAAGTGGAAAACAGATTACGGAGTCAGAGTTTCTCCTCATTCAATTCATAAAATACTTTTTTCATTTCTCTGTCTGTTTTTAAAAATACTCCATCCACAACAACACCTCTGCTCCCCCAAGGCAGGGGTGTTATTCTTTTATCTGAAAGCATATTATATGAGTTGGCTAATATATTTAAAACTCATTATAGCTTACCATTTCTTCGATATCAATGAATTTACTGTGTAAAGGATTGATTAATACATCATCGGCAGGGTACCCTGTAGGAAGAAGCGCAAGAATTTCAAGTTCAGGCGGAATATTAAAGCACTCACGCACCTTCTGTGGATTAAATGCCATTACCCATGTTGTACCAAGTCCTATGTCTTGTGCCTGAAGCATCATATGGGTTGTAACAATACTGGCATCAATCTCAGCAGAATTTTTGCTGTCGTAGCCCCTGTTATATGCCTTGCTTTTATCATAACAAATAATAAAACAGAGTGGTGCATCAAAACCGTATTTAGTACAATCATTAATTTTACTAAGCTTTTCATTGTTGTTTAATACAAGAATTCTTTGCGGTTGCCTGTTTACTGCTGTCGGCGCAACGAGTGCTGATTTAAGGATAATATCAATCTTTTCCTGTTCAACAGCCTGATCCTTAAATTTTCTGCAGGAAAATCGTTCGCCTGCAAGTTGTGAGAAATTCATATTTTCAAATCTCCTTTAGATGTTAAGTATATATAATTC
>CAMWPJ010000083.1 GCA_947176035.1 uncultured Clostridia bacterium | reverse complement strand
GCCGTGGTATAATTAAACTAATTTAAAATGGAGCAGTATATATGATTATTCTCGGTATCGATCCCGGCTATGCAATTGTCGGCTGGGGTGTTCTTGAATATAAAGCAAATAGATTCCGTGTTCTCGGCTATGGTGCAATCACAACTGATGCTCATACTCCATTTCCTCTTAGACTGCAGACGATTTATAACGATATGTGTTATTTGTTTGAAAAGTATAAGCCTGAGGTAATGAGTATGGAAAAGCTTTTCTATAATAACAATGCTAAAACAGTCATTGATGTTGCACAGGCGAGGGGGGTTATAACACTGTCAGCACAGAGCTATGGTGTTGATATTTTTGAATATACACCTCTTCAGGTAAAGCAGTCTGTTGTCGGCTATGGCAGAGCTGAAAAAAAGCAGGTGCAGGAAATGACACGTGTAATGCTTAATCTTGAAAAAATTCCTAAACCCGATGATACTGCCGATGCCCTTGCAATGGCAATATGTCACGGCCACTGCAGTGGCTCACTTATGGGTACAATAAATGGAATTCGTTGATTTAATTAATAAGGTGAATCTTTTTATGTTATATAATCTTAATGGCAGACTTACTGTCACAGATGTGAATTTTATAGTTGTTGAATGCGGCGGTGTCGGCTTCAAATGTTTTACAACGCTTAACACGGTTAAGGAAATCGGCAAGGTCGGCGATAATGTGAATGTATTTACTTATCTTGCCGTGCGTGAGGATGCAATGGATTTGTATGGCTTTGCAAGCCTTGCGGAACTTGATGCCTTTAAGCTTCTGATTACCGTATCCGGTATCGGTCCTAAGGCTGCGGCGGCAATTCTTTCCGAGCTTACACCTGACAGGCTGGCTTTGTGTATTGCATCCGGTGATGCTAAGTCAATCACACGTGCACAGGGGGTTGGAAAAAAAACTGCCGAAAGAGTAGTGCTTGAACTTAAGGATAAAATGGGTTCTATTGCTGTCGGCAGTGCGAATGATGCCGTATCAAGTGCAGCGTCAGTCGGTGCAGGCAGTGATTCAGCAGAAGCAGTTGAAGCACTTGTTGCACTTGGCTATTCTCAGTCGGATGCAGCTGTGGTTGTTGGCAGTATGGATAAGTCGCTTTCGGTTGATGAAATGATAAGACTTGGTCTTAAACAGCTTGCTAAGAATTTATAGGAGATAAACTATGCAGGAAACAGAAATGGATTTTGAAAACAGAATAATTACAGCTGATTTTACTCCTGATGATAATGATATTGAAAATTCGCTCAGACCTAAAACACTTGATGATTATATAGGACAGGATAAGGTTAAAGAGAATTTAAAAATATATATTGAGGCTGCAAGGGGAAGAGGCGAAGCACTTGACCATGTTTTGCTTTACGGTCCTCCCGGTCTCGGCAAAACAACGCTTGCAGGTATAATTGCAAATGAAATGGGCGTTAATATTCGCGTGACAAGCGGTCCTGCTATCGAAAAGCAGGGTGACTTAGCGGCACTTCTTACCAATCTGCAGGAGGGTGATGTGCTTTTTATTGATGAGATTCACCGCTTGAACAGACAGGTTGAAGAGGTGCTTTATCCTGCTATGGAGGATGGTGCACTCGATATTATAATTGGCAAGGGTCCGTCGGCACGTTCTATAAGACTTGATTTGCCGCATTTTACACTGATCGGTGCAACCACAAGAGCAGGTCAGCTTTCAGCGCCTCTGCGTGACAGATTTGGTGTTATCTTCCGTCTTGAAATGTACAGCAACGAGCAGCTCGCAACCATTGTTACAAGAAGTGCAGGTATTCTTCAGATGCCTGTTGACAGCGATGGTGCGGCTGAAATTGCATCACGCTCACGCGGTACACCCCGTATCGCCAACAGACTGTTAAAACGAAGCCGTGATTTTGCTCAGGTAAAATATGATGGTGTTATCAGCCGTGAGGCGGCAGTGGATGCACTCGGTAGAATGGAAATTGACGAGCTTGGTCTGGATAATATTGACAGAGTACTTTTGTCAACAATGATTAAAAATTATAACGGTGGTCCTGTAGGACTTGAAACCATTGCTGCAGCAATCGGCGAGGAGGCTGTTACGATAGAGGATGTCTATGAACCGTATCTTATGCAGATTGGTTTTCTTTCAAGAACACCGCGCGGCAGATGTGCAACAACTCTTGCATATAAGCATCTTGGCTTTGAGCAGGAGGGTCAGCAAACTTTGCTGTGATAAAATGGTTTATTAGGCATATAAAAATATTATAGATGATTACTTTATGATTTTTCATATTCACTAAAATTCAGAGAGGGATATATTTATGGGCAGATTATTCGGTACAGATGGTGTAAGGGGAATTGCCAATGAGAGTCTTACTCCCGAACTTGCTTTGCAGATAGGCAGAGCAGCCGCAATGGTTTTGATTAAGGAAAGCAATTCAGAAAAGCCAACTGTTCTTATCGGTAAGGATACAAGAGCATCAGGCGATATGCTTGAAGCTGCACTCACAGCCGGTTTTACTTCTGTTGGCTGTAATGTGCTTTCTGTTGGTGTTGTTCCTACTCCTGCGGTAGCTTATCTTGTTTGCAAATATGGATGTGAGGCAGGTGTAATGATTTCTGCATCACACAATCCTTGTGAATATAATGGAATTAAAATATTTCAGAAAACAGGCTACAAGCTTGATGATGCTATTGAAGAGGAAATTGAATCAATTATACTTGATCATTCACAGGAAATTCCTGCAATGCTCGGCGGTAAGGTTGGTAACAGACTTTACTGCAAAACAGCGGTTAAGGATTATGTTGACCATGTTGTTTCAACTGCTTCAGTACGTTTTGACGGTCTTTCCATTGCACTCGACTGTGCAAACGGCAGTGCCTCTGTTTGTGCAAAGGATATTTTTACTGCACTCGGTGCCAGATGCTTAATGCTTTCAGATACACCCGATGGTGTAAATATTAACGATAATTGCGGTTCAACGCATCCCGAGGAGCTTATGCGATTTGTTAAGGATGCAGGACTTGATTTAGGTCTTGCCTTTGATGGTGATGCTGACAGAATGTTGGCCGTTGACGAAAATGGCGAGCTTGTCGATGGCGATAAGGTAATTGCAATCTGCTCAAAGAGAATGAAGGAAGAGGGCAGACTTGCTAAAAATACTGCTGTTGTAACCGTAATGAGTAATATGGGATTTTTCAAGTTCTGTAAGGAAAATGATATTGCCTGTGCAAAAACGGCTGTTGGAGACAGATATGTTCTTGAGCGTATGCTTAAGGATGGCTATAACATCGGTGGTGAACAGAGCGGTCACGTTATCTTCCTTGATTATGCAACTACAGGTGACGGAGAGCTTTCAGGTGTTCAGCTCGTTGAGACAGTTGTTAAATCAGGCAAAAAGCTCTCAGAGCTTGCAAATATTATGCGTGTTTATCCGCAGGTGCTTATCAATGTAACTGTTACACCTGAGGGCAAGCAGAAATATAATAATGACGAATATATTATTTCAGCTGTTCAGGAGGCTGAAATGGAGCTTTCAGGCGACGGCAGAGTTCTTGTACGCGTAAGCGGTACAGAGCCTCTTGTGCGTGTTATGCTTGAGGGTGCTGATATCGAGCAGATAACAGAGCTTGGCAATAGAATTGCGGATGTAGTCCGTGAACGTTTATCATAACTTTTATAGATTAATAAGGAATTATTAAATGAGATATACAAAAGATTGGAAGGATTATGAATTAATTGATTGCTCTTGTGGTGAAAAGCTTGAGCGCTGGACAAGAGAGATATTGATTCGTCCGGATCCGCAGGTTATATGGAAAAGTGAAAAGGAGCATAGGCTGTGGTATCAGCCGTCTGCAAGATATATGCGTTCACGCACAGGCGGCGGTAAGTGGCAGGTATTCAAAAGAATTCCCGATGCCTGGCAGGTAAGATATAAAGATCTTACCTTTAATATAAAAACAATGGGCTTTAAGCATACAGGTCTTTTTCCTGAGCAGGCTGTCAATTGGGATTATACAAGACAGCTTATCCGTGAATCCGGCAGAGAGGATGTCAAAGTGCTGAATCTTTTTGCCTACACAGGCGGTGCTACTGTTGCCTGCCTTAAGGAAGGTGCAGAGGTTGTCCACGTAGATGCGTCAAAGGGTATGGTGCAGTGGGCAAAGGAAAATGCTAAACTCTCAGGTGTTGATGAGCAAAATGTCCGCTGGATTGTTGATGACTGTATGAAGTTTGTTCAGCGTGAAATCCGACGCGGCAATAAATATGATATAATTATTCTTGATCCTCCAAGCTATGGCAGAGGACCAAAGGGTGAAATCTGGCATCTTGAGGACAGTATCTATGATTTTGTAAAGCTTGTATTTCAGGTGCTTTCAGACGAGCCGATTATGGTGTTGCTTAATTCCTATACAACGGGACTTTCAGCATCTGTTATGAAATATATTCTGGATGATGTTATTACAAGTAAGCTGGGCGGCAGGGTAGATGCTGATGAAATCGGACTCCCTGTTTCATCAAAAAATCAGGTGCTGCCTTGCGGCTCATCTGCTATCTGGACAAAGGAATGACAGTACATAAATGAATTTGATTGAATTTAAAAACGTTGATTTTTCTTATATGGTTGAAGAAGATGATCCCGACTATAAGCCTGCCAAGGCCGATAAGGTTTTGGAATATGAGGGTGACAAAGTCGAAAAGAAAGTCAAGGTGCTTGAAAATCTTGATCTCACAATTGAAAAGGGCTCGTTTGTTGCAGTGCTTGGTCATAATGGCTCAGGCAAATCAACCATTGCCAAGCTGACTAACGGCATACTTTTTGCTGAAAGTGGACAGGTGATTGTTGACGGTCAGATTGCAGCAGAGGATGATTCAATCTTTGATATAAGAAAAAAGGTTGGCATGGTCTTTCAGAATCCCGACAACCAGATTGTATCGTCAATCGTTGAAGAGGATGTTGCCTTTGGTGTGGAAAATTTAGGCGTTCCATCTGAAGCGTGCAGACGCAGGGTTGATGAGGCACTCAAAACAGTAGGTATGTATGATTATAGGCTTAAGTCGCCAAGCAAGCTCTCTGGCGGGCAGAAGCAGCGTGTTGCCGTTGCAGGTATAATTGCAATGAAGCCGATGTGTATCGTGCTTGATGAACCGACTGCAATGCTTGATCCGAGCGGCAGACGTGAGGTTATTGAAACTATAAAAAAATTAAACCGTGAAGAGGGCATAACCATTGTCCTTATCACGCACTATATGGATGAGGCAGTTCAGGCTGACAGGGTTATCGTAATTGATGACGGCAGAATCAGAATGGACGATACACCTCAGAATATATTTTCAAGGGTTGATGAGGTTAAGGAACTTGGTCTTGATGTTCCGCAGTCAACCGAACTCATTTATTGCTTGGGATTAAAGAGTGACAATACGATACTTGATGCAGATTCCTGTGTTGAATTTTTAAGCAAAAAGCTGGAGGAAAGGTAAATGGCATATCTTGTCTGTGAAAATTTAAAATATCTTTACAGCGTGGGTACACCATTTGAAACTGCGGCTATTGAAAATGTGAGCTTTAGTGTTGACCAAGGTGACCTTATAGGAATTATTGGGCACACAGGCTCAGGCAAATCAACCTTGATTCAGCATCTCAACGGACTTTTGCAGCCTCACGGCGGTAAGGTTTTTGTTGATGATAAGGATATCTGGGCAAAGGAGAATAAAAAGAATATCAGGCAGGTGCGTTTTGCCGTAGGCTTGTGCTTTCAGTATCCTGAGTATCAGATCTTTGAGGAAACTGTTTATAAAGAAATAGCTTTCGGTCCTAAGCAAATGGGACTTGACGATAAGGAGATTGACAAGCGTGTCAGGGAGAGTATGCAGTTTGTCGGTTTGTCGGATACATTGCTGCAGAAATCACCATTTGATATGTCAGGTGGTCAGAAACGCAGGGTGGCAATTGCGTCAATTATTGCAATGGAGCCAAAGGTGCTTATCCTTGATGAGCCGTGTGCAGGACTTGACCCAAAGGGCAGAGAGCTCATTTTAAGACTTGTACAGGATTATCAGCACCGTATGGGCAATACAGTTATTCTCGTCTCACATTCAATGGAGGATGTTGCAAAAATCTGCAAAAAGGTGCTTGTTATGAACAAGGGGTTACTTGCAATGTATGGTACTGTTGATGAAGTCTATTCACATGGTGAAGAGCTTAAAGCGATGGGACTTAATGTGCCGGAGATTACGGACATTTTTCTGAAATTAAAGGCAAGAGGCATTGACTGCAATACTAATATATATACTGTTGAACAGGGCGTGGCTGAGATGAAGAGACTCCTTGAAGGGGGTGCTGCTATATGATTTCAGATATCACAATCGGTCAGTATTTCCCGGGGAATTCGCCAATCCATAAGATGGACGCGAGAATGAAGATTGTATTGCTTTTTTTATTGATTGTATCAATCTTTATATGTAAAAATATTATTTCGCTTTTACTTGTTATTGTCTTTGCGGCAGTATTGGTGTTTGTATCAAAAATTCCGTTTAAAACTGTACTCAAAAGCATTAAGCCGCTTGCTGTTATTATTCTGCTTACATCACTGCTTAATTTGTTTTACGGCAAGGGTGAGGCACTTGCCCAGCTTGGCAGATTAAAAATTACAGCTGACGGTATAGAAACTGCTGTGTTTATGGCAGTGCGAATTATTACGCTTGTTGTAATAAGTTCTCTTTTGACTTATACTACCTCACCTACAGAGCTTACAGATGCTCTTGAAAGACTGCTTAAGCCCTTAACTTATATTAAAATTGATGTTCATTCATTGGCAATGACAATGACAATAGCTTTAAGATTTATTCCTACTCTTGTTGAAGAGATAGAAAAAATTATGGCGGCACAGAAATCCCGTGGTGCAGATATGGAATCAGGCAATCTTATACACAGAGCAAAGGCTCTTATACCTGTTCTCATTCCGCTTTTCATTTCCTCCTTCAGGCGTGCAAGTGAGCTTGCATATGCAATGGAATGCCGTTGTTACCGTGGTGGTGAGGGCAGAACTAAAATGAAGGTTATGAAGCTCTCTGCGAGGGATTTTATCTCTCTTGCGGTCATCATAATTTTTATAGCTGTAATTATTTTATTTAATCATTTATTCAGTAACATTATATGAAAAATTTACTTTTAACAATCCAATATGATGGCAGTAATTATCATGGTTGGCAGGTGCAGAAAAATGCACTTACTGTGCAGGAGGTATTTCAGAATGCTGTTGAAAAGGTTTTTCACAGCAGGCTTGATGTGAAAGGCTGCAGCAGGACCGACACAGGTGTTCATGCAAATATGTATTGCCTGACAATTAAAACAGATATGAATATAAGCAATGAGGGTGTTATCCTTGCGCTTAATTCAAATCTGCCGGATGATATTTCTGTTGTTGCCTGTCAGCAGGTCAATGATGATTTTCATCCGCGTTATTCCTGCACATCAAAAGAATATGTATATAAAATCTATAACGGGAAAATAAGAAATCCGTTTTATTCAAAATATACCCTGCATTATCGCTATGGTATTGATGCTGATTATCTCAATAAAGAGTGTAAGGCATTTATTGGAACCTATGACTATTCAGGTTTTTGTTCATCTAAAAGTGCTGTTGAGGATACTGTAAGAACAGTCAAAGCCTTTGATGTATGGCGTGATGGCGATATGGTATATTTCAGGGTCGAGGCTGATGGTTTTTTATACAATATGGTACGTATTATGGTCGGCACGCTTCTTTTTGTGTCTGAGGGCAAGATAAAGGAAGGCGAACTGACTGGGGTTATAAAGTCAAAAAACAGAAAAAGGGCAGGTAAAACAGCTCCGCCTCAGGGGCTTTATCTTAATAAAATCAATTATTGACAGGTGGCAGTATATGGCTGGCAATCAACGAGAAATGGAACGCCGTGCAAGGCGTGAGCAAAAGGAGAGAAGGCATAAAAAAATAATATGGATTATTATTGCTTTGATTGTTCTTGCTCTCATTATTATGAAAATATGCGAAATAAATATTAACTCAGTGAAGAATCATTTTACTGACGAAGATGGTAATTTCACCTTAACTGATGGTGTTGTTGAAGATTATTTCCCTTATAATATCGACTCTTCTCAGAATGTTTCACTCGTGAATATAAATAATAAGCTTGGAATTCTTACTCCAAGCAGCTTTACAATTTTAAATACTAAGGATGCAAGCTGTGAATATGTTTTTGGCCATGGATATTCTAATCCGATTTTAGAGTCTGCGGGTATCTATTCATTGATTTACGATCAGGGGGCCAAGAATTTCAGACTTGATACCGTCAGCGGTGCTGTATATGAGCAGGAGAGTGCAAACACAATCCTGTGTGCTGATGTGTCAAAGAACGGAACAGTTGCTGTTGCAACGACTTCTGATGAGAAAATCTGTGATATTGTTGTTTATTCAAAATCACTTAATAAGCAAATGGAAATCAGTACCTCAGCAGGCTATATAGTGGCAATTGCACTTAGCGAAAACAGCAAAAGCGTTGCCGCAGCTGTTGTGACGGGTGAAAATGCTGATTTAAAAACAACATTATATGTCTATGATATTGTTTCCGGTCTTGACAGTGAAAAGATTATTGAGCTTCCACAGGGAACACTTATTGATATCAGTTTTACAGGCAGCAATATACTTGCCGTCGGTACTAACTATGCAGGCGTTATCAGAAAAGGAGAGATTTATGAGGAGGTTTATTCTCATAATTCAATAAGTACCCGCTGCGTGAGCTATACACCTGCCGGTGATTTGGTTCTTGTATATAATCAGTACAATAATTCAACTGAAAATGTAATTTCGTATATAAAAACAAACGGCAAGATAAAAAATGAAATAAATGTCAGTGGTAATATTAAATCTGTTACTGCTTCTTCAAGTCTTGTCAGTGTTCTGACAAACGGTGAAATAATCAGCTTTAACCTTTCCGATTCAGAAGAAAAGAGCAGGGCATTCACTGTTGATTCGGCAAAATCAATATGCCGTATGGGCTCAGACGTATTTGTACATAGACAATCTCTTATTGACAGAAGTGAGGCTGATAATAATTGAATTATATTGACTTGATTTTTATTATCATTACAGCGGTAATGATAATTGCAGGTGCCTGCAGAGGTCTTGTGGTATCTTTGCTGAGTATGCTTAGGTTTATTGCCGGTATACCGCTTGCGTATTTTGTAAGTGATACGTATTATTCACAGATTTATAACAATCTTGTAAAGGATAT
>CAMWPJ010000082.1 GCA_947176035.1 uncultured Clostridia bacterium | reverse complement strand
AGCCTTATAAAACAGGTCACAACTGGGGCGGATTTTACTCACTTGATATTTATAATCCGGATGTTCGTGCTTATCTGAAGCATGTGTTTGATGTTGTGCTCAACGAATGGGGATATGATCTGGTTAAACTCGATTTTCTCTATGGTGCCTGTGTTCTTCCTATGCATAATAAATCGCGAGGCGAGATTATGTGCGATGCAATGGATTTGCTGCGTGACTGCTGCGGGGACAAATTGATTTTAGGATGCGGTGTTCCGTTAATGCCTGCCTTTGGTAAAGTGGATTACTGCCGCATAGGCTCGGATATTTCACTTGGATGGAAGCCTAGAAAGCACGCAATACGCGAAGAGGTTTCTACGACCCATGCAGTCTGCAATACAATATTCAGACGTCATCTTGATGGCAGAGCGTGGATGAATGATCCGGATGTATTCCTTTTGCGCGATAAAAACGTTAAAACTGATTTTAAGCAAAGAAAGCTGCTTGCTAAAATCAATTCCACTTTTGGAAGTCTGCTGTTTATTTCGGATAATATTGATGAATACAACAGTGATCAGCTTACTGTTTTAAAAGATACATTCAGTGAAAAAGACATTAAAATCAATCGTGCTGAGTTTATTGAAAAGGATATTTTGAAAGTAGAATATACCGAAAATAATATTGATTATAAATTAAAATTCAATATTCAGACAGGAGAGCTTTATTCCTAAGTTTAAGGAGAAATATTATGAAAAAGGTATTTGTTGTTTCAAAAACGCATCTTGATTTAGGCTTTACTGATTATGCCCAAAACATAAAGCAAAAATATCTCGATTCCTTTATACCTGATGCAATAAGCCTTGCAGAGCATGTTAACACACCTGATAAAAAATATTTTGTGTGGACAACAGGCTCTTGGTTGCTGAAAGAAATGCTGAATAATGCAGATAAAGAACAAAAGGAAAAGCTTGTAACTGCAATTATGAATGGTAATATTGCACCGCACGCCATGCCTTTTACAACACATTCCGAGCTGCTTGATTATGACACCTTTGACTATGGACTTTCTATTGTTGACAAGCTTGATAAAATAAGAGGGAGAAAAACTGTTGCCGCTAAAATGACTGATGTTCCCGGGCATACAAGGGGGATTATAAGGCTTCTTTCTCAGCATGGAGTTAAGCTTTTACATATCGGTGTTAATGGTGCATCTGCAATTCCCGAAGTGCCTGAATGCTTTTTATGGAAAAACGGCGAATATGAAATTATTGTAATTTATTCAGGTGACTATGGTGGAGCATTCAGAAGTGATTTTATGGAGGAGGTTTTGTATTTTGACCATACCCTTGACAATCATGGTGCACCGTCGCCCAAAAAGGTTATAGATAAGTTTAACAAAATTCGGTCGCAGTTCCCTGATTATGAAATAACGGCAGGAACTATGGATGATTTTGCTGATGTTATTTGGGGGTATAAGGATAAGCTTCCTGTTTATGAGGGTGAAATCGGTGATACATGGATTCACGGTGCAGCAACAGACCCTTATAAATCAGCATCACTTCGTGAGCTTATGCGATTAAAGCGTGAGTGGCTGAGCAACGGCAGTATGCAGAAAAACAGTGACGAATATATTGGCTTTTCTGATGCTTTGTTATGTATTGCTGAGCACACCTGCGGTATGGATTCAAAAATGCATTTTGCTGATTATGAGCATTACCTGAAAAAGGATTTTCAAAAGGCACGAAAAAATGACAAGGTAACTGTTTACCACCCATTTCGTGATTTCCCCCATAATTTTCTTACTTTAATAAATCGCTGCTCAGGAAATTATAAGCAGGGTTCTTATAGAAATATTGAAAAAAGCTGGCAGGAGCAGAGAAATTATATAAATCTTGCTCTTTCATATTTGAATGAAGAACATAAAGCAGAAGCTGAAACAGCATTATCAAGATTAATTCCTGCTTTACCTGTGGAATTGCCTGATAGCGATGGCTTTTGCAAAACAATTACCGGTGATAAATGGAAATTTGAGATTAATGATAATGGCGGTATAGGCTATCTCTCCTTTGGTAATGACGAAATTATCCGTAAAAATAATGAGCCTATTATTGATTATTTTTCATTTTCTAATGATGATTACAAATACTGGCTCAGCCACTATTCAAGAAATCTTGAAAAAAACGCAGTTTGGGCACTTGGTGATTTTGCAAGACCGCTGCTGAAATGTGCAGACGGAAAGTATCCGACAGGTCGGTTTTCGTATATTGTTGATAAAATGGCTTATATTGACAGTGATAAAATTGCCGTTAATCTTAAATGTGACAGCAGATTATGTGATGAGCTTGGTGCACCAAGGCTTGTGCAGATTATTTATGCACTTGATGATAGCGGATTAAAAATAGAGGTATCATGGTTTGGCAAGGATGCTAACCGTCTGACTGAAGCAATTTATTTGCATCTTTTCCCATCAGGCAATCATATCAGATTTAGTAAAATTGATGATATTGTTGAACCGAACTCTGCAGTATCAATGGGCGGCAGAAATCTTCATGCAGTTTTTGATGCTGCACTTAAATGCAGTAATCAAAGCTATAAAATCATCAATTATCATTCACCGCTCATTTCAATCGGCAGAGGTAAAATTCTTCAGTTTGATAATGGGTTGGGTAATGCAGAAAAAGACGGTATTACATATGTTTTATATAATAATGTCTGGGGTACAAATTTCCCGCTTTGGTATGAGGATAATGCACATTTTGAATTTAATATAAGCCTTGAAAATAATATCTGATTGCGTTTAATAAAAATATAAGGAGTTATTATGAAAAAGAAAATTATAACAGCGCTTGTTATTGTACTGTGTGCGGCACTGATTATTGGCACTACTGTCTTGGCAGGTGACGGTTTTTCTGATTTGCCGGGTCCTGCTGATTCTGAAAATTTAGCGGCTACACAGCTTGAGAGTATTGAAGATTCCAAAGGTAAATCAAGTGCTCAAAAAGCGGTTGATTCAGATACCAATTCTGCTTGGAAATCATCAAAAACAACAGATTATTTTGTGCTTACATTTAAGGAAGAACAGACCTTTAACACAATTATTCTTCGTGAAAAAGGCTGGAACGTTAAGAAATTCAGACTTTCTTATTATGTTGATACTCCCGGTAACGAGCATTGGGAAAGATTTTATGAACAGGATGCGATTCATGATTACCGTTATTGTGCCTTTGATGCTGTTACAGCAAAGCAGATTAAATTTGAGGCGCTTGAATCTGATAGCTTATTCAAGATAAGAGAGATTGAAATTTATAATGTTAAGAAAAAGAAAATCAATAATTTCAGAGTTGCAGATTATCTTATTACTCCGTTGTTAGTAAGCGGTGAAATATATAATCCTGAATCTGACAAATATTATTCACCTGAATATTGTAATGTTATAAATCAGATTCATGTTATTGCAGCAGCAAAATGGAATGATGCCGGTGAACTTTTAATCAGTGACGGAGTTAACGGTGAGGAATTAAAAGCCTCTGTGCAAAGGTTAAAAGATTATTATGCCAAGCAGAATAAAGAGGTTGAGATTTTTGCAACAGTTTTCTTTAATGCCTGCAATCCTGATATTGTGCTGACTGAAAACAAAGACGCTGTTATTAAAAACACAGTTGATTTTTTACTTGAATACGGTTTTGACGGTGTCAGCTATGATTGGGAATATCCTAATAAACAGCAGTGGTCATATTTCAGTGAACACCTTGTAAGTTTGAAAAAGGCACTTTCTCAGTATAATCTTAAATTATCCTGTGCAGTATCCTCATGGAATTTTTATATGAGTAAGGATGCTGTTGATTGCCTTGATCAGCTTGAAATTATGGCGTACGATTTATTTGATGAAAACGGTAATCATAGTTCCTTTGGCAGCGGTGCAGTTCAGCCTGTACAGTATTTTCTTGATAAAGGCTTCAAGCCTGAACAGATTAATCTCGGACTTCCGTTTTATGCAAGACCATACGACGGCGGCGGAATTTGGATTGATTTTGATGATTCGGATTATACACCTTATGACAGATTTCAAAATCTTTCAGACGGAATGTGGTTTACAGGCACACAGATGACTATGGACAAAACTGCATATGCTATTGAAAATAATTTGGGTGGAATGATGATTTTTACTGCAGTCATGGATGTGCCCTATGATAATGATTTAAGCCTGCTCAAATCACTTAAAACAACTGTTGATACTCGAGCAGAAATTAAGAATGATGTGAAGGGAGAATAAGACTATGAAACAAAATATTAAAAGCAATTTTATATCATTATTATCTCTCTTTTTAACTTCCGCGGTTTTGTCTTCTGTTGCTGTTATTGCTGTAAAATACTATATAGATTTTGCTGAGCAAACGGCAGGCTCTTATTCAATTGCAATACTTTTTGGGGCTCCTTTAAGGAATTTTCTGATTAAGGCTTTACTTTTTGTCGCAGGAATACTTGCATTTTTAACATTTCTTGTTAAGTCAAAAAAAGCACCAAATGGTAAAATGATGTATCCATATTATATGGTTGGAATGGGCGTTTTGTGGATTATTTTGCCATATTTATCAGCTTATTCAATCAGCAGATTTACAGGTGATTTGATTGTGCAGACAGTGTCGGGAATCGCAATAATTGCAAATGCTGTTTTTATGATGATCAGTATTTGCTGTGGCATTATCGCAATAATAGATATTATTCATAACCTTCTTACACCTTGTGAAAGCAGCAGCAATGCAAACCACTGCGCAGCACTTTTAACAGGTGTTCCGACAGGCTGCGCTTTGGCACTTTTGCTTACATCTGCATTGCAGTCATTAATTGGACTTAACGGCATTTTTATTGTGTTTGGTGTGATTATGGTAGTTATTGGTATTATTAATATTGCAGTTAATAAATTGCCAAGAAGTTGATTGATTTTTATTTAATGATTGAATTACTATCAAGATATGTAGTGTGATATAATCTTTTTTCTGCGCAAAATAATCTTGAATAGTCCGAAATTGCCCTTAATCTGCTGTTGATTTAAGGGCGATTTTTACTTTGTTTTTCTGCAAGACTTCCAGAGAACTAAAATGTTATCTTTTTCAAAACCACCGAGAACGATTGTAGGCGTTTAGGTGAGAGACTTTGTCTTAATAGTTGTGTTGCAGCAATCGAAGCCATGCGTTCCACAACACATACCACACTTTGTTCTTAAAGTCCGGTAATATTGAATATAATTTTATATTATGTTATAATTTGTTTGTTAAAATAGATTGACAAATCGGAATTTGAGAAGGAAATAATATGCTTGAAAATATACCATCTCAATCAATTATGACTGAATTACTTGGACAATCCTTGTATGAAGTTTGGCAAGCGTTATGTTTGGCTATTGATGAAAAATACGATATGGAACAGTTATGGAATACTGGTGGTAAGAATTGGACTTACGAGTATAAGTACCGCAGAGGGGGAAAAACCCTTTGCAGCTTATACGCAAAAAGTAGTTGTGTTGGTTTCGTGATTATTTTTGGTAAAGATGAAAGAGAAAAATTTGAAGCTATAAGGGGTACTCTTTCTGATGTTGTTTGCAGGCAATATGATGAGGCAAAAACCTATCATGACGGGAAGTGGGTTATGTTTGAACCGACCAATACGTCTGATTTTGATGATTACATAAAATTGTTGGCTATCAAAAGAAAACCGAATCGGAAATAACAATTCCGGTTTGTCAATTAGAATAATTAAGCTTTTATATTGTTTGTCACCAAATTTTAAGGTAGGGGTGGTTTAAATTTTGAACCACCCCTACCTTTAGTATTTTGATATTATTCGTAACTGCTTTTATTATTTTTGATTAGCCTATTCGTTCTGTAACATCAGCGTGTTTTTTTAAATAAAAGTGCTATAATGCAACCGACCAGCAGAACTCCAAATGAAACAGAAAGGTAAATAACATTTTCTTTTGACAAAGTATTTTCTTCGTTGTATAAAGAATTGTTTCCTCGCATAGAATCGGGAACAGTATTATCTGATTCGTTGTTGTTTTGCTCGTTATGCGGACCATCAAATCTGTCATTTTCTTGAGAAAAGTCAGGCGGAGTGCTGTCGGAGTCTGTATTATTTGGCATTTCGGGAGGCTGCATACCATCTTCAAAGGCTTCACCGTTTGGCTGTTCCATTAGATTACCATTCGCTCCGTCAGGAGGTGTTGGCATATCTGATGGCATTTCGTTTTGTGTATCAGAAACTGCCTGAGTCACTGAATTATCTGAAATCATATTCTCGTTATTTTCGCTATTTGCAAGTGCTTGTTTTGGATTATCTCCTCGCATATCTTTGCCCATCATATTTCTGCCGGGCATACCGCTTTGACCGATGTTTGAAGAGGCTGTGCTGTTATCAATTGTGATTTCTTCTTTGGTTTCGCCGACTGTGAGGATACAGGTATCGCCAACATTCATTTCAGGTGTGCTGATTACAACAGATGAAAAACTATATGGAATTTCTTCTGAAAGAAGCTCGTTACCGTCAGAGTCATTCAAAGCAACGGTTGTTCCTGCATCTGCTGTTGTATTGTACATAATGAATCCTTGTGCCGAAGACGAATCAAATCCTTCTGCCATACCACTGCTGCCGCAGGCAACAACCGTGCCGCCGCTGATTTTACAGACTCCGCCATTTTCAGTGCCATAGTCAATAGCGCTGTTGCTGCCATTACTTACAACACTGATTAAAAGATTTCCTCCGCTGATATAAATATCCTTGTTTGAATCCAGTCCGTCTGCATCTCTGCCGTTAGGATTTGTAATTGTAATATTACCGCCTGTGATATTAATTACAGACTTATCTCCACTGCCGTTTGCATTGATTCCGTCATCGGTTGATATGATGTCTATAGTTCCTCCTGCGATAGTAATGTCAATCGCTTCTAATCCCTCATAGCAGGAGAGGATATTGATTTTTCCTGATTCAATATAGAGATATGCGCTTTCATCATCATTTGATACTGTTATACCATCGTCACCGGCAGAAATGCTGATTTGAGCATCTTTGATGCGTACACTATCATTTGCATGAATGGCATCCTGAACTGCATCCGCTTTGATAGTGCTTCCAATAATAACTAAATCATCATTACATACGATGCCGTGCTGATATTCTGCTGTTATATTCAGAGTTCCGTTTCCGTTTATTGTTAAATCGTCACGAGAATAAATCACTCCATCTATGCCTGCAGATACTGCATCTGCGCTGTATTCTGAGCCTGATGCAAGTGTGTTTTCTGTTTCGTCTGCCAAAGTGATAAATACTTTATTAGCCTGCTCAACTCTTATTGCCGAATTGTCGTCACAATTGATTGACACACCATCAAGCATCAGCCAAATCTTATCATTACTGTCAGCGCTGATAATAAGACTTCCATTTGAAAGCTTGCCTGAAATGATGTATTGTCCTGCATATGCGATGTATATATTACTGTCATAAACATATGCACCGTTTCCGTTTACAGTACTGCCATCATCTGAAAGAATTATTTCAGTTGCGTTGGAGGTATCCCAAGCTGAATTCAAGTCATTGGCAGTAAACATATCACTGCCTGCATCTTCGCTTGCCATTACAGAAATACCAAGTGCTTTACCATTCATAAAAAGAACTGTAACAATAAGTGTAACAATCAGCACAGCATAACAGATTTTATTAAAATGCTTATGTGTTGACATAGTATTCTCCTTATCCCATATAATCTCCGTTGTAGCTTACAAGCACCGCACTGTTTATTCCATTCATTTCAGAGAGAATGTTTATAAAATCCGTATTATCGTTTTTCAGTCTGATTTCTATATTTAATTCAATCAAATCTTTCTGAGCAGTTTTACTTTTTACCACACAACGCTTTGTTTCTTTTTCAAGAAAGCTCTTAGCATTCATTTCACTTTCGTGATTTGTGCAGGTTAAAACCACAATGTAAGGATTACAGTGTGATTTTTTATTTACAAATACAAGAAGAATAACACCGATAATTACGCTTCCTATTATAGCAAGCGGAATCATACCGGCCGCAAGAACGATACCTACTGCGATTGACCAAAATAAGAATGCAATATCTAACGGTTCTTTTATAGCAGTACGGAAACGAACAATGGAAAGTGCACCAACCATACCGAGTGAAAGAACTACATTAGAGGTTACTGCAAGAATAACGATTGTTGTAATCATAGTCAGCGCAACAAGTGTTACACCAAATGATGATGAATACATAACGCCGGTATAAGTTTTTTTATATACTAAAAATATAAAAATTCCTATACCGAATGCCAATACTAACGCGAGAGCCATATCCAAAATGCTCACGCTTGTAACGTTTTCGAGAAAGCTTGATTTGAAAATGTCATTAAAAGTCATAATAATATACCTTCCTAATTAAATTTTATTTAACCGTAAATACGGCATTGTGCATATTTTGAAAATGCTGCTGAACGGCGGTCTTCAAGATGAACCGCGGTTTTTATAATGTCGGGCAAGAATTCGTCCCATTTTACTTCAAGAATAATTGGTGCATTGCCTGCGGGTATAGTTGCACATTTGGGATTTAAAAAATCAGTACAGGCGATGGCTGTCCGTAAGTTATAGTCAATTGTAACACGCACATTGCCAGCAGGAAAAACAAACGGCTCACGTGTATAATCCACAATGGTTTTAGGCTGGAGCTGAAGGTTTTTCATTTTTATATATAATTCATACACAAGCGCTCTTTTTCTGTCCTTCATCCAATCGGTATTACCGTTTAAAAGTGATTTGACTTCTGCTGCGGTTATTCTTTCAGAAACCTTATTGCATAAGCCGTTTACCTTACTCTTCTTTTCGAGCTTGATAAATGAAGTATCTTCGTTATAATAACGGATACGGAATTTTTCGCGTTTATTGATACCGTTAATTTTCTCACGCAGAGCAGTATCATCAGGAGTGTCAAAATATAGACTTCTTATTTTGTATCTTCCATTTACTGCATTTTTATCCGAATAGGCGACTGCACTAAATCTTGAACGAATGGTGTACATATCTGAAATTGAAATCTCATGCTTCCACTCGTGACGAAATTTCATATGGCTTTTCTCCTTTCTGTTTATCTTTTATCCGTAATATAAAACCCGAACCTTAGAGAAAGCTTAGAAAGCGTAAAATAAAAACCTGACTTGCTCATCGCGAGTCAGATCTTGTTGTTCTTAATCCTGATTACAATAAAAAAAGTATTTGCATTTGCAAATACTCTTAAAGTCCGCCGCTCAGGCAAGAGCTTGACGGTTGAGATAATAAACCCAGTAGAGTACGCCGCTTACGTAGAGCAGGGGCACAGAACGGCAAGCCACAGGGGATGGGTACCAGGACGATTTATGCTCGCCATGTCCGAAAGAGAAGTACAAAGCGCGGCGCCGAGAGTTCTAGAAAAAAAGATTAAAAGATTTTTGGAGGAGCGTTTTAAGTGATAAACTCTATAATAGAAGCGATAAGCGCTTCCATAAACGCAGACTT
>CAMWPJ010000081.1 GCA_947176035.1 uncultured Clostridia bacterium | reverse complement strand
TAAGGCTTTTAATTTGGTTATCGTGGTCTTTGAGTTCAACTGCGATTTCTTCTGCCGTCATCTGAAACAATCCTCCTTTCGTAAAATAGGCATAAAAATAACCGTGTTAGATTCCAACACGGTTTAATTACTTATTTGGTTTGATAGGATACTTGACATCATAGGGAAAACCTTCTTGCTGCGGTATATCCCTTAATGCCTGACGGTATTTTGCCATATCACCGCTGCATACAGAGCCAAGCACAGCAAATATATCCTTAACAGCATTCAGCATTGTTGATGCCGTTACCTTTTCAGGAATGTTCAGATTGATGCGGTCGAGAACAAAGTCCTTGTCCGTATCTGCAAGCAACGCATCTCTTTTCGCTCTGACTTCAGCTGCAAGCTCGTCACGTTCAATCTGTTTGGCTTTTTCAAGCCAGTCATCATAATTATTGCTGATGTCTTTTTCAAGGTCGGCACGATTTTTTACAGTCATTGCATACAAATCATATTCATATACAATCTGTTCAGCCTGTTCTTCTTCATCAGATATTACCTTTTCAGTAACATTAACTGCAAATCGTATGATTGCAATATTATCCGATACATTAACATCAAAGAGTGGTGGTCTTGTAAAACTTTCCGTTTTTCGTTTCATACTCATTTAGTACCTCCTTTTTTATTCATAATTGCGGTAAGAGAGGCGGGCGCGAGAACCTCCAGTAGCAGTTATAACAGTATTACACTGCAGATGGAACAGCCCACAAGACAAATTAGTACCGCCGCCAAAACGAACACCACGCAAAGAGGACATACCTCTGTTTGCAAAACTGTCGCAAAAATCAGTTTCTGATGTTCCATTGCCTTCTGTCGGCAGTAAAGCCCACGGCACGTCAGCATCATATCCGAATTTTGTTATATATCCGCTTTTATCTATGACATCATATGATACTGCTTTATAATCATCAGTCAGTACAGTTCCATAAGCATCAAGGTTATCAGTAATATAATACTTTGTATCTTTCGCAAATGCACCTGCAACCCAAGTGTATTCACCATATAAATTTTCAATACCTCTATACACAAAGTCACAGTTGCCTTCTGTTGCTTTAAGCGAACCTGATGAAGCACTTTCTAACACAGTATTTGTAATGCCGTTTCTGTCCATATTCAAAGTGAATGTTGCTGTCTCTGCATTAAGCAATACAGGGTCACCATCAAATACCAAATAACAATATTCATTGCCTTCTGCATCTGTATGTTCAACAGAAATATCTAAAATTTTCCTTGTTGCTAAAGAATTGTCACCGTTTTTATAATCAAGGTCACCTGTTGCATATTCTTCTGTGGTTGTTATGTTTATTTCTTGACCAACAAAATATTCATACTTAGCCATATTGCCAATACAAAAATAAAAACCGTTGTCAATAATGGTTTCTATTTCATCTGTCCAGTCACCCCAGCAATGATTTTCACAGATGTATACATTATCTTCGTGTGGATATTTGCTGTAATCACAATTGCCATAAAATACAGATTGTGAATTAAGCGTTGCAAACTCAATAATAAACAGTGGATAAATTACATCTGTAAGTTCGGCAAGGTCAAATTGATGCCAGTTTTTACCTCTTGCCTTTGCAAATTCGATTGTATTTGCATAAGTAAATGTATTTGAATAAAAATTACCGCCCCTGCTGTCGAGCATACCGCTAATTTCATTTGTTGATTTGAAGGCAGCAATATATATCTTATCAAGTTCTGTACCATCTTTTGCAATAAACGGTTTAGGCAATCTGTATTTATTGTTGATTTTTTCTTTTGATATGCTCCAGTATTCTTTTGCACCGCTTTCATCAAAATAATGTGCAAGGTAAAATTTGGGTATTTCAACCATTACCTGACCCTTACTGCCGTTTTCAGTATAATTTGGGTCGCCAAAATATGATGTTACTGTACCATCATCAGCAAGAGTACATCTTTTGATTTCGCACCACGGATAAATATTGTCAAAATCGTTTCGGACAGTTTCGTTGCCAACTGCGACCTCTGCGACTAATCCGACAGCATCACCTACACGGGTTAATTCAGGACTGTGACTTGGTATATCTCTGCGTACACCATAGGTAGGTACTTCTGCATTAACTAAGCCAGCATCAATTGTTTCATCGTTTGACAATACAATAAACAAACGTCCTGATTCAATGTATACATTCTTTACACAAACATCTTTCTGCTGTTCCGAAAGAACTTTACTTGTTGGTATCTTGAAAGTTTCGCCATTTTGAACAATTAAAATATAACTTTCTTTTTCAAGATTTTCTGCTTCCTCAACCAAAGCAAGAGGAGTTCTTTTCAAAGATTCACCCATTGTTAAGCACCTCCGTTAATAATCTTTTTATTTCACTGATTTCAGTATCATTTTTGTGCATGTATGCTTTAAATCCAGCAATGCAATAATATGTAAGTGAATTATAATCAACATTCCATGTTAAATCTGTATCGTCATATTTGAGTATTTCATCATCTGTAAGATTTTCAAGTTCCGGATGTTCATCAGGATTGTTTTCTTTAACACTTGCCTGATACACACCTGAATTATGAATATCCAATTCCTGAAACAGCTCAAATACAACTTGTGCAATAACTCCGCATTTTACTTCTCTTTCACCAATAAAATTAAATTGAACAATTGAAAGTTTTTTGAGTATTTCCATACCTATTTCTGCATCACTGATATTTTCTTTCAGTTTAGCATCCGAAGTGTTCAGAGCATTAGTTGCATATATAGTTCCTACTCTTCTCGATGAAAGACCAATAGTCGAACCATTATTTGCCTGATTTGTTCCACCTTTTGGTATTTGATAAGGATACAAAGAGCAATTACTGTTCATACCCCAATATTGTCCTATATTCGTAGTAGGATTTTCTGTTCTAAAGCACAAGAATCCTTTTGCATGCAAATGAGCATATTGTGACTCATCATTTCCAATATACACATTATTATCTGTGCCCAAACCAATAAGAGTGTGCGCTTTACCATCTGTTGATTGTCCTCTTAAATATCTTCCATTGCGAAGCTCAATATTTTGATTTCCATCAGTTATTATTTTCTTAAGCAAGTCATTCAAGGATGCAACTCCTGTTAGCTGTTCAAATGTAACATTGTGAGGATTTTTATAATCTTTCAAATGTGAAAATAGATCTGATATTGCTCTTTTCGTCTTGGCCCACAAAACAGAAACCTTATCGCCCGGCTGCAAACCATACTGTTGTATATCTTTTGCAGGAACATCCAATACAGATTGATCGGCAACAGGAACTGCATCATCAATAGATACATTCTCAACATCTCCAAGACCAATCTGCTCTTTTGTTACATTATGAGGATTCTTTTCATCATTCAAATGTTCCTGAAAACTTTCTTTGCTCACATAATCCTCATATTCTCCAAGATATACGTTTACAGTATCAGGGGATCCTATTTCTAATGCTACATTAAGATTATCTTTAATATATGACTTAGAACCAGTAAATGCCGGTATTTCAGTTCCCTTTCCTGAATTTGAATAGCCATAAGCATAAAGACAGTCTATTTTTTCACCTGAAGCAGTTGTATATGTTGCCCATATACCATATTCAAGAAATTCAAATCCCTCGACAACCTCTTTATTATCAAACGTAAATTTAAGTATTGCCGACCTTTTTTCATCGTTTCTCTCAATCCCAAGAAATCGACCGACTAACTGCTTATTGGCAAGTGCAGTAGACTCTTTAGGATTAACATTTATTCCGCTACCGATTTCAATACGATTAAAGGAGATATTCCCCTTGTCAAAATAAGTTTGAAGAGAAATACCATTACCATCTGTTGTCAGTACTGTTGTAAAATTCATGTGTACCCTCCTTCATGCAGTAAAAACATTTCCGTTTTTATCACAAAAAATAATATTATTATCTGATGAAGAATACATGACAAATGTATCATCATCCAACCAGTGACTTGATTCCTCACTTTCTCCGAGATTATCTTCTCGAATTTCGGCTATTCCGATTGCTATTGCCTGCTGCATATTCTGATAATGCTCTTTAACAATAAGAGCCTCATCCAATACTGACCTTGCATTTTTTAATTTGACAATTTGCTGTGCTATATCTATTAAAACACTTTCTGTTACCTCTTGATCTTCAGGCACATTTGCTACAATTCTGAAATGATATGGTTCTCCATCATAGTCAAACCATTCCTGTATATCAGTGTCTTGACTTATTGTTGAAAAGTATTTTCTTATTGCCGCTACTGTTCCAGCTATGGTATGCCATACAAAAGCATCTTTAACCAAAGCACGCTTAACATTAAGATTTGATTCAGGATGATAGCATGGTAGATTTAGTTCAACTGCAAGATTATCAATTACTTTTTCAGGCATATCATCAATAACAGCCATTACCCTAATACCATCTGAAAATTTGCAAAGCATTGAAATGGTCTGTTGAATAGCATAACTCAAAGCTTGTACTTCAATATTTTCACTTTTTATATTAAAAGGCAGTATTTCATAAAGACTGGCTTCTTGAAGTTTAGTCATTTTCAAGACCTCCATATTCAATCTTTATTGCATCTTCACTGCTAAGTGATGCGACTTTATCATCACTTATTTCAGAATATACAGGAGATATTATTTCAACTCTTTTTGCACCTGCTGCCATAACTAACTCATTGAGTTTGTCTGGATTAATATCTCTACCGATTTTACCATTTTGCCAACGCTTATATTTTTCGACAGCCGTAATGACTGCTGCCTGTATCATTGATGCCTGTGTCTTGTCGCTCTGATTTATGTAGTATTTAAAATTAATACTATACTCAAAAGGAACAGGAGCAGATACTCTTATAAGGTCTGTCAATGGTTTTTTATCATCTGCACTGATATATTCATACAGACTATTGAGAAAACTTTCATCAGGTAATTTTCCATCTTCAAGTAATACTCTTATTTCAACAGTCGCTGTGCTTTCTTCAGTTGTTACACCAATATCCGCTATATTATTTGAAAAAGATTTAACCCAATAAACATAAGCATCTATAGGCCCAGCACAACTATAAGCAGAAGGTGCATAAAAGACTCGTTTTCGCAAGTCATCATCTGTTTCCACATCTGCTCCATTGGCAGACTCATCAATATTAATAACGCTGTCTATATACATAACAGGGTCAACCAAAACATTAATTTCACCAACAGCAAAACCATTGCCAGATTTACCTGCTGCAAGACATTTCACCTTACAATCAACAAATGAAACACCGGGAGGGATTTCTGTATATTCAGGAACTGAGAAATAGACATCCCCACCGTCAGATACTCTTGTACCTGCCGGAATACCTGTTGCCGAGCCTCTGGCACTTTCCAATGAAAAGCGCATAGTCACTGTAGCGGATTGTGCTGGATTTCTTTTCACACCTTTGAGTGCGGCAAGATTATCTAAAAACTCGCCATAGGTATCTTTAAGCATATTTTGCTTTCCGGCTCTGTCAATATATTGAAGTGCTTGATATATCAATTCTGCATTGGCATTAAGAATTATTCTGTAAATACTTGCTTTAGGAAGAGAATAACTATCTCTTTCTGAAAGCTCAGCATATTTCTGTTCATATTTAGATATTAAAAAAGACTGAACATCCGCTATTGTCATATTATCAATAAAGCTGATATCTGGCAGATTTTTAAGTTCTTCAATCATATATCTTCATCTCCTTCAATGAAATTATCAGCATCAGGGTCTTGGTCATCATAGTAATAGGAATCTTCTTCTGTGCTTAAATCCTCATCATCCTCAAGTTCTTCATACTCCATATTTCTGCAGACTGTAATTATCGGCTGAATGTTTCCATTGCTATCCACTTGACTTTCAACTTCGGTAACACTTATTTCAGGAATATATATTTCTGCTTTTTCAATAAGTTCCTGTGCAAATAATGTTTTTGCAGTTTCAGGAGGTAAAGAAAGAAAAGACTGGTCAAGTCCAAAATTTCTATCAAGAGGTGCTGTGCCCTCTGGTGTTGATATCAAAACCTCAAGACTTTCCTTTGCAAATCTCAAAAAGGCCGTACTTTCATCATCGGTAGAAATTACAACTATGGAATCCGTTATATTCATAACACATCAACTCCTTACCTGTATTCTTTGAAAGTAAGCGATACTTTGACTTTTGCAAGTTGACCTTTTGAGTAAACGGTTTCCCACTTATCGCTCATAGACTCAATATACCACTTGTATTTTCCTATTTTGGTAGTACCTATCATCAAAGTATTCTTTTTTCCGGTATCTTTTGCCTCTTTCAGTTTTTCAATCATTTTAACCGGTCTTATGCCGAGTCTAACATCAAGTGTAATATCCATCTGAATTTGGTCAGTACCAGGTCCTAAAAATTCACTTTTAGGTTTGCTACCTATGATTTCATGGTTTGCCCACCTTGCAGAGCCGGAGCGTTCAAAAGTCGATGGTGTAAATACTTTTTTATCATCTACACTAAAAATAATATCTTTGCCCCAACTGCCGACTTTTGCCATAGCTGCATCACCCTTTCGCCTTAAATTTCATTTATACCTGTATCAGTTTCAAATCTGACACTTGGTGCGTGTATCACCAAACAACCATCTTTATACTCCATATAAGCCTTATCTGATATTTCTTTGTGATACACATTCTTACCTGCTACAACAGGTTTATTTGTTGTATTCCAAAAACCGCCAAGTATAATGCCAACTGATGAACCATTAGATAATTTAAGTACAACAACAGTCTCATCAACATTCGGCATTTTGTATTCACCATTAAAGGATAACATTGGCATTTTGTTTGTAACAGAATTATCAAGATCAGTATATCGAACGCTTACCATTCCATTGGTATAATCAACCGTTGATACCTGACCAAGCCTTATCTCCGGACCTTTCCACATATTCTCATGTCCTTTCACTATGATTTTGGTAATCTTTGCTGAACTTTATGTGCTTTTACATTCATAACAGAACCGCCATTTCCACCAACAGAAAAAGTGACTTGTTCAATAAAGTATTTTCCGTTGAGTTTTCCTAATCCTGTAATCTTAATGTTTGCAGTGGCTATAATTTTAGGGTCTGCTAAAATAGAAAAAGAAAGCTCTGTCATTCCCTCATTGGAATTGTTGACGGCAGCATAAGCTCTTTTTTGAGCATCTGCTTTTGAACTCGCCTCACCATTTGCAGTCATCCACCTGCTGCCTTTGCCTACGTTAACTGTTACAGTCTTGTTATTACTCGGATTAGTATATGAATACTTACAGCCTGTATAAGTACCTGCTAAAGTGGTGTTATATGACCAGCTGAGCATATCAGACTCGTTTATTACTTTTATTGCCTTTTTGCTTTCATATTTCGCTTTACTGTAAATAACAAGTTTGTTTGCGAAGATTTTCATTGCTAATGCATAATCCTCACAAATTCCATTAAGGAAAGAACTGTCAGCATCGCTATTCTGTTCCAAAGAACTTATTGAAATTTTAGGAGCATCATAAACAAGTTTTAATTTATATCTTGATGCAATAACCTTTGCAATCTGCTGTACAGTTATTGATTTCCAAGTCTTTGTTCTTTGCTTTGTTGTAAATGCACTGTTAGCAGGTGCTGATACTGCATTTAATGTAGCAGACAGCGGACGGCCTGATACACTGAAATCATCCAATATGAATTTACCGCATGAAACCACTTGATTTTTACCGTCCTTTTCCCAATCACAAAGTTTTATTTTTGGAATAAACACATTGCCTTTTTTAGGTAGCCAAGAATCAAGAAATTTCTTACTGATATTTTCAAGGTCAAGTGATATTGAATCACTTGACCCTGCTGCTACGTCTGTAAAAGTGAAAGACTCCAGATAATCAGACAAGTCCAAGTCTTTTTTACCGCCTTGCTTTTTTAATATTACAATGGCTTTTCTACCTGTATTGCTACTCATCTAAAGTCCTCCACTCCGGAGCATCGTCCGTTTCTTCAGTAGGGAGTTCCGGCACAACAACCTTAACACCAGACGGAAACACTGTATAATCCAGCAACGCAAAATTTGCCTGCATTAAATTACCTATATATTTTTCAGAACCATAAACTTTGTAACTTATTAAGTCCCAAGTATCGCCCTGAACTGTTGTATATTTTGTTGCCATTTTATCACTCCCTAAAATCTTACTCTCTCTTCTTCTTTTTTCATTTGCTTGTAGAGTTTCTTAAACTCCTCAAAACTCATTTTTGTAGCCTTTTCGATTTCACCTTTATCGGCATTGCCCTGAATAATAATAGTCGGTGAAAATACAATTGAAGCATCACCACCAGAATTATTATCTCCTGAACCATTATTTCCTCCACCTATTGAATTTGCAAGTGTAGCAAGCTTAGAGTTTACACTCGCAAAAGCAGGGTCAAACATTGTACTCATATTTGACCATAATGAATTAAGCGGCAGGATTGCCTCAGGTCCTGCTTCACCTACAAGGTGATTTGCATTATTAACAGACTGTAAAAGCGTTGGTTTGGTAAACACACCGCCTGCTGCGTGTGCTGCACCACTTACCGAACTGTTAACTGATACATTCGTTTCAACTTTTCTGCTAAAAATACTCTTGATACTGTTCCATATATTAGTAGCAGTTTCTTTAAGTGAATCCCACATTCCAAGAAATCCATCAATAATACCTTGAATTATGTCATTACCTATACTTGCCCAATCAGTTTCCATAAATCCACTAATTAATGCAACAACAAGCTGAGGTATTACAGCTATCAATTGAGGAATAGCCTGAACAAGACCTCCTGCTAATGCAATAATAAGATTTATTGCGCAACTGATAAGCATAGGCAGATTTTGAAGCAGTCCTGCTACCAATTCGCATATAAGTGTTATTGCAGCGGCCATCAGCTGGTCAAGATTGTTCATCAAACCATTTACTATTGCATAAATGAGTTGTATTCCTGCTGATATAATAATCGGCAAATTCTGAAGAATACAAGCAACCAAAGTATTGATAATCTGCATACCAGACTGAACAAACTGAGGTAATGCCTGCATAATTCCATATATCAATTCAGATACAAGGCTGATTGCCACCTGTAAGAATGCCGGCAGATTTTCATTTATGAATGTACATAACTGCGATATCAAACTTGATGCAGATGTCGATAATTGCGGTATAGCCTGAACAATACCCTCAACAATAGCTTGCAGTAATTGCATACCAACATCAAGCAGTGCCGGAAGCATATCAATCAAACCTGAAACAAGCGTATCAAATCCTGATATAATTGAAGTTACCATCCCCGGTAATTCAGCGGCAAGTGCGGCTGTTGCAGAAATAAATAAATCCACCAATAAAAAGATAATCTCTGGGCCTATTTGCATAATTCCGTCAACTAACTTTTTGACAATCGCCATTGCCGAATCTGCAATTTTGTCGGATGAACTCCTCAGACCTTCAACAAATGAGCCTATCAGGTCAATTGCTGCATCTACAAGATCAGGTCCAACATCTGCTATGTAATCAACAAGTTTACTTAAAACACCGCCGACTGCACCTATAAGGCCTGACAAACCACCTTCCTGAAAGGCTGTATTTAAGTCATTAAGGCACTCCGTTCCAAGTTGAACAGCATCTCTGACACCACCGCCGATATTTTGGTAAACTTCGATGCCCAAACCCTCAAGTGCAGATTTGAATATTGATATATCAC
>CAMWPJ010000080.1 GCA_947176035.1 uncultured Clostridia bacterium | reverse complement strand
ATAAATGCCTCTTTGATAGCTTTTTTACCCTTAGCTTCCAATCCCGGTTTCACTACTAAAACAGCATCCTCTGTATAAAATTCCATTAAATCGTCAAATCTTTCTTCTTTTATAGCCTTATCTGCTGCAGCTATCAATTCTTTTATTTTTTCATTCATTTCTATTTCTCCTTTAGCTATTACATTCACTGTTACAAATTCCGCAGATTATCAATTCTTTCAGGATTTTGGGATAAAGCCCACTCCTTCAGCTTATCGCAAGGAAAGCCCGAACATTTGCCGCAGTGCTCCTGCTCTTTTTCCGCATTGCACTTATACAAATCACATTCTCCCCAAAAAACCTTGCCCTTAATATTTTTACATCCTGCACAATTTTGCTCAGTTTTAAACTTACAGTCATCGCAATCAATTCCGCAAATACTGTAATTCGCCATAACAAATTCTCCTTAATTATTTTTATTCCCAAATAAATTCGATTTCTTTTGTGTTCACCGCTTCCGTAAAGCCATATTTTATATATCCATTATATAGTAAGTACAGAATTATAGCAACATTATATTTACTTATTAAAATAAATCAGATATAATTGAATTATATATTTTTTAGGAGATAAAACTTATGGCAATGAAAGACAAATTACACACCGGTGAATTATATCTTCCGGATGATGACAGCATTATGGAGGTACAGTTAAAACATCTTGATATGCTGTACGATTTTAATATGACAAGACCCACCGAGCTTGATAAAAGAGAAAAAATGCTCAAAAAAATGTTTGCAGAAATTGGTGAAAATTGTTACATTGAGCCGCCATTTCATGCCAATTGGGGTGGTGCTCACTGTCATTTCGGCAATAATGTATATTGCAATTTCGGATGCACATTTGTTGATGATACACACATTTATGTAGGTGACTGCACAATGTTTGGTCCTAATGTCATTGTTGCAACAGCAGGACATCCGATTCTGCCTGAGTTAAGAGAACAGGCTTATCAGTATAATGCACCCGTTCACATAGGCAAAAACTGCTGGATTGGTGCAGGTGCAATAATCGTACCCGGAATTACAATAGGCGATAACACCGTTATAGGAGCAG
This sequence comes from uncultured Clostridia bacterium, assembly GCA_947176035.1. Taxonomy (GTDB): domain Bacteria; phylum Bacillota; class Clostridia; order Oscillospirales; family Acutalibacteraceae; genus Eubacterium_R. The sequence continues at coordinate 8,936 of CAMWPJ010000080.1, read as the reverse complement.
GTAGCGTTGTCACTAAAGATATACCATCAAATGTCGTGGCAGTAGGCAATCCCTGTAAAGTGCTCAGAGAAATCGGAGAACACGACAAGGAGTATTATTTCAAGGACAGAAAAATAAATATTTAATATTTTATTGTTAATAATCAACCGATTAAAACTGACAAATTTTTGCTTTGATAAAGGTATAATTTAATATAGATATTATTTATAAACGCATAAATCTTAATTGATTATAAGCATATTTTGATATATAATATCTTAAAACCAGATTATCGGAGATTTTTAATGACTAAAATTTTAAATAATTTGTGTAAAATATTTTTTATAATAACCTTCTGCCTATCCTGCTTTACAATGAACTCGGATAAGCTCTTTGGTTATTTAAATAATCAAGGCACAGTTTTTATACTCATAAAGCTTTCACTGGTATTCGTTATTGTGTTTATTTCAGGATTAGTTAATCGAAAGAACATCAGCTTTATAACAAAATTCGAACCAAAAGCAATTATAATCATAACAATAGTTTTGATTTTTGATTACTATATAACACAATTCAGTGGTAGTAATTTTTTATACAGAGTATGGTGGATTGCAGCAGTATTTATTGCACAGGGTGCACTATTCCTTTCAATGTCAATTTTCAAAAATGATAAGTATAATGATTTTTATAAACATTTCTGGTATGGCTTTACACCGCTTTATCTTTTCACTCTGATTATATGCTTTTTAAGGAACCCTTTTCACGGCGGCAGAACAATGAATACCGTGCCATTTCACGGAACATTTTTAATGCTCAAAGCATTTGTTAATGATATTAATGTTTCATTTGAGGCACCGTTGATTTTCTTTGGAAATCTTTTGATATTCGTTCCCCTGCCGTTTATACTTTTCAGCTTTTTGAAAAAAGCAAAACCGATTTATATTGTGCTAATCGGATTTATAACTCCAATTATAATTGAAGGATATCAATATGTATTCTCCTGCGGTGACGTGGATATTGATGACCTGATACTCAATTGGGCAGGATTTTTCATAGGCTTTGCATTGCAAAGGATCATATACAAAAAATTCTTGAAAAATTAAATTTAATATGCAAAAAATCGCAAGGCTGACATAACACCTTGCGATTTTTATTTTAAATTATTTTATATCATCTGTCATAGACATTTTAGAAAACTTCTGTCCCCACACATTTGCCCATTTTTCGCAGTAAAGTTTATAGTAAGACAGATTATTTTTTCTTCTGTAACCCTCAAAAAAATTGCACCAAACTGCGGAAGGAATGGCAATAACAAGATAGTAAAGAGGACCTAAAAGCAGACACTGCCACGTGTGACCATATTCGTGAATACGGGTATTATAGGTCCATTTTTTATTTCTATGATTAGCTTTCATAAATATGAACAGACCAAGTGAAAGTCCTCCTGAATTCCAAGGAACATACACTATTCTTGCGTATCCAAAACGCTGCCAGCTGCGTTTACGCACCTTGGTACAGAATAAAAAAGCAATCAGTCCCACAATGTTAACCGGCAGCCCCCAAGTCCACTGAATTGAGTAAAAGAGGATATCTTTCAATTTATTTTTAGGGGTTTGAGGCGCTTTATCAGGTGCTTTTTGCGTTATATCTACCTTAGCCATAGCTGTTCCTCCTAATTATTCTCAGCTGATACAGCTGCATCAGCTTTGTCAGTATTTCCTTGTGTTTGAGTTAATTCATTAGTCTCGGCAAAAATAAGATATTCGCCATTTTCATCGGTTTCAAGAGTATGTATTTCACCAATGCTATTGCCTGTACCAAGCCATGTCTTTTCAAATTTTTGACCCGATATAAGCTCACAGCGTTCAATTTGCTCCTCGGTAAGCGTAACAGTACCATACTTATGCTTTGTCGCAATTGCAGCACGAATCATCGCATGGTCATTCTTAGTCATTTTAAAATTCTTCAATAAGAACAAAGATATCAAGGCCGCTGCAATCGGAATAACAGCAACACAAATGCGTACACCAAGCAGTGCATTGCCCGTCTGGCTGAACAGCTCGCCTGTTGCCTTTTCATAGTCGGAAACGGTATCACCTGTTACAAGACCGAAGCCCTGAAGCGTAAATCCAACCATAGCAGCCATAACACCGCTGATACTTTTCTTTATAAGTGTACTGAAGGTTGCAATAACGCCCTCACGTCGTCTGCCTGTAATCAACTCATCAACGTCAGTCAAATCAGGGAAAATATTTGTCGATACAAATCCAAGACCGGACATACCAAATGGATAAAGTATCATACTTAACATCATTAATGCTATCCACAGAAAAGACCATTTACCGCTTCTGTCAGTCTGCATAATCAAGCCGATTGCAAGACCAGCTACCATAAGCGGAGTTACAATATTGCCGCATTTTTTCTTTCCGTATTTCATAGTAAGTGCATAATTAAGCGGAAAAGCTCCTGCCTCGGCAACACCTGCAATGGCATTAAACAATGCATATTTGCTATACTGGTTTGCAAGATATTTAATATAATACACCTTCGAATTTGCGTAAAATCCCGTCGAAAACTGATAAGCAAGGCTCATAAAGAAATACTGTCTGAAGGACTTATTTTTAAACACAAGCACATATTCACGCAACACATATTTAACATCCAACGGTTCAACATGATAACCGAGTGAAGACGGCTCTTTAGTAGTTTTAAAGGTTAAAAATACGGCTACACTATAGAATATTGCTAATATTATACCTACTACTAAAAACGGCATTTTTGATGCAGACGACAAATCATCACTTGAAGCAAACAGTGCAAGAATAAGCACAACTATACCGAAAGATGGCACCATACCTGCTGAATTGAACAGATAACCAACAGAGTTATACTGTGTTCGCAGATTATATTCAGGTGCAAGCTCAGGCAGCATTGCAGTATGCGGCACACTAATAATTGTATATGCCGTTTTATAAAGCATATAAATAAAAATATAATACACCATTGCCGAAATCGGATTATCTTTACCGCTAAGCCCAAAGGAATTCCAAAGCATTGTGTATGACACAATCAGAAACGGCAGACCTATAAGCAGATATTTGCGATGCTTACCGAATTTAGAGCGTGTACGATCAGTAATAATACCCATAACAGGGTCAGTAACCGCATCCCATATAGTTGCTATCATAACAACTATACCTGCCTGTTTGAGCGAAAGGTTAACAACATCAGTCAGGAAAATTGTAAAATACATACCGATTATGTAGCCTGCGCCGCCTAAAAACATATTCGCCCAGCTGTAGTTAATCATGGGCACAACAGCGGTTTTAAAATCGCCCTTCACACCCAGAGCCTTTAAAATCTTTGACCCCATAGCAATCACCTCAGAATTTAAGTAATAATAATCAGCAATAGGTCTTAAATCAATTATTTTCACTTTTATAGTATAATATTAACATTTTATTAATACCAAGTCAATTGCATCAAAAATATGTAATTTCTTTAATAATATAAATAATAAAATTAACAAAAATGCTGTCTCATAAAATAGACAGCATTAAAATATATAATATTATTCATTTTTTACTTTTTTCATATGCAGCTCTTTCATACCCTCAACTTCATCACAGATTTCTTTAAGATTGCAGGTTGAGCAATCAAAAATAACGTTATCAAGGATATGATTTAGAGCTGATGTAGTGCTTTTAATTTTATCTGCCAGCATCAAAAGCTCATCAAATTTATCAAACTGCGTTATAAAAATTATCTGAACACTATTTACAATAGGATTTTTAAGATATTCCTGCAAAAGTGCACTGCCGTAATCGGCAAAGGTAATCCCTTTTTTAACCACCTTTTTACTGACACGCAGCTGTTCGCGCATACTGAGTGCTGATGCACGTGTCATAAAACCTTCAGGACAATAATTATACCGAACCAGCTCAAGCTCCTTGATTTTATCAAAAGCTGATTCCTCATCAATAGCCTCAATTTCAAGAAAAACAATTTTGGCAAAAGCAGTGTCCTCTTTTATTTCAGATATATCCTTCCCATAAAGGCAGATTGAATTATCAAACTGCATACTGCTTGTTACAGCCATTGTGCTGATACACGGCTTCTGACTGCCGCCAAGCTCATAAGCAGTATCCTTTAAAAGCAATATTGAATTTTTATCCCCCTGTTTCAGCGATGTTTTTTTATAATCGAAGCATTTTTCACAGGGCGGTAATAAATTTTTTATCTGATCAATAAGCTGGTTGTAAAGTATCATTACAGCTTTCTGTCCTTTTCAATATTATCATAATGCTTGCCGAGAAGATCATAAATTTTACGAACAAGCTTCATATCGAGATTGAAGTAGTAGATGCCAAAGGTCACAACAAAAAGAACTGCAATAACAATCAAAATTATAATTAAAGCCTTTAACATTTATGCCATTCCTTTCTGTCTTGCATATTCAGCCGCACCAAGTGCACCCATAAGCTGAGGGTCAATAGCAAGGTCAACAACCTTAATTTTAAGTACATGCTCAATAGCCTTTTTAAGACCTGCATTTTTTGCACAACCGCCTGTGAGTGTTATGCTGTCAGTTGCCCCTGCTTTTTTAGCCATAACAAAGCAGCGCTTTGCAACAGCTAGCTGAATACCTGCTGCAATTTCATCCATAGGCTTACCCTCACCAACAAGAGAAATAACCTCTGACTCGGCAAAAACAGTACATTGAGCTGTGATAGGAATTGTATTTTTCGCCTGCAATGAAAGCTGACAGAATTCAGGCAAGGTCATTTCAAAGGCATTTGCCATAGCCTCAAAAAATCTTCCTGTACCTGCTGCACATTTATCATTCATAGCAAAGTTTTTAACAGTGCCGTCAGTATCAATCGCAATCCCCTTAACATCCTGACCGCCGATATCAATAATGGCCTTAACACTTGGATTCGTTACATGAACCCCCATTGCATGGCAACTGATTTCCGAAATATTTTCATCTGCAAAAGGCACTTTATTTCTGCCATAACCGGTACCGATTAAATAGCTGAGCTCCTCAGCTGACTTTATATCATCAATCTTGCCAATAGCCTCATCAAGTGCAAGCTCAGCACTTTTAACAGGATTAATCTTGCTTCTGATTGTTGCATCAGAAACAATTTTGCCATCTTCGTTAAGTATTACACATTTCGCGTAGGTTGAACCTACGTCGCATCCGCCAAAATATTTCATATATCTAATTCTCCTTATCAAATGCTTACCAAGCCATTGTATCGTCAAAATCAACAAGGGTAGGATCTACAGGCTCCTCCTGCAGAACAGTTGTCATATACTTATTAATCTGCTCACGCATATCGCGTCTTGAAACAGTTCTTGGATCCATAAGATCCTGATCAACCCAAATGAAGTTGATATTTCTCTCTCTCGCCTGATCGTCAAAAATACCGTTAAGACCATCCATACCCTTACAGGATATCTGATTATACATAATTACGGTATCAGCATTGAACTCATCACAAATTCTCCACAGCTCGTCAACAACATTCTGATAACCGCCCTTTGTATGCTTTCTCATAGTTGTTCGCTGTAATGTTTTTGCATAAGTTGCAAGTGATTTGTCCTTATCCTCAGTATCATACATTATGTAGGAAATCATTGTCTCCATATCCATAACAACATTGATACCCCAGCAATTTTCTAGCCAGTTTGCAAGGCTTGTATAGTAGTTTGCAGGGCAGGACCATACAATTGCTCTGTGGCGCATCTCCTTTGATACCTTTTCCTTTTTCTCATAAGCCTTCATCATCAGCTCATTAACCTTTTCATCGGTCTTAAGGAAACGCTTGTCAAATCCTCCTGAAAGGTGGAAATAGAATAACCTGTAAAGCCAGAAGGTTGCACCTGTCATCTGCGGATAATCCGTTTTATTGACATCCCATTTCTGCAGTTCATACTCAAGCTGCTTGTTATAGATTTTCATTGCATCGAAATACGCATTCCAGTCAAACGTTTCACCTGTCTGCTCTTCAATGAATTTTATGCAGGATTTAACCTCATCAACAGCGTATTCCTGCACCTCTTCTTCGGTATATCTGAGCGGAACATTCACAACGTGCGACGGAAGATTAAAGCGTCTGTCAATATATGATGAGTTCATAGTTGAACCGTCACAAGGCATATTGCAGGATAAAAAACATTTGCCGAACATCGGATAATCATCATTAATTGCCACACCTGCCTCAGCTGACGGGAGCGGACAAACATCGGCAGGAACACCATAGCTTTCGGTTATATCAAGATAAGGTGGTGTAATATGCTGGTCAACCATTGATGAAAGGAAAATAGGAATTGTCTGCACCGGCACCCCATAAAGATTAGGAAAGCCTGCCATAAGCTCAAAGGAGAACAACTCATCCATACAAACCACCTTATCTGAGAATTTGTCATTCGGATGAAAATGCTTATCGTGCTTGAACAGCATATGAATCATATCGGTTGTATGCTTGATAATTGCATCAAAATGCAGGTGGGCAATACGAAGATGAGTACCTCTGAGACCTTCAACATGGCGATCAATCCATGCAGGAGCGGAAAGATAGCTTGCCATCCAGCGATAGTTCCACAAGCCTTTTACCGTTGAAATCGGCGCCTTGAGCACCATTTTAATCATATCCTTCCAGGTAATAAGCCAGCGATAATAGTCATACATTGTATCCTTGAATCCACGCCATTCTCTATGCTTTAAAATACCTGTTTTGGGATGATGCAGATTGCCTAAATTTTTAGGTTGATTTGCCATATCACTTCGCCTCCTTTGCCTTTTGAATTTTTTTAATTTCAAGGCTTTCAACAAAAGCTTGAACACGTGTTCTGAGCTGACCTGATGCACTTGCTGTATACTGTCTGTCAACAGTAACAGACGGGATACCGAATTCATTCGTCATAATATGTGACGCAAGCGCTCTTTCGTATCCCCAGTACTCACAGAACTTAATCTGCTCATAGATTACGCCGTCAGCATGGTAATCGTTGACAAGCTGTTTTACATACTCTCTTCTGCCGTCAACCTTTTCCTTACTCATATAACGAGGGCACTGACAGGTTTTCATATAGTGCAAAACAATCTGCTCCAGTACATCACCATCATCAGCAAGCTTAATTTTCTCTCTGCCGGGAAGTGAGCCAAAGCAATATCTGTCAGCAACAACAAGTGCACCTGACTCCTCAATAAGCTTTGTAAAATCAGGATCATCCATTTCAGAACCAACAACAACGACCTTCGCTCTGTAGTTTTTCTTTTCGTCAGGCACTCTTGTTTTAAGCTCCTCTGCTGTTTCACGCAACTTGTCAATAATCAGATATTTAGGACAGCAGTATGTAATAAGATTAAGGATGTGAAATTCATAGCCTGTAATCCTTGGATTTTCCTCTTTTCTGTATTCACCTATTTCCGTAATCAGTCGGCAAACCTCATTATGCTCCTCAACTGCCTTGCGCAGTGATGCCTCGCTGACATCAACATTATAAACCTCGTTAAGCTTATCAAGCACCTTAATCTGCATTTGATTACGATAGTGCTTGATTGTATGAGGCTCTATTTTAAAGGGAATATCTGCAACTGTTAAAAAGAATTTATCATTTTCAATGAGATTAAGAAGAGTAAAATGCTCATAGCATCTATTCATTTCAGAGCAGGACTCTGATGCAATCAGTGCTGACAAGAAGTTATATCCGCCCTCAATCGCACGCTCTAAAATAGCCTTTGAATAGCCGCAAAGGTATGAGCTGAGATAATAGGTTGCAATATCCATTGAGCCTGTTCTCGGTGCTCTGAGCCTTACTGAAAAGCAATTGCCAAGATTAAGCAATACCTCAGGAATATGATAGCAGGTATAGGCAAGCGCCTTTTTTCCTTCAGTAGTTGCCTGCTTTACAAGTTCATTATTAGCCTCCTGCAGGAGATTTTCAAAATAAATTAAATGCTTTAAATCCTTCATCACAGCACCTCTATTCTGTTAAGTGCCTCTTTGACACCTTTAACAACATTTGATTCGTCAGGGAGATTAAAAATATTTTCACCCTGAATGTCAAACATTGACAAATTTTTATCATCCGCAATATAACTTAAAACCTCAATGCCGTTTGTATTAATATATTCCTTGAGTGATTCGTCCGCCATGCGATTGATAATTGCACCGATTTTGTCATACATCACAAGTTCGTCAGCAACACCCTTTATAGTATTTATAACCTGACAGCCCTTTTTACTTGGATCAGTAATAAGCAAAAGATGTGTAACCTTCTCCATAACCCTGCGGTTAATCTGCTCAATACCGGCTTCACCATCAATTACAACATAATCAAACTCATTTGAAAGAATGGCTATAACTTCTTTAAGATAAGAATTGATTTTGCAGTAGCAGCCTGCTGTTTCGGGTCTGCCGACAGCGATAAAGGAATAACCATCCGTCTCGACAAGAGCATCAAATATGCGATATTTCGCCTCTCCTAACAGCTCAATTGCGCCTCTTGTGTCACCTTCATCAACTGACGCAATAATCTCTTTTCTGATATCGTCAATCGTCATTTTTACATCAATGCCAAGTGCTGTTGAAAGACCTACAGCAGGATCAGCATCAATGGCAAGTATTTTTTTGTCCGGATATTTTTCTACCAGACAGCGTACAATTGTTGCAGAAAGCGATGTCTTGCCTACTCCGCCCTTACCTGCAACAGCAATAATAGTTGCTTTATTCATGTTCATCACCACGCAATATTATAATAGATATCAGACAATAAATCAACAAAATTGCTAATATTTTCACAATCAAAAGTCCATAAATCAAAACTTAGACAACAGTTTAATAAAATTTGAACAAAGTTAAAAACAACTTATAATTCTCTTGTTTTTTTAAATCAATATAGTGTAAAATAAATCTGTAAAACTTTATTTAATTCTTAGGTGTAAT
>CAMWPJ010000079.1 GCA_947176035.1 uncultured Clostridia bacterium | reverse complement strand
CCTCGCAATTGTTATCTTATTTAATAAAAAACTATATGAGAGTTAGTAAACTAACCCTCAACATAACGCTACATAATAATACGCAAATTATATTAATATTATTACTTATTGTGCTGCCTGATCTGCCACATATTCAACAGCATTTTTATACTCGTCCCTGAATTCTGACACGTTGATATATCTGATTTGCTGAGTCTGCATTTTAGTCATTCCAAGCTCCTCAACAGCATATTTTTCAATCATACTCATTGACACAAGCGAATTAAGCTCACTGTTGATACGAGTGTTTTCACTCTGTGCAACAGAAAGCTGTGACTCAAGATTTGATATTGCATGATTAAGCTCATTCTTTTGGGCATATGTATGCAAAACCCCAAAAAACATTGCAATCATAAGAACCGCTGCCGCAATAACCATAACGATTCTTCCGAAACCGAGTTTTTGCTCGTATTTAAGCTGTTTTTTACTTTTGCGCTTGCCGTTTTCCCTTACCTTAAGACCCCTCTTTGGTTCAGGAATATAAGCAGGTGCAGCAGATGACGATGACCTGCTGACATCAAATGCTTTTAGTGCATATGATGCATCACTTGAATATGAATAACGTCTGAAATCACCTGTATTAGTCACCTGACTCACCTCTTTCTAAAAATAAATATAGTATATCGGAATCAAAGCCGATTTATCAGAATTTCTCAAATATACGCAAACGAGAGGAACGTGCTCTAGGATTAAGTTCGAGTTCCTCTTTACTTGGTGAAATTGCTTTAAATGCTTTGCCCTTTGGTTTATTGCCGCATACACAAACAGGAAATTCCTTAGGGCAGGTACAGCCTTTGCACCATTCATTAAACTTTTCTTTAACCATCCTGTCTTCAAGTGAATGGAAGGTGATAATTGCAATCCTTCCTCCATTGTTAAGACATTCAAAGGCATCATCAAGTGTTGAACTGAGGACATCAAGCTCTCCGTTTACTTCAATACGTATTGCCTGGAATGTACGCCGTGCAGGATGACTGTCACGCATTGCTCTTTGCGGCATAGAAGATTTAATTATATCAACAAGCTCAAATGTGGTTTCAACAGGCTTGTCCGCTCTTGCCTTCACAATATTAGCAGCAATTCTGCGTGCAAACTTCTCTTCACCATATTTAAAAATAATATTTGAAAGCTCTTGCTCGCTATAAGTATTAACAACATCACGCGCACTTAGACCGGATTTGCTCATTCGCATATCCAGCGGTGCATCCTTATGAAAGGAAAATCCTCTGTCCGCTGTATCAAGCTGAAAGGAGCTTACACCCAAATCAAGCAAAAGACCATCAATACCATCAATATTTAACTCTTTTAATATGTTTTTAATATTAGAAAAATTATTATGAACAATCGTTACATTATCCCTGCAGCCAAGTCTTTCATTAAGCACGGCAATCGCATCGGGGTCCTGATCAACAGAGATAAGTCTTTTGGCTGTTTTGGCAATTTCACCGGAATGACCACCACCGCCGGCAGTACCATCCATAATAATTTTATTACTATTTAAATCCAGTGCTTTGACAGACTCATCAAACAGCACACTTTTATGAACAAATTCCATAGCAGCTTAAATTCCATATTCGTCGAGGATATCTTCAATTTCAACATCCTCAACACTTTCAAGTTCTTTCCTGAACAGGTCACAATTCCAGATTTCGATTTTTTTGTTATTACCAAAAATCTCTGCCTGAGATTCATCAAGAAGCTCAACCTGAGCACGAAGATCGGGATTGAGCATAAGACGTCCCTGTCCGTCAAGACTCATTTTTTCCGCATTAGCTGAAAAGTGCAGTTCCAATGCTCTTCTTTTTTTCTGATTAACCTTTGATAAAATTTCGTTAATCATTTCATTCCATACTTCCATCGGATAAAGAGCAAGACATTTATTAACACCACGTGACACAATAAATTCCTGACCGAGTGCTGTACGCATATTTGCCGGAATAGATATTCTGCCCTTAGCATCAATCTTATGGGTTTTATGACCTACAAAGTATTCTGTCATATGCTCTCCTCCTTTCTGAAATATGGGATTTTAGTAAAAATTCTGTATCTAAAGTGAAATTTTATGGGATATATATGAAATTTTATAGGATTTCGCCCCACAAATACATTATAAATAGAGGTACAAGCATTGTCAAGGAATTTTTTTGCCGCCGTAACTTTTGTAATGAATTTGTAACATTTAATAATTACCCAACATCTATTGTACAAAAAACTGTCTTATGTTATAATTGGTATATAACAGACATTAGTTGGAAACTGAGGGAAAATTATGAATGATTACAAAACAACCTGGCGCGAAAAAATAGGTTACGGTGTTGGTGCTGTCGGACTTGATCTCAGCTACGGAATGTTCTATTCATTTTTAAGCTATTATCTTTCAAGCGTGCTTGGGCTCAAGGAAGGCTTTTTGCTGCTGCTCACTCCGCTTGCGAGAATCTGGGATGGTATTAATGACCCAATGATGGGAACAATTGTTGACAATACCAAAACAAAAATGGGTAAATACAGACCATGGATAATAATCGGTGCTATCAGCAACGCTGCTGTTTTATTTCTGCTTTTCACAAGCTTTGGAATGAGCGGAACAAAGTTATACATTTATATAGGTGTTATGTACATCCTGTGGGGAATGACCAATACAATGGCAGATATCCCATACTGGAGTATGGTGCCATCCTTCACAAGTGACCCGAGCGATAGAAATATGGTATCAACTGTTGCAAGAACCTTCAGCGGTCTTGGTCAAGGTATCATCACAGTAGCTACACCTATTATCCTGCCGATGCTTTCAACGGGAATGACAACAGACAAGGGTTACAGTGCAAGCGGCTTCTCTCGCTGGGCAGGAATATGCGCAGTGCTGCTCGTTTTATTCTCAACAATATGCGTTTTGTCTACAAAGGAAAAGCATGTTGTATACAACAATAAAACAAAATTTTCACTCAAGAAAATATTCTCAGTCATTGCACACAACGATCAGCTTATTGTATTTATGGTTTTTGCCATGCTTTCAAACGCCGGCTGGTATTTAACCTCAGGCACAGCAGTATATTATTTCTCAGATGTTCTTGAACAGCCAAAGGCTCAGTCTCTTTTCCAGACTATCGGTGCTGTAGGCTCTGTTCTCGGTCTGCTTGTTATACCGATTCTTTCAAAATGGCTCAATAAGAAAAAGATTTATCAGCTTTCACTTATAGCAACAATCGTTGGTTATATAATGATGTATATTTTCGGTCCTGTGCTCAAAATCACAATTGCACTTGATATTGCCTACATCATTTCATCAACAGGTATTGCGTCCATGTTTGTTGCACAGACAATTTTCCTTGCTGACATTGTTGACTATGGCGAATACAAGACAGGCGAAAGAAATGAATCTATCACCTTCTCAATGAAGGGCTTTCTGCAGAAGATGGCTTATACAATACAGACAATATTCCTTTTCGGCGGTCTTGGTCTTATGAATTATAATGAGCAGATTACAAGTGCTGCAAAGACAATAAACGATTCGACCAAGGGCGCAATCGGCTTTATATGCTTTGGTGTTCCGCCTATTTTAATTCTCTGCTCATTGATTGTTTTCACAAAGAAGTTCAAGCTGCACGGAGAGCTTGCAGACAAGGTACACAACTACATTGTTGAAAAAAGAGCTGAAAATGATAACGCATAAAAAATCAAAAAAACTATTGACATTACAAACGAATAGTGTTATTATTAGCTAAACTTAATATCAAAACCGATGAGGCGGAGATAAAAATAAGATACGCAATTACAGAGAGCTCCTGTTGCTGTGAATGGAGCATTAAACGGCTTATTAAATGGACCGCTGAGGGTACGGTGAAAAGCTTTTGCTGAGTATCCCGTAACGTGATGACCTACGTCAGTGGTCGGAGATATGATAGTATCTTGCAGAGTGTATGGTTGTACCATAAATCAAGGTGGCACCACGGAATGTAATTTCGTCCTTGATAATACGAGTAATCGTATTATCAAGGACTTTTTTATTTTCAATTTGCAGGATTATATAATAATTCGGTACCGTATATCAAAAATACAAGGAGCTGGTAAGAAAATTATATAAACCCCAAATTTATGTAATGCTGTTATTAGTAAATCAAGTAAAGTATAAGGAGCAATCAAGTTGGAAAACTATTCAATAAACCTGCCAAGCTATTCAATCGGGGATACGGTTTATAACAAAATCGGTGAGATATGCTCACCTTTTGGCAAAAAGGTTGTTTGCATAGGCGGCAAAACCGCCATGAGCAAGGTTAAGAATTTGATAATTGAAAGCATCAAAGATACCGACCTTGAAATACTTGGCTTTGTCTGGTATGGCGGCGAAGCAAGCTACGAAAATATAGAAATGCTAAAAAAGAATGATGCAGTAAAAAATGCAGATATGATATTTGCAATCGGCGGAGGTAAAGCAATAGATACAGCAAAGGCACTCACCTTTATGATTGGCAAAACAGTATTCACCTTCCCGACAATTGCATCAAACTGTGCAGGCACAACGGCTGTATCCATTATGTACAACAGTGACGGCAGCTTTAAAGAGCCATTCTTCTTCCCTGCTCCCGCAAAGCACTGTTTTATATACACACCTGTTATTGCTAAGTCACCTGTCAAATATATATGGGCTGGTATGGGTGATACGTATGCAAAATATTTTGAAGCAAAAATGAGCAGTCGCGATGAGGATTTAGTCCACTATCATGCGCTCGGTGTTACAACAAGTGAGCTTTGCCTTTCCCCTATTCTTAAATACGGCAGAAAGGCTATAGAAGATTTTGAAAGCGGCACAGCAAGCTTCGAGGTTGAGCAGGTTATTTTAGCAGTTGTTGTAACAACAGGTATTGCATCCATACTTCTGACTGCGGAGCATATTATAGATTACAACACAGGTCTTGCACATGCAGTATTTTATGCACTGACCTCATACCCTCATATTGAGCAACGGCATTTGCACGGAGAGGTTGTAGGATATGGTGTTCTGATACTTTTACTTGTCGATAACAATTTTGAAATGTTCAAAATGATGTATGATTTTAACAAATCAGTCAAGCTGCCGACCTGTCTTGCCGATTTGGAAATGAGCAAGAAAGATTTGGATAATCTAATTCCTATGGTCTGTAAAATGAAAGATATAGACCATAATCCATATAAAATTACCGAGGAAATGGTATTAAAGGCCTTTTATGAGCTTGAAAAATATAATATAAATAATTAAGGAGAACAGATATGAAAAAGACAATCAAAAAAATTACTGCAGTATTACTCGCAGTACTCATGGTTGCAGCTTGCTTTGCAGGCTGCTCAGCAAGCAAAGAAAACAACGATAAATCAACTACACCCGATACAGCAAAGCCGGCTAAATTCGGTATTGTTGTGCAGACGGGCGCAAACGGTGCTTTTGTTGATATGAAGGACGGTATTATTGACCAGATGAAGGCAAACGGCTATGAAGATGCTATCTTTGATTACAAGGATGCACAGGGTGATGTTGCAGCACTTTCAACCATCATCAACGCTATGGATGACGGCTCATACGATGCAATTTTCACAATCGGTACTGCCTGCACACAGACACTTGTAAATCTTAATTCAGATACCCCATGCTTCTTCTGTGCAGTTTCAGCACCTGTTCAGGCACAGGTAATCACTGATATGAACAAGCCTGACAAAAATGCAACCGGAACATCAAACGCCATTCCTGTTGGCGACATTATTGAAATGGGTTATAAAATCACACCTGACCTTAAAAAATTCGGTTTTGTTTACTCAACCTCACAGGTTAATGCAGTAGATACTGTTACATCTGCTCAGGCTTATCTTGACTCAAAGGGTGTTGCATATGAATCAGCAACAGTCGAGACATCAGCTGATGTTAAAAGTGCAGCAGAGACGCTTATTGCTAAAGGCTGTGACGTTATCTTTGTTCCGAATGACGCCATTGTTCAGGATGGTGTAGCCGCTCTCAGCCAGGTTTGTGAAGAGGCAAAAATCCCTACCTATTGCTCATCAGCAACAACAGTAAACAGCGGATGCCTCGCTACACTCGCAATTGACGACAAGGGCATCGGTGCAAAGACAGCTGACAAGTGCATTGCATATATGAACGGAACAGCACTTACAGACATCCCTTCAGAAGTGGTTGGTATTGACTATTGCACCTTTAATGCAGGCATTGCAAAATCACTTGGCATTGACACACCAGCTAAGGATACAATAGGCTACGATATTCAGATTGTAAATGAATAAAAAATAAGCAAAGGGCGGATATAATCATCCGCCCGAACAATATTATATATTTGATTTAGGAACATGATTATGCAGGTTTATATTACAGCTATTGAGGAGGGCTTTCTTTACGGTCTGCTCGCACTCGGCATTTATATTTCATTAAGAATACTCGACATACCCGACCTCACAACCGAGGGTTCATTCGGTTTCGGCTCCGCCGTTGCCGCAGTTGTTGCATCACAGGGACTCAGCTTTTTAAGCTTTATTGCCGCATTCTTTGCAGGTGTGCTGGCAGGTGTTGTGACTGGATTACTTCAAACAAAATTGAAGGTGCACCCTGTTCTTGCAGGCATTATAACGATGAGCGGACTATATTCAATCAATCTTATGGTGCGAGGCTCGTCAAACCTTAACTTTAATGCAAATTCGGTATTCACAAAGCTTTTCGGATTGCTCGGAATTTCAGGCATTAACAAAAAGATTGTAGGATTGGTAATCGGTGCAGTTATCTGCATTATTATAACTGCTATTGTTATCGTATTTTTCAGAACGCATCTGGGTCTTTGCATAAGAGCAACGGGTGACAACAAGGATATGGTTAAGGCATCATCAATAAATGTTGATTTTTCACTTATATTCGGTCTTGCACTTGCAAACGGTCTTATTGCACTTTCAGGTGCACTCATTTCGCATTATCTCGGTTTATCAGACCAGAGCTTTTCAAACGGCACACTCATCTACGGCTTAGCTGCTGTTATCATCGGTGAAGCAATATTCGGCAAGAGAAACGTTGCACTCGGATTTATCAGTGCTGTTGTCGGCTCGGTTATTTACAAGATAATTGTTGCATTTGTAATTGACGTTTCACTCTTTGGCAAAAACAGTGAAAACCTTATGAAGCTGACCTGTGCAATCATCGTAGCAATTACACTTGTTATACCCGAAATCAAAAAGCAGATTGAAAACAGCAGAGTAAAAAAGGAGGCAAAGAGAAATGCTTGAAATAAATAATGTTTCAAAAACCTTTGCCAAGGGCACAGTAAATGAACACACTGCATTAAAAAACATTAACCTTTCACTTAAAGAGGGTGAGTTTGTTACAATAGTCGGCTCAAACGGTGCAGGCAAATCAACGCTTTTCAATATGATTTGCGGAACTTATATGCAGGACAGCGGTAAAATCACGCTTGATGGCAAGAATATTTCCTTTATGCCCGAGCACAAAAGAGCAAGACTTATCGGCAGAGTTTTTCAGGATCCAATGAGAGGTACTGCACCGAATATGACAATCGAGGAAAACCTTGCACTCGCCTATTCACGTGCAGGCTCAAGCTTTTTATCGCAGGCTGTGGGCAGAAAAAAGCACAACCTGTTCAGAGAAGAGGTTGCAAAATTCAATATGGGGCTTGAGGACCGTATGAAAACAAAAATCGGTCTGCTATCAGGCGGACAGAGACAGGTTGTAACACTGCTTATGTGCACAATCGTTACGCCAAAGCTTTTGCTTCTTGATGAACACACGGCGGCACTTGATCCTGTAACTGCCGACAAGGTAATGGATATCACGAACAAAATCGTTAAAGAAAACAATATAACCACAATGATGATTACACACAATATGTCACAGGCTCTTGTAACAGGTACAAGAACGATAATGATGGACAGCGGTGAAATCATCATCGACCTTGACAGTGACACGCGAAAAGAAATGACAGTCCCCGATTTGCTCAAGCTTTACAGAGAAAAAGAAAACAAGGATTTTGACAATGACAGAATCCTGCTGCAAAAGGATTAACCATCATATATATAATTTCAACAAAACTGTCTGCCTATTATATGGCAGACAGTTTTTTGTGTGATATTTTTAATATTTGCTGTGATTAATTCTATATATAAAACAAAATAATTGTGATATTTTATACTATATAATAAATAGGCTTAACTATATACGCAAAAAGGCTGGTGTAATCATGAAAAAAGTAATTGTTGTTTCAAAAACTCATCTTGACTTAGGCTTTACAGATTTTGCAGAAAATATAAAGAGGAAGTACATTGACTCGTTTATCCCAAATGCAATAAAAATTGCAGATGAAATCAATGACAATGAAAATAAAAAATTCGTCTGGACTACAGGTTCATGGATAATAAAAGAAGCACTGAAATATTCAAGTGAGGAAAATAAATCACTTTTGCTTTCTGCTTTGGCAAATGGTAATCTTGCACCACACGCAATGCCGTTTACATTACATACTGAACTCCTTGATAAGGAAAGCCTTGAATACGGACTTTCTATTGTTGAAAAAATCGATAAAATAACAGGTATAAAAACAACAGCAGCTAAAATGACAGACGTACCCGGTCATACAAAATCACTTGTTCCGATTCTTCACAGCCACGGAATAAAGCTGCTTCATATCGGTGTAAACGGAGCTTCTGCAATGCCGAATGTACCTGAATGCTTTTTATGGAGAGTTGATAAGGCTGAGATTGTTGTCATCTATTCAGGCTCATACGGCGGCGAATACAAAAACAAATTTGTTGACGATATTCTTTATTTTGACCATACACTTGACAATCACGGTGCAGCTGGAAGCTCTGCTGTGCTTGAAAATATAGAAAATATTAAAAGCAAATATCCTGATTATGAAGTAACTGCAGGCAGACTTGATGATTATGCAAATCAAATCTGGGAAGTCAGAGATAAGCTGCCTGTTATTACCGATGAAATCGGTGACAGTTGGATTCACGGTTCAGCAACTGATCCGTACAAAGCGGCCTCACTCAGAACACTTATCAGATTAAAAAACAAGTGGATTGCCGATGGCACACTTGTTAAAAACAGTGCTGAATATATTGAACTTAGTGACAATATTCTTTGTCTTGCAGAGCACACCTGCGGTATGGATGTTAAAATCGCACTTGGTGATTATGAGCACTATCTTAAAAATGATTTCAACTCAGCAAGGCAGGCAGATAAGGTTATAAAGAAAAATATCACCCGTACCTTTAACGGCAAGCTGTTTACAGAAACAGTTGAAGATACTGAAACCGGTAATTACGGCTCATATTCAAAAATTGAGCAAAGCTGGCTGGAGCAGAGAGAATATATCAACAGTGCACTCATTACACTGTCTGATGAACACAAAACAGAAGCAGCTAATGAGCTTACCAAGCTGATACCGACCCATTCTGTACCAAGACTTGCTGATGCTGGCAGCTTTGACTGCAAATATTCCATAAATTCCAACGCAATTATACTCAATAAGTTCGGCGGAATTAAAAGCCTTATTCTTAACGGAAAAGCGGTTATCAGCAACAACGATAAACCAATTGTTACATACGATTCATACGGCAAGACAAACTATGACTATTGGCTGACGCACTATACAAGAGATATTGAGCAGACTGCTTTCTGGTCAATTGAGGACTTCGCAAGACCGCTTATTGACAGAATTGATGATAAATTCAAGAAAGGCAGATTTGAATATACACTATATGACTGTTCGACCTATAAGCAAAGAAATGAAATAAAAATCATTGCAAATCTGAAAACGGATTACTACCCGATTGCCGAGCTTGGTGCACCTAAAGAAATTCAGCTTGTATACACACTGACAAATGGAATGCTGAATGCAGAACTCTATTGGTTCGATAAGGATGCAAACCGGCTGACAGAAAGCACAATGATTCATTTTTATCCTGATTGTGATAATGATGATATCAGCTATATCAAGCTTGGCAGAAAGGTTAATCCTTTCAATATTGTTGAAAACGGGAACAGAAATTTATCTGCTGTTGAAAAGGTTTTGATTAACACCGACAACAGAGCATTTGAAATACAAAACCACCATACACCGCTCGCAAGCATTGGCGAGGGTAAAATTTTGAAATTTGACAATAAATATGAAAATATCAGAGACGGACTTACATTTGTTCTTCACGATAATGTATGGGGAACAAACTTCCCTCTATGGTACGAAGAAAACGCTTATTTCAAATTTACTATACGTGCCCTGTAAAAAAGAGGATACCTGTTTAACAGGTATCCTCTTAAATTATAACATAGCACATAAATAATCATCACTCATACTCTCTGTTGATACAGGATATATTTTTATATCATATATACTA
>CAMWPJ010000078.1 GCA_947176035.1 uncultured Clostridia bacterium | reverse complement strand
CCTTTTTTTTTTCAAGCAGAAGACGGCATACGAGATCCTGAGATGTCCCGTGGGCACGGAGATGTCTATAAGAGCCAGATGGTGCAGTGAGTGCAAGTCTTATATTCATTCTTTCGGACAGGTTCCTGATTGGTGGAACAATTGTAATGAAATTGAATTCAGCAGTTTGACAAGCGAACCGAATTATCTTGAAATTAATAAAAGCGTAGTTGATAAATGGATAGAAAAATTATGATTGTATAAAGGGAGTTTTTATATGAATGACTTTCAGATTGAATTTATGCAGCATTTGTCATTAATTCAGGAGCGCAATGTTCAAATTGCATTGTCAAAGCACAGTAACAT
Source organism: uncultured Clostridia bacterium (assembly GCA_947176035.1). Lineage (GTDB taxonomy): Bacteria > Bacillota > Clostridia > Oscillospirales > Acutalibacteraceae > Eubacterium_R. The sequence continues at coordinate 10,492 of CAMWPJ010000078.1, read as the reverse complement.
TGAAAATTTAGAAGATATATTATATGAAACAACATTTGATTTAATTACAGATATATTGACATTGGCAGACGGATATGACAGTAGCTTTAAATACAAAATAAAAATTTTAAATGAAGATAATAAAAATATCAAGGAAGATCCATTTATTGAGTTTCATGACCAAGTTGAAAAACACTTAAAATATAGGGGATAAATATTTTTGAAGTGCCATATGAAATATAATCTTGATGCACCGGATTTTAAATTCGGCTTTACGGTTGAGCAATGTGAAAAGGAATGTTATTCTGCAAATTCATTATTGAATGTTTATATTGAATGTGATGGCTTTACAGCAGTTGCTGTTTTGGAAATAAATTGGCAGGATATAGTTGGATTTTCTAAGGAATTGTATCATTTATACTGTACTTTAAACGGAACTGCAGTTATGCGTGAGCTTTATAATGACAATAATTTTATTGCGTTTTCTGTGGATGCCTTAGGTCATATATCCGTTAAAGGCAGAATCTGTAATTTTAGCAGCTGCCATAAAAAGGAACTGTATTTTGAAAATGAATTTGATCAGACATTTTTAAAGGAATTTGCAATGCAGCTTTATAATGAAATATTAATTAAGGAAAAGAACAATGAAAATTTTAGGTATTGAGTCTTCGTGTGATGAGACTGCGGCAGCAGTTGTTGAGGACGGACGAAAGGTTTTATCAAATGTAATAGCTACCTCACTTGAGGAGCATAAGCTATACGGCGGAGTAGTGCCTGAGATTGCTTCGCGTCGTCATGCTGAGTCAATCAGCGGTGTGGTGAAAGAGGCACTCGAACAGGCGAATTGCACTATGGCGGATATTGATGCCGTTGCCGTTACTTATGCACCCGGTCTTATCGGTGCACTGCTTGTTGGTGTGAATTTTGCAAAGGGACTTGCCCTTGCGACAGATACACCGCTTGTGCCGGTGCATCATATTCGCGGGCATATTGCGTCGAATTATATATCAAGCGATGTTGAACCACCGTTTTTATGCCTGATTGTGAGTGGTGGTCATTCACATATTGTTGCGGTTAAGTCTTATACGGATTTTGAGATTATCGGCAAAACCCGTGACGATGCGGCAGGTGAGGCGCTTGATAAGGCTGGCAGGACGATGGGACTTGAATATCCCGGTGGTGTCAGCATTGACAAAATCAGCAGTCAGGGTGATGAAAATGCTTTTAAATTCCCTAAGCCAAAGGTGAGCGGAAGTCCGTATGATTTCTCCTTCAGCGGCTTGAAAACGGCTGTTATCAACACTATCCATAATGCACAGCAAAAGGGTGAGCCGATTGATAATGCGGATCTTGCAGCCTCTTTTCAGAAAAGTGTTGTTGACTGTCTTATAACCAATCTTGAAAAAGCGGCGCTCGAAAAAAATTTTAATAAAATTGTTATAGCAGGCGGTGTATCTGCCAATTCTAAATTGAGGGCGCAGGCACAGGGATTGTGCAAAAAGTATAATTGGAGTCTGTATCTGCCAGAGCTTAAATATTGCGGTGACAATGCAGCTATGATTGCGTCGCAGGGCTACTATGAATTTGTTAATGGTGAGATGGCAGACGAATCACTTAATGCTTATGCAACAATGCCTATTGACAAGAATTACAAAACTATTTAATACTCGTTTGTCTTATTGTTACAATTTAATGAATTTTACTTTGTTCTATTGAATTTTTCCTATTATTTGGTATAATTATAGCTAATGAAATTACATTGGGTAGTTTTATTATTTGTTACAAACTATTATTTAAAGGAGAATACTGTATGGAAACAAATCTTACATCAAACAAGTCATTACTTGCTTGGCTCGATGAAAAAGTTGACCTTCTTAAGCCATCTAACATCGTTTGGATTGACGGCTCACAGGAGCAGATTGATGCTCTCAAGGCTGAGGCTGTTGAAACAGGCGAAATGATTAAACTTAATGAAGAGCTCCTTCCTGACTGCTATCTTCACAGAACAGCTGAAAATGACGTTGCTCGTGTTGAGGACAGAACTCTCATCTGCTCAAAGAATGAGAAGGATGCAGGTCCTACCAACCACTGGATGGATCCTGAAAAGTGCTACAAAATGCTTTATGACATTGCTGCAGGCTCATATGAGGGCAGAACAATGTACATTATCCCTTATTCAATGGGTCCTGTTGGCTCACCTTTCTCAAAGATTGGTATTGAGATTACTGACTCAATCTACGTTGTTCTTAATATGAATATTATGACAAGAGTCGGTAAGGCTGTACTTGACTGCCTTGGCGATTCTGATGACTGGGTACGCGGCATGCACTGCAAGTGTAATGTTGATCCTGAAAACAGATGGATCTGCCAGTTCCCTGAGGATAACACAATTATTTCCGTTAACTCAGCTTACGGCGGTAACGTACTTCTCGGTAAAAAGTGCTTTGCTCTTCGTATAGCATCTTACCTCGGTAAGAACGAGAGCTGGCAGGCAGAGCATATGCTCATCCTCGGCCTCGAAAAGCCAAATGGCGAGACAAAGTATATCTGTGCTGCATTCCCATCAGCTTGCGGCAAGACAAACCTTGCTATGCTTATCCCACCGGAGGGATATCTTTCAAAGGGCTACAAGGTATGGTGTGTAGGTGACGATATTGCTTGGATCAGAAAAGGTCCTGACGGACGTCTCTATGCTATCAACCCGGAAAACGGCTTCTTCGGCGTAGCTCCCGGTACAAACGATAAGTCAAATCCAAATGCGCTTAAGTCAACAATGAAGGGTACAATCTTCACCAATGTTTGTCATAACCTTGACAACAACACAGTTTGGTGGGAGGGTCTTGATAAGAATCCGCCAACAAATGCAATTGACTGGAAGGGCAATCCCTGGAATGGTGCTGAGAGCGAGGAGAAGGGTGCACATCCAAACTCACGTTTCACAGCTCCTGCTGTTAACTGTCCTTGCATTTCATCAGAGTTCGAGAACCCACAGGGTGTTCCGATTTCTGCTATCGTATTCGGCGGCCGTCGTGCTAAGCTCACTCCGCTTGTATACCAGTCAAAGGATTGGAATCACGGTGTATTCGTAGGTTCAATCATGGGTTCTGAGACAACTGCTGCTGCAACAGGTGCAGTTGGTGTTGTTCGCCGTGACCCAATGGCTATGCTTCCATTCTGCGGCTACAATATGGGCGATTACTGGAAGCATTGGATTGAAATTGGTGAGACTCTTGATCCTGAGAAGGCTCCTAAGATTTTCAACGTTAACTGGTTCAGAAAGGATGACGAGGGCAACTTCTTATGGCCTGGTTTTGGTGACAACCTTCGTGTTCTTGATTGGATTATCGATCGTTGCGAGGGCGAGGTTGATGCTCAGGAAACAGCTATCGGTTATCTTCCATATGCTAAGGATATCAACCTTGAAGGTCTTGATATGACAGAGGAAGAACTCGACAAGATTCTCGACGTTGATAAGGCTGCTTGGGAAGAAGAGCTTAAGGGTGTAGAAGAGCTTTATGCTAAGTTTGGCGATACTCTTCCTGAAGAGCTTGCTGCTGAGCTTGCAGAAGTTAAGGCTGACCTTGAGAAATAATCTTTAATAGATAAAAATTAACAGACGGTCGATAACCGTCTGTTTTTTTGTTGACTAAATGTGCGAGTAATGGTATAATTGCTTTGCGACATGAATTGAAGATGAAAAATATAATGTATACATTTTTACTTTTGATAAAAACGTATGCTTTATTCAGTGCGTTATATTTTTCATATTTGCTTGAATTCGTGTCGCAGCGGGCATGCGTTTTTGGCGCAGCTTCGGCTGCGCATTTTTTATTTTATGGACTAAGGGAGGTGAATTGTGTTTAAGGCTATCACTTGTAATCAGAGACGAAAGATTATCACAGGAAACACGTGATTTACTGCGTCAATTATCAAGGCAATTACATAAGGATATCGGGCATCTTAAATGTGATGTGATGGATCATTTTTATATTGTCGAAGAGGGCTTTAATTATAAATTATTAATATAAGCAATAATTCAATATTCAATATTCCTGAACATTTTTGTTATTGAATCACAAAGATGTTTATTTTTTTGCAAATCAAGGTTGAAATCTTCTTTAAGAATATCTCTTGCACAGTCCTGTGTGAGGTGGAGAGTTTCAATATCCTCCAGCATATCAGCGATTTTGAGAGCAGGCAGACCATGCTGTCTTTCACCGAAAAAGTCACCCGGACCGCGCGCCTTTAAATCCTCGTCTGCAATCCTGAAGCCGTCACTGTATTTTTTCATTATCATAAGGCGGTTGCGTGCATTTTCACTTTCGCTGTCCGATACAAGTACACAAAAGCTTTTTTTGTTGCCCCTACCGATGCGTCCTCTGAGCTGATGCAGCTGTGAAAGACCGAATCTTTCAGCATTTTCTATAACCATAATTGTTGCATTCGGCACATCAACCCCAACCTCAACAACAGTTGTTGCCACAAGAATCTGCACATCACCGTTTGAAAAAGCCTTCATCACACTTTCTTTTTCCTTAGGTTTCATTTTGCCATGCAGTAAGCCGAGGTTATAGCCTTTAAATGCAGTTTGTGCAAGCTCCTCTGCAAGCTGTTCGGCTGATTTTACATTCAGCAATTCCTCACTGTCCTCAACCATAGGGCAGATTATGTAGCATTGCTCACCACGATCAACTGCATCACGTATGAATTTGTACAGTCTTTGATTGTATCTTGAATCAACAACATCTGTTCTGATTTCCTGCCTGCCTGGCGGTAGTTCATCAAGTATGCTTATATCAAGGTCGCCGTAAAGTATCAGACCAAGTGTTCTTGGGATAGGTGTGGCGCTCATTACAAGCGTGTGTATTGCATGACCCTTGTTTGCAAGACTTGCTCTTTGCTTTACACCGAAACGATGCTGCTCATCTGTTATAACTAAGCCTAAGTTTTTGAACTCTACGTCATTTTGTATGATTGCGTGAGTACCGATTAGCAAATCGATTTTGCCGTCAATCAGCTGGGCTTTTATTTCTCGTTTTTCCTTTGCTTTAGTTGAGCCTGTGAGCAGTTGGATGTTTATACCCGTGCCTTTGAGCATTTTTGAAAGGCCTTCAAAATGCTGTGCGGCAAGAATTTCAGTAGGTGCCATAAGGGCTGATTGATAACCGTTTTTAATTACTGTGAAGATTATACCTGCGGCAACCGCTGTTTTTCCTGAGCCTACATCACCCTGCAAAAGTCTGTTCATAGGGTATCTGCCCTGCATATCCTTAATACATTGTTCAATCGCTTTTTGCTGTGCACCTGTCAGCTGATAGGGGAGGAGTGTTGTGAATCGGGCAGTATAATCATTTATGATTTTCAGCGGAGTTTCGCTCTTTTTATTGCTTTTTAATTTGAGCAATCCAAGCTGAAGTGTGAGCAGTTCTTCAAATATCAATCTTCTGCGTGCATCATAAGCGTCCTTTTCACATTTTGGGAAATGAATCTGCCTTATTGCACTATCCAGCGAGATTAAGTCATATTTTTTTCTTATATCCTCACTCAGTGTTTCGGGTATGGTATCAAGGTTATCAAGTGCGGTTTTAATTACTTTAGCGATTGCATTGGATGTCAGCTTTCCGCTTGCAGGATATATAGGGTGAATACGTATTCCTGTGTCAAGCTTTTCAATTTTTGGTGAGGACATTGATGCTGTAGTAAAGCTTTTTTCAATTTTGCCGAAAAGCACATAATCCTCATAAATCCTGAGTGCCTTTGCCAAATATTGATTGTTAAAGATTGTAACATTAATGATACTTTCACCGTCTGAAAAACGGCATTTATAAAGTGTCATTCCGCGTCTGATCATATGCTCCTTTACAGGAGTAATCATAGTAGCTTTTATTGTAATGTTATCACCGTCATTGACCTCGGCAACAGTTTTTGTATTTGTCCAGTCCTCATATTTTCTCGGATAAAAATGAATAAGGGAGTCAACATCAGAGATGCCGAGACTGTAAAACAGCTCGGCTCTCTTTTCGCCAACGCCCTTAATAAATCTAATGCTACTTTCTGTATTTAACATGGTTTACTCCACGGAAATAATAAAGTAATAAATTGGCTGACCGCCGTTAACTGTACTGATTTCTACATCAGCACCATACTTTTTGCCGAGCCTTTCTGATACCTTATCAGCATCCTCTTCACTTACACCTTCACCATAAATAAGTGTAATGAGCGAATGTTCATTTTTTCTGAACAGCTTGTCTGCTGCCTTATATGCAATATCTGTTATATCGTTGCCGATAAACTTGATTTTGCCGTTGCAAAGACCCATAATTTCACCTTCGTGAACATCTCTGCCGTCAACCTCACTGTCTCTTGCAGCAAAGGTAACCTGTGCGGTTTCAACAGCCTGTGCTGCTGACATCATTGTCATTTGATTTTCGTCAGCATCTGCAGTTTCGTCGAATGCAAGCATTGCTGAAATACCCTGTGGTATTGTTTTGGTCTGTAAAACTCTTACCTCTCTGTCAGCTGCGAGTGGGATTGCCTGTTCAGCCGCCATAATAATATTTTTGTTATTAGGTAAAACGAATACTGTTTTTGCAGGTGTGTTCATAACAGCATTAAGAATATCGTCGGTTGACGGATTCATTGTCTGACCACCGCTTACAATTACGTCTGCACCGATATCGGTGAATAATTCCTCAAGTCCTTCACCTGCACATACTGCAACAAAGCCATAGTCATTTTCAGGTGCGGTTACGGTTGGTTCAATAATTTTATCGCCGTCTTTAACTCCTACATCTGCATTTGCATGCTGATAACGCATATTGTCGATCTTGATATTGATAAGCTGACCGTATTTGAGTGCAGCCTGAATAACATTGCCCGGCTCATTTGAATGAACATGTACCTTGATGATATCACTATCATCAACAACTACAACACAGTCACCAATTGATTCTAAAAAGGCACGCAGCTTGAGCGGATCCTTTTCCTTTGCGGAATCTGACTTTTCAATTAAAAATTCAGAGCAGTAGCCGAATTCAATATCGTCAGACGCGTCTGCAACAGTTGATTTTGATACCGGGGCTACAGGTGTTACGCCTGAGCCATCAAGTGGCTGAACAATTACACCGTTATGCCATACACTTTCCATACCCTCAAAAATGAGTACAAGTCCCTGACCGCCGGCATCAACAACGCCGGCTTTTTTAAGTACCGGTAAAAGCTCAGGAGTTGTTGCCAGAGCTTCTTTGGCAGCCTGAAGTGCTGCAAAGCCTACCTCGAGTGGCTCATCTTGTATTTCTGCCATTTCAACAGCAGCATCCTTAGCTTCCCTTATAACTGTAAGTATTGTGCCCTCAGTTGGCTTCATAACAGCTTTATAGGCTGCATCAACACCTTCCTTGAAAGCGTTTGCGATATCTTTGGCACCTGCTTCTTTGAGCCCTTTAAAGCCTTTTGCAAAGCCACGGAATATGAGCGAAAGAATAACGCCTGAGTTACCTCTTGCACCCCTGAGAAGGGCAGATGCACATTTTGCTGATGCCTCGTCAATAGTACAGTTGTCTGCAAGAGTTGCCATTTCCTTAGCAGCTGCGCTGATAGTCATACTCATATTTGTTCCTGTGTCGCCATCCGGAACAGGGAAAATATTTAAGGCATCAACCGCCTGTCTGCTGTTGGCAATGTTGTTTGCCGCAGAAATTATAGAATCACGAAACATTAAACCTGTTATCATATCTTATCTCCAATCAGTAATCAGTTAAGTGCGTCAATGTAAACGTTAACCTTTGAAACCTTTAAATCAGTGGCTTCTTCAACAGTGTATCTTACCTTGTTAACGATGCTTTCAACAATAGCACTGATATTAACGCCGTATGAAACTGAAATGTGCAAATCAATAGTAAGATTGCCGTTTATACTCTTTACAGATACACCCTGGTCATAGTTTTCATTATCACGTGATATTTTGTCCTTGATAGCAGACTTAAGATTCTGATAAGGACTGCTTACCATTCCTGTCACACCAAAGCAGCTTTGTGCCGCTCTGCCTACAAGATTAGCAAAATAATTATTTGTTATTTCAATATATCCGTTAGGATTTTCAAGCTTTATCATAAGAATACCTCCAAAGTATCTCAGCTTATCGCATTATTTCACTATAATTATATGTCATATTGAACTTTAAATCAAGAAATAAAATTCCAGCTGTCAATATTTGAGAAGAAATTGCCGTAATACCCCTGCATATCACCATTGAGTGCTTTGCTGTAGCATATCATTCCTTTCTTATAAAGCAACGGAATGTAAGGCATTTCATCATTGAATGCGAGTATGAATTTCCCCAGCTCAACCTCTCCTGCCAGATATTGCATATATATATCATCACAGCTCATATCCTCATCATCAATACCAAAACGTGCACCACCGTCTGAATCAAAGAAAGGATAAAGGCACATATCATCACTCAGCTTTATTTCGCCGATATATAAGTCAAATTCGATATTTTCGATTCGTCGCATATATTCTTCAGCAGATACGCTTTCAATTTTTACAGAAAATCCGGCTGCCTCAAGCTGTGTTTTTAAAAGATTTGCACAGGCTGCCTTATTTTCATTGCTATCTGTAAGTATTGATATTGCAAGGTTATCATTACTATAGCCACTCTGTATTACTGCCTGCTTAGCTGTGGTGGTATCTGCCTTTTCTGCAAACAGCCTTATATCTCCGATTGACTTGAAATCAGGATGAAATGGTGATGAAGCAATATTTGCATAGCCTGAATAAGCACTTTCTGCAAGCACAGTTCTGTCAATTGCAAGTGAAATAGCACGTCTTATCTGTGCATTTGCTGTAATACCGCCCATTGAATTAATGCCGACAAAAATAAGGTTATTCATAGCAACAGGCTTTTTTGCACAGGATAAACGCTTTGATGTATCACTGCTCATATCCCTGAAAGCATATGAAATATTACCTATGTTTACAGCATTGTCAATTGAATCCGCTGCAGCAATATTAACAAGTGTTATTGTAGTCAAATATGGGTTAAAACCATTTTGTGTATTGGCCTTTAATACTGTTTTTTCATTTGAGTTTTTATATACATATCTTCCGCTGCCGACTGGAAAGCCGTCCTCATCATTATTGATTGATGTGATAGGGAAAGTTAAAAGATTAACTGCATATGGATTAGCATAATTTAGTTTAATTATGACTGAATTGCCATCAGCATAGGCAGATGATATACAGGTAAGTCCGCTTCCGTATGCAGGTGATTTTTTTGCTGCGTTGACAGAATAAACAACATCTTCAGTGTTGAGCTCACTGCCGTCTGAAAATTTAAGCGTTGGGTTAATATCGACTCTTAAAGTGGTTTTGTCAGTAAAAGCATAACCCGTTGCAATATTGGTTACAGGCTCATAATTTTCATCAAGGTCAAAAAGTGATTCAAAAACAAGTGATGCAAGCACCTGATTATTCTGTGTTTCAGCCTTGAAGGGATCAAGACTATCGGATTGAGTATAGCTTAGTTTAAAGGTTGAATTATCTGTTTCTTTAGCTGTAGAAACGACAGCAGTAGTAATCTGAGTGTCATTTTTATTTGCTCTGCACCCTGCAAAGCAGGAGATAATGATTGCAATTGCCATAAATAAAGCAATATATCTTTTTTTCATTACTACCTCCTGATTAAAGTGGTGTTGATTGTTTTTCCGCTTTTATTGTCAATTTCAAACAGACAGCCCTCTAAAACACAAGGTCCGTCTTCATTGATAAATCTTACAGGCAGATTTGTTTTCAACTTTTCAATAATACACTCAGGCTTTACTCCGAGCACGCTGTAATAAGGTCCTGTCATTCCAATGTCGGTAATATATCCTGTACCATTTGGCAGTATCTGATTATCACTTGTCTGCACGTGAGTGTGTGTACCGTATAAAGCTGAAATCCGTCCGTCAAGATAAAAACCCATTGCTCTTTTTTCCGAAGTAGCCTCACCATGAAAATCAATGAGTATTATTTTAATACCTTGAGCCTTGATATTATCAACTATTTTGTCGATAACCGAAAAAGGATTTTCGATTGGCTCCATATATACAATGCCCTGCAGATTTATGATTGCTGCCTGATAACAGCCTTTGTCTATAACCATATATCCGCGGCCGGGAGCAGATGAATGATAATTGGCAGGGCGGATGATAGGATTGTCTTCATCAAGAAAATCATATATTTCTCTGCGTCTTAAACCATGATTGCCGAGTGTTATTGCATCAGCACCACTGTCAAGAATGTGCATTGCATTCTGCGGCAATATTCCGTTGCCAACAGCGGAATTCTCCCCATTTACAATAACTATATCTGCTCCAAGCTCCTTTTTCAGCTTAGGCAGTTCCTGTCTTAAATAATCGCAGCCCGCTTGGGATACGACATCTCCAATTACTAATGTTTTCAAATTTGCACCGTTTTCTATATGTCAAATAACTGTTTATCATTTTATTACATATTATATATATTATAC
>CAMWPJ010000077.1 GCA_947176035.1 uncultured Clostridia bacterium | reverse complement strand
ATCAATTCCTGCCACAGTTAATGTAATTGTGGCAGGAATTGATTTTGATAAACCTGAAGAACAGGAACCTTGTGAAACTAAAGATTAACCAAGAAATGCCGACAATAAAATATTTTGTCGGCATTCTTTTTTAGGAGAATTATATGAAAAGAAACGAGATGAGAGAACAGGCATTTTTTCTCACATTTGAAAATTTATTTGAGATAAATGACAGCCTTGATGAGCTTATTGAGCTCTATTCTGAAAATGTTGATCCGGTTTGTGAATATGCAATTGAGGTGTCCGCCGGTATTAAGGACAAACTTAACGAAATTAATGAAATTATAAATACATATTCAAAATCATGGAGAATTTCACGTCTGCCAAAAGTTACGCTTGCTATTTTATATGTAGCACTTTATGAAATGAAATATGTTGAAAGCGTTCCGGAAAATGTTGCGATTAATGAGGCTGTGGAGCTTGCAAAAAAATATGCGAGCACGGATGATGCGTCTTACATAAATGGCATTTTGGGTGCTGTGTCAAGGAGTCAGTGAAATGTATCTTGGCTTTGACACAAGTAATTATACAACCTCTGTTGCTTTATTTGATGGCGAAAATATGTACCAATCAAGACAGCTTTTATCCGTAAAAAATGGTGAACGTGGCTTGAGACAGAGCGACGCTGTATTTCAGCATACTGTAAACATGCCTATATTATTGGATAATATAAAATGCAGCATCAAGGATGTCAAAGCAGTTGCTGTCAGCACAAGACCAAGAAATATTGATGGCAGTTATATGCCATGCTTTCTTGTGGGGAAAAGTAATGCTGTTTGTGCAAGCAGTATTACCGGTGCAAAACTTTATGAAACTTCTCATCAAATAGGACATATTCTTGCTGCCCTTTATTCTATACAGAGACTTGATCTTATTACACAACGTTTTATTGCATTTCACGTAAGTGGCGGCACAACCGAAGCACTGCTTGTGGAACCTGATTCAGAAGAAATCATTAAAGCGACAGTCATTGCACAGAGCACGGATTTAAAAGCCGGACAAGCCATAGACCGAGCCGGCGTTATGATGGGTTATACCTTTCCGTGCGGTAAAAAGCTTGATGAACTTTCGCAGAAATCCAACAGAGAATTTAATATTAAACCAAGTATGATTGGTATGGATTGCTCATTATCTGGTATTGAGAACAAAGCAAAAGCTATGCTTGATAAGGGTGAAAGCAATGAGGATATATCAAAATTTGTCCTCAGCTCAATATCCTGCACAATTGATAAAATGACTGAAAAACTGCTTAACGAATACGACAATATCCCGATAATATACGCTGGCGGTGTTATGTCAAATACTCTTATAAAAACAAATATCATGAGTAAATATAATAATGCGTATTTTGCCCATCCTGCTTACAGCTGTGATAATGCCTGCGGCATTGCAATATACGCATATTTGAAAGATAAATATGAATAATGCAGTAACTGTTACACAAGTAAATACCTATATTAAAGCATTGCTTGATGAAAGTATGCCGCTGAGAAATATTTTTGTTGTTGGCGAAATCAGCAATTTTAAGCACTATTACCGAAGCGGACATATGTATTTTACATTAAAGGATGATTCATCACAGCTTAAAGCAGTTATGTTTTCATCCTATGCACAAAGGCTTAAATTCATACCCGAAGATGGAATGCGAGTTATCTGCCGCGGACACATTTCTGTTTATGACAGAGATGGTGTTTATCAACTTTACACAGAGGATATGCAGCCTGACGGAGTTGGTGCTTTGAATTTGGCTTTTGAACAGCTTAAGGAAAAGCTCAGCAGGGAAGGGCTTTTTGATGAAATATACAAAAAGCCGCTTCCTAAATATCCGCGAAAAATCGGTGTTGCAACATCAAATATCGGTGCAGCTATTGAAGATATTAAAAATATAACCAAAAGACGCTATCCACTTAGCGAACTTGTAATAGTTCCAACAATTGTTCAGGGTGAACAGGCGGCAGCAGACATTGTTAAATCAATAAAAATTCTCGACAGTATTGAAGATGTTGATGTAATTATTGTCGGCAGAGGCGGCGGCTCAATAGAAGATTTATGGGCTTTCAATAAAGAGGATGTTGCAAGAGCTGTTTTTGCTTGCAATACACCTATAATATCCGCAGTTGGTCATGAAACAGATTTTACAATATGCGATTTCGTTGCAGATTTGAGAGCACCTACACCAAGTGCCGCAGCAGAACTTGCTGTACCTGATATTAATAATTTAATCACTTTTGTTGACAGTGCAGAAAATACGCTTTTATCACTATTAATACGTAAACTCGAACGCGAAAATCAACGTCTTGATGATTTAACAAATAATACTGTTTTGGCATCACCAAATGCGTATTACAAATCATATTTAGACGATGTAAAAGCATTTGAAAGTGATATAAAAATGTCTTTTGAGCATTGTTTAAAAGCAAATGAGCTTAAACTCGGTCAGCTTGCAGGAAAGCTTGATGCTTTAAGTCCGCTTGCTGTTTTAAGCAGGGGATATAGTGTTGTAAAAAATAAGGATAATAAGCTGATTAAAAATGTTAATCAACTTAGCTCTGGTGATAAAATCAATTTAACACTTAACGGCGGTGATGCCGATTGTACGGTTAATGAGGTAAAATATGACTGAAAATAACGAAATGACTTATGAAACAGCAATAAAGAGACTTGAAGAAATTGTTGACGCTTTAGATAAAAATGAAGTCTCTCTTGACGAAAGTATGAAGCTATTCGAAGAGGGAACAAAGCTCACAGCCTTCTGCTCATCAAAGCTTAAAGAGGCTGAGCAAAAAATAACAGAATTAAGCAAGTAGTATTCTTATTAAATCTATTTCAAATTATTATCACTTGCTTTTCGAGGAGTAATTATGACTGATTTTGAGTTTGATAATATATTAAAAAATGATATCAGGAAGGTGGAAAATTCACTTCTATCATATATTCCTGATGCCAAGGATGGGCAGTTCAGCGTTGTCGAAGCTATGCGATACAGTCTTATCAATGGCGGAAAAAGAATAAGGCCTGTTCTTGCACTTGAATTTGCAAGAGCCTGCAAAGGTTCAAGAGATACTTGCCTTCCGCTTGCATGTGCACTGGAATATATCCATACCTACAGCCTAATACATGATGATTTGCCTTGTATGGATAATGATGATTTGAGACGAGGCAAACCGAGCTGTCACAAGCAATTTGATGAAGCAACAGCTCTCCTTGCAGGCGATGCTTTATTGACACATGCCTTTGAAATTGTAAGTGATTGCGATTTATCTGATGATAAAAAGGTTATGGCAATCAGTCTGCTCTCCCAAAATTCAGGTGTAGCAGGTATGATTGGTGGTCAGGTTATTGATTTGTTATTTGAACAGGGCAATCCTGCATTAAAGGATCTTTTAACTGTTTATAAACTTAAAACAGGTGCACTTATTTCAGCAGCTTGCTTACTTGGCTGTATAAGTGCCGGTGCAAGCAATGAACAACTTTCTGCTGCATCAAAATTTGCTTATTCACTCGGAATCGCTTTTCAAATTCAGGATGATATTCTTGATATAATCGGTGATCAGGACAAGCTTGGTAAGCCTGTAGGCTCAGATGCAGACAACAGCAAAAAAACATATGCCTCAATTGTTGGCATTGAAAAAGCTAAGCTGGATGTAAAAAAACTTACAGATAATGCTGTTTCACAACTGGAATTTTTTGAAGATACTGAATTTATTAAACTGTTAGCATATAAATTAGTAAGCAGAGAAAAGTAATCAGAAGGCAGGAATAATATGTCTATTCTCGATTGGGTTAACACACCTAAGGATATAAAAAAACTGAATACTGACGAGCTTAATGAGCTTTGTGGTGAAATTAGAGAGCAGCTTATTTCAACAGTATCTCAGACTGGTGGTCATCTTGCTTCAAACTTAGGTGTGGTCGAGCTTACTGTTGCTCTTCACAAAGTATTTAACAGTCCGACTGACCAAATCGTTTTTGATGTAGGTCACCAATGCTATACACATAAGATACTTACCGGCAGAAAAAATGAGTTTTCTACACTTCGAACTGAGGGCGGAATCAGCGGATTTACACGACCTATTGAAAGTCAGCACGATATTTTTTCTTCCGGTCACAGTTCAACCTCTATTTCAGCCGCTGTGGGACTTGCGAGAGCAAAGCAGATTAAAGGAGAAAAAGGAAAGGTTATTGCAGTTATCGGTGATGGTGCACTCACCGGTGGTCTCGCCTATGAAGCTCTGAATAATTCAGGAAATGACAGCAGTAATCTTGTTGTTATTCTTAATGATAACAATATGTCAATCAGTCAGAATGTTGGCTCTATGGCAAAGAATCTGACCACAATCAGAACATCTCCGAAATATGTATCTTTAAAGACAAAAATTCAAAGAGGTCTTTCAAGAATACCTAAAGTAGGAAGCCATATTGCAAGAACATTTACATATATAAACGGCAAAATCAGAAAGAAGATTTATAATGCCGCCAATGCAACTTTTTTTGAAAATCTCGGATTCAGATATTACGGACCTATCGACGGACACGATATTGATGCACTTGTTGATGCGCTTAAGGCTGCTAAGGTTCATAATCATTCTGTTTTTATACACGTCAATACTGTTAAGGGTAAAGGATATAATCCTGCTGAGAAAAATCCTACTCAATTCCATGGTATAGGCAAGTTCAACATTAATACCGGTGAACCGCTTGTAAGCGGCAACAATTTCTCAGCTGTTTTCGGCGACACGATATGCTCCTTTGCTGAAAAGGATGGAAGAATCTGCTGTGTAACGGCAGCAATGGCTGAAGGGACAGGATTATGCAGATTTGCTAAGAAATATCCTAAACGCTTTTTTGATGTCGGAATTGCAGAACAGCATGCTGTTACATTCTCCAGCGGTCTGGCAAAAAACGGAATGATTCCTGTTTTTGCTGTATACTCAACATTTTTGCAAAGATCTTATGATCAGCTCATCCATGATGTTGCTATGCAGGATTTAAAGGTAATTTTCGGTATAGACCGAGCCGGATTTGTCGGTGAGGACGGAGAAAGTCATCAAGGTGTTTTTGATACTGCTTTTTTAAATTCTGTCATAGGTTTAACAATTTTTGCTCCTGCCTTTTATTGTGATCTTGAGGGTATGCTCTATGAGGGTATATATAAAATAAAAGGTGCTGTTGCCGTGCGTTATCCTCGTGGCAGCGAAAAAGATATGCCTGAGGATTATAGCTATAGCCATAAGAGCTACGATGTATTTGGCAGCACCGATTCAACAAAATGTATTGTTACATATGGAAGATTATTTTCGGAATGTTATAAGGCTTATAAGAGTCTAGAGGATACCTTTGTAATTAAGCTCAACCGGATTAAACCTATTGATATGAATGTATTAAAAGAGCTTAGCAGCTGTGAGAAAATCTTTTTTTATGAAGAAGGTATTCGCAGCGGAGGAGTCGGTGAAAAATTTGCCGCTCTTTTGGCTGAAAATAATATAAATTCAGCTTTCAAGCATATTTGTGTTGATGATGAATTTATTAAGCAGGCAAGTGTTGAAAGTCAGCTCAAGCATTATGGTCTTGACAATGAATCAATAATTAATGAGGTAAGCAATGCCTAAAAGTAAAAAAATAAGGCTTGATGTTGCTCTGTTTGAAAGAGGGCTTGCACCAAGCAGAGAAAAAGCAAAGGCCATTATTATGGCAGGAATCGTATACGTAAATAATCAAAAATCTGATAAAGCAGGAAAAGAAATTAAAGAAGAAGATGTTATTGAGGTGCGCGGCAGTACACTCAAATATGTCAGCCGCGGCGGTCTCAAGCTTGAAAAAGCAATGCAATGCTTTCCGATAAATCTTAAAAATAAGGTTTGTATGGATGTTGGTGCATCAACAGGCGGCTTTACAGATTGTATGCTCATGAACGGTGCATCAAAAGTATATTCAATTGATGTAGGTTATGGTCAGCTTGCATGGAAGTTAAGAACCGATGAGCGTGTAATAAATCTTGAAAGAACTAATTTCAGATATGTTACCAATGAACAGGTATCGGATAAAATCGATTTTTCGTCAGTCGATGTTTCATTCATTTCATTAAAACATATTTTACCTAATCTTAATTTGCTTCTTAACGACAATGGACAAGCTGTCTGCTTAATTAAACCACAGTTTGAAGCAGGTAGAGAAAAGGTTGGAAAGAAAGGTGTTGTTAGCGATCTAAACACACATCTTGAGGTTGTAGAACGTGTAATAGATCTTTCAGTTGAAAATGGTTTTTCTGTCAGCGGACTTGAATTTTCACCCGTCAAAGGACCTGAGGGTAATATTGAATATTTAATTTATCTTCAAAAAAGTACAGAACCCATAATCTGCGATAATGTAAATGCTAAAGAACTTGTAAATCAATCACATGAGGAATTGTTATGATAATTGTTTCAGTTTTTCCGAATTTACTAAATAACGGCGTTGAAGAACTCTGCCACAATGTTTTTAATGTCCTATCTGAGCTTAATGTCAATATATATGTCAGCGGTAAATATTCCAAAAACTTTAGAGGCTGTAATGTTCTGTTTGAAAATGAAGAAAAAATAATGCAGTTCTGTGATTTTGCAATCGCAATCGGCGGTGATGGTACAACTCTTAATGTTGCAAAACGTGCTGCAAAATATGATAAGCCCGTTCTCGGAATAAATGCCGGCAGACTTGGATTTATGAGCGGACTTGAGCAGGATGAATTGAAACTGCTGAAAAATGCAGTTTCAGGTAAGTATGAAATCGACAAAAGAATGATGCTTGAGGCGGATATAATAAAAAATGGTAAAATTATTTCAGTTCATCAATGTCTTAACGATGCAGTAATTTCACGCAGGGACTTTGCAAGACTTATTGATATCAGTGTTACCTGCAATAATCGTAATGTCTCACATATGAGGGCTGATGGTATTATTATTTCAACACCAACAGGTTCAACAGCATATTCAATGGCTGCAGGCGGACCTGTTGTAAGTCCTGAGGCAGAATGTATTTTAGCAACACCAATCTGTCCTCATTCCTTAATGGACAGAAGTATTATTTTTTCTCCTGACAGAGAGCTTGTCGTTAAAGCGCATAATGATAAAATGGATATTCCTGTTCTCACGGTTGATGGTCAAGAGCTTATCGACCTTGACTATGATACAGAGGTAAGAATACGAGCTTCTAAAACAGTTACACGGCTTATTAAGCTTAAACCTGAAAATTTTTATGAAATACTTAATAAGAAAATTATCGAGAGGAGAGCCTGATGAAAAAAAGAAGACATGCTAAAATTTTAGAACTCATTAATGCCAAGGATATTGAAACACAGGAAGAGCTGCAGGTATATTTATTTAAATGCGGTTTTGAGGTAACACAGGCTACAATCTCTCGTGATATAAAAGAGCTTCGACTTGTTAAGGAGCTTTCCGAAAGAGGCCGCTATATTTATTCAACAGGCAAAAAGGCAAGCAGTGATGCCGTAAGACGAACAGGTGGCATTTTTTCTGAATCAATTGTAAGTGTTGAGCATGCTCTAAATACAGTGTGCATCAGGTGCTTCCCCGGTATGGCAATGGCGGTTTGTACTGCTATTGAATCAATGGAGTGGTCAGGTGTTGTCGGTGCAATATCCGGCGATGACACAATATTCGTTTTATGCAAAACAGAAGACTTTGCAAAAATTTTCACTATGAATATGGAGAAGATTTTAAATGCTAAAAACACTCGATATTGAAAATATTGCTGTAATTGAAAAAACTAGTGTTGATTTTTCTGAAGGGCTTAATGTCCTTACCGGTGAAACCGGTGCCGGTAAATCAATAGTAGTTGATTCAATCAATGCAATTTTAGGTGAAAGAACTTCAAGAGAGCTTGTTCGCCATGGTGCGGAAAATGCTTTTGTAAGTGCATATTTTGAGGATATATCCGATAATACAGTTGCTAAGCTTATTGAGCTTGGATTTGATACAGAGGAGGATAATTCTCTGCTTATAACAAGAAAAATAAGTGCTCTTGGCAAATCCGGCTGTAAAATCAACGGCAGAGCTGCCACGGTTACTATGCTCAGAGAGTTAAGTAATACACTTGTTAATATTCATGGTCAGCACGATAGTCAGGCTCTTTTGAATCCTGATTATCAATACAAATATATTGATATGCTTTTTGATAATTTCTCAATCATTGAAGACTATAAAAATTCTTTCAAAGAGCTCATAGCAGTAAGACGCAAACTTAAATCATTAACAAGCAGTGAAAGTGATAAGGAGCAGCAGTTAGAACTTCTTGATTATCAAATTAATGAACTTGAGCAGGCTGATATAAAAATCGGAGAAAGAGAAGAACTGACAAAAAGAAAACAACTTATAAACAAAAGCGAAGCTATTACATCCGCTTTAAACAGTGCTTTGCTTGCAATTAATGGCGATGATGAAGTAAATGGTGCACAAACACTTTTAAGCAGCTGCTGTACTTCTTTATCTGCCTTTGACGAAGCACTTGGTATTGCAGAATCTCTCGAATCAGCAAATGACATCATTGAAGCGGCTAAGGATAAAATAGAAAAGCTTTTTTCAATCGTTGAATTCAATCCTGCTGAGCTTGAGCAGATTGAGGAAAGACTTGATCTGCTATATGAATTTTCAAATAAATACGGCCAGACTGAAGAAGAAATGCTCTCTTATCTTGAAGAAGCTAAAACTCAGCGAAATTCAATCACCTATGCTGATGAGGAGCTTGAAAGACTCAGTTCAGAATATGATAAGCTGCTGGAAAAAACAGTTTTGCTTGCACAGAATTTGTCAGATAAAAGAAAAGCTGTAGCCAAAGATTTTGAAATCAAGGTTAAAAGTGAGCTTGAATTTTTGGATATGCCGAAGCTGCAGTTTGTTGTTGATTTTTCAAAGGGAAAGCTGTCTTCAACAGGCTTTGATAAAATTGAATTTTTAATTTCTACAAATCCAGGTGAACCGCCAAAGCCGCTTTCAAAAATAGCATCCGGCGGTGAGCTTTCGAGAATTATGCTTGCAATTAAAAATATATTGTCGTACAATGATACAATCGGAACATTAATATTTGATGAAATTGATACAGGCGTGAGCGGAAGAGCAAGCCAGAAAATCGGATTAAAGCTCAAAGCCGTTTCAAAGAATACGCAGGTAATCTGTGTTACCCATTCTGCACAGATTGCATCAAATGCCGATTCACATTTCTTGATTCAAAAAAAGTTTGAATATGACAAAACCTTTACTAAAGTAACACCGCTTGATTTTGAGGCACGTAAGTATGAGCTTGCAAGAATAATGGGTGGTCTTGAAATTACAGATACCTTGCTTAACTCTGCAGAGGAATTACTGAAAGCATCACAATAAGGTTATTACTATGGGTATTAATATTGAACAAAAAATTAAAAACAGATTCTGCTTTTAATGCAGCTTTTTAGTATTATACATTTCGATTTGGAGGATTAATATAATGGGAGTTTATGAAGAGTTACAGGAAAGAGGCTTGATTGCTCAAGTAACTGACGAAAATGAAATCAGAGATTTAGTTAACGCAGGTAAGGCTGTATTTTATATCGGTTTTGACCCTACAGCAGATAGCTTGCACGTAGGGCACTTTATGGCACTTTGCCTTATGAAGAGACTGCAGATGGCAGGCAATAAGCCGATTGCACTTATAGGCGGTGGCACAGGTATGATTGGTGACCCAAGCGGTAAAACTGATATGCGTAAAATGATGACACCTGAAACAATCCAACACAACTGCGACTGCTTTAAAAAGCAGATGTCAAAATTTATTGATTTCTCTGAAAATAAGGCACTTATGGTAAATAATGCTGATTGGCTTTTGGAGCTTAATTATATCGAGGTACTGCGTGAAGTTGGTGCATGCTTCAGTGTCAACAGAATGTTATCGTTTGAATGCTATAAGCAAAGAATGGAAAGAGGTCTTTCTTTCTTAGAGTTTAACTATATGATTATGCAGAGTTACGATTTCTACACTTTGTATAAAAAATATGGCTGTAATCTCCAGTTTGGCGGTGATGATCAGTGGTCAAATATGATTGGCGGTATGGAACTTATTCGACGTAAGCTGTCAGGTAATGCAAATGCAATGACAATCACTCTTCTTACGAACTCTGAAGGTAAGAAGATGGGTAAAACAGAAAAAGGCGCTGTGTGGCTTGATGCTGAAAAAACATCACCTTATGATTTCTACCAGTATTGGAGAAATGTCGGTGACGAGGATGTTATCAAATGTATGAAGCTGCTCACATTTATTCCTATGGATGAAATCAGGGAGTATGAAAAACTTGAAGGTGCACAGCTTAATAAAGCTAAGGAAGTACTTGCATTTGAGCTTACAAAAATGATTCATGGTGAAGATGAGGCTAATAAGGCGCAGTCTGCTGCAAAGGCTCTTTTTGCAGGTGGTGCTGATAATTCCAATATGCCTACGACTCAACTTAGTGATGACGATTTTATAGATGGTGAAATTACTGTTCTTGATATGATGCTCAAGGCAGGAATGATAAAATCAAAAGGTGAGGGCAGACGTCTTATTGATCAAGGCGGTGTCAGCGTTAATGATAAAAAAGTAAGCGGTGCTTTGACAACTCTTAAAGCAAATGATTTTGTCAACGAAATTATCGTTAAAAAGGGCAAAAAAATGTTCCACAAATTTACAAAATAAAATATATGCTCATGGACGGATAGTTTTTACTATCCGTCGTTTTTGCTTTTTTAGTTTATTTTTGAATATAGTTCATTGATTAATTACAATATATGTGGTAAACTAAAATGAAT
>CAMWPJ010000076.1 GCA_947176035.1 uncultured Clostridia bacterium | reverse complement strand
TCTGGTTTTCTGCACCCTCTTGCGTATGCTGCTTAAATTACAATGTTTCAAACTTTACTCCTTTGAAATCATAAGGTTTAATGCAAGCTCTGCCGCATTTTTCAATTCGTCAACAGTTGTCCATTCATTTAATGTATGGCATTCATTCATAGCAGTCGCAACCACAATGCCATTTATTCCATTCTGAGCCATAACATTATTATCACTGCCACCAAATGAGCGTTCCATTTTGGGCATAAGCTGTAAATCATTACATACATTTTTAAATCGTTCAACAACCTTATGATGAACATCAGTTTCATAAGCAGTTATATTTTTAGTAAATGAGATATCGGCAACTGCACCGAATTTATCCGCTGTTTCTGTAATTATTTTTTCAATGTTATTATACTGTTCAACAGCTTTTGTATCTGAATAACTGCGTATCTCACCTGTTATGCTGCATTTGTCAGGTACAATATTCGTTGCCGTTCCGCCATTTATTGTTCCTATATTTATAGTTGTTTCAGCATCAATTTTACCGCAATTTATTTTTAATATCGCTTCGGCAGCAATTTTTATAGAATGAATACCCTGTTCAGGTGCAAAACCTGCATGAGATGATTTTCCGATAATATCTGCTTTGAATGAAAGAATTGTTGGTGCAGCATAGGCAGCAGTTCCTACCTCTCCGCTCAAATCAAAAACATAAGCCTCTTTAGATTTTACTTTATTAAAGTCAAACTGCGATATCCCCTTACAATAATTCTCCTCAGATACAGAAAAAATAATTTCAATCGGTCTGTGAGACAAATTGTTTTCTTTAACGGTTTTTAATACTTCAATAATTGCACATACACCTGCAAAATCATCAGAACCTAAAACAGTAGAACCATCACTATGAATTTTCCCGTTATCGTCAATGATGCACTTTTTGTTCTTTGCAGGCTCAACAGTATCCATATGAGCAGAAAATAAAATCGGAGACAAATCAACATCACCTTCAACATAAGCATATAAATTGCCTGCATTACCATTAATATATTCTCCTGCATTATCTTCAGATACAGATACATTTAAATTCGCAAGTTCTGTTTTTAAGATATCACAAACCTGTCTTTCCGCTCCGGATGGACTATCTGTTTCAACTAATTTTTTAAATAAAGCAAGTAAGCGGTTTTCATTTATATTGCACATAATGTTCTCCTTATATTACATAATCAAAATTATCAATATCCTGTTTATGATTTAAAATATCCTGAAGTGTGATACCGTTTAAATACTGCGTAGTAACCTCATTAAGTCCTTCCCATATAAAAAGAGTTGGGCAATAACTGCATTTTTCACACATATTTTCATCTTGTTCAAGGCAAGAAACAGGAGCAAGACTTCCCTCTGTCAATCGTAAAATTTCGCCTATCGAATAATTATCCGCTGACCTTGCAAGCTTATATCCGCCTTGATATCCACGATTAATATTAAACATTCCTGCTCTATTCAAAAGAGAAACAATCTGTTCAAGATATTTTTTAGAAATATTCTGACGCTTTGCAATATCCTTAAGTGCTATAAAACCCTCATCTTTATGCTCGGCGAGATCAATAAGCATTTTAATCGCATATCTTCCTTTTGTAGATATTTTCATCCTAATACACTTCCTAAACTTTATATCCTAATAATACTATATGTTTAGTAGGTTTTCAAGAAAAATTTAATTATTTCTCAAAATAATTGAGCATAATTAAAACAAAAAAGAAGCAGCAGTTCTATATAATTTACACAACCCCTACCTCAAATTTTGGTGACAAACAATATAAGAACCTGACTTCGTCAGAACCTTGTTACTCGCAAGCTCGTAATAAAAACCTCACCCATTTACAAAATCATAGATTTTGAATGGGTCCCGAAAACCTTGTATTCGCCTCGCTCATAATAAAAAGGCAAAATTTTTTTTTTGCCTGGACTTTGACAGAAAAGTGTGATATGTGTTGTATTGCGGAAACGCAGGCTCCGTTTACCGCGAAACGAAAAGGTAAGGTGAGGAATTAAATCCTCGCCTTTATCTCTCGAAAATCTCTCGCCCAATATAATGGGATTGGCGAATTTAAATCATCCTCAAAGCTCTGATTAGTCTGTAATAAAAACACAAATCTATAGAAACTAAAAATATATACATATATGGTTTACAAAACATTAGGTAAAACAGAGAATGATTAGAAAAATATGCTAATCATAAAGAACAGCAAACAGAATTAGTATAAGAAAAAGTTCACTGTTATTTGTAGTATTTTTCTATTCCTCCAAACCCCTTGATAAGTTTGTTTTCTCTTGTTTTACTAATAAAGTTTTCCAAACGCTTTTTGAATTCCAAAGGACGCTTCCTAGCTGCATCAATATAAGCAATTCTAATTCTTTTGTAAGCATTAGGAAATTTTTCATAGTTCTTCCAAACTATATCCTCACTCTTTATCACATCAATAATATCAGCAGGAAATACATAAGGAATTTTAATTATTTCAAGAATGCTCTCTCTAACGTTAGGGTGAATCATCCCTTTACTTTCAAGCCAAATCAGTCTTTCAATATTTGCTCTGGAATATCCACTGCCTTTCTTTCTTGGAGAAAATCGCTGGATTCTGTGCAATGAATCTAAATTCTTAATAGTGCTGTCAATCCAGCCGAAGCAGAGTGCTTCTTCCACTGCATCGTTATAGGAAAGACTTTTTTCCCCTGAATCTTTCATCGGAAAAACAAACCATATTTCATTTTCTTTTTCAAAATTTTCAGCAAGCCAATCCCTCCACTCCAACCTTTCGCTCGTATAAAAAGTTTTTAAAGATTCCATTTTTCTTCTCCCATACTATGTTTTTCTAAAAATTCATAGATTAATAAATGAGGTTTAACACTTTGGTTATATCATAATTAAAAAATTAATTCAATATTTGTTTGGACTTTCAAAGAAAGTGTGGTATATGTTGCGTTGCGGAAACGCATACTCCGTTTATCGCGAAACAAAAGGTAAAGGCAAGGATTAAAATCCTCGTCTTTATCTCTCGAAAGTGTCTCACCAAAACGCACCCAATCGCTCTCGTTCGGTTTTGAGAATTGGTAATTTATAAGTCTCTGAAAGTCTCACAGAAAATCTCAACAGAAAAAACAAAGAAACAATCGCCTCTAAATCAATAACAGATTGAGAGAGATTTTGGACTGTTTAAGGCTATTTTGCACAGAAAAAAGGCTTGGAACATCTAAATTCCAAGCCTGTGTCTGAAGAATACAAAAAAGATGTATTTTGCAATTTTGTGTATGTATTTGAACCCTTTAAAAACAGGTATGAGATAATATCGAATACAAGTTAATTATATTTATCATTTTTCTTTCGTTTTTTTAATACAATAAAGACGATAATGAAAATTAAGAACAGAGCACCAACAATTGAAGGGATGATTACTTTCCAATTTATATTATTATTTTCATTGCTTTGATTATTATTGTTTTCTGAAACGGCTGTATCCTTATTGATATTGTTGTCATTTTCAGGATTGTCGCTAATAGTATTATCATTATTCTTATCAGTGCTTACAGTTTGATTATCTGTTGACTGTGAAGGAGGAGTATTGTTCGTTTTACTATCAGAGACAGAAGCAACGTCATGTTTGCTGTTATTATTTTCAGCTTTGTTTCCTGAATTATTATTATTTTGACTGTTTACATTATTGCTGTTTTGATTGCTGTTATTGCCGGAATTCAAATTATTGTTGTTCTGATTATTATCAAGCTGCTTGTTGGCATCCTGATAATCTCTTACATACATAACAACAATATCCTCGCCGCCATTAAGTTCCTGAGCATTCATATAGGAGTTAACAAATACACCGTCAACGGAGTACATCCAGCCTGAGTTGCCGCCGTAATCCCTTTCGGCAAGTCCGTTTATTGATGAAATATAACTGCCCTTCGATGTATAGTACATATTATTATCAGCTATCATTTTTTTGAATACATCAAATACGGTACTGCCTTTAGTGAAAGAATTTTCGATAGTTTTTGCAATCATTGGTGCACCGTCAAGACCTAACAATGTGAATGTTACAGAGATAGGCTTTTCAAGCTCGGTTTTGAATGATGAGAGCTTTGCACTAAAGGTCTGTATCTTGGAATCAGCAGTCATTAATGCAAATTCTTCGGTGTAGTTATCTGCGCCGATAACCATTACATATGCACTTACAGGCTGTTTGTAAAGCTGTTTGAATTTTGCAAGTGCTTCAGCGTCAAATCCTTTAACATCTTTGAATTTATTATAATATTTGCCGAGTGTTTCATCAGTAAGTACACTGTTGATTTTTACAAAAGTATTTTCAATAGGTGTTCTGTTAAGGATAAGCGTTTCATTTGAAATTAAATCCTTATCGCTTGTATGGAATAATCTCCAATCCTCCTGCTCCTCCCAGTTCGGAAGAGTATCAACTATAATTCCGTTTCCTTGAATATCGGAATGGTTGCGTACGAAATAAACATCTGATTTATCATTGTTCCATACAATTTCCTGATATGGTGAAAGATTATCGATAATGCTGTAGGTATCTGCATTGCTGCCAAGCAGACCGCTTGCATAATTATCCTTTGCTCTGTCCATTAAATCAAGCTGAGCATTAATATCTTCACGGCTTAAATGCTTAACAGTTACAGCAATATTCTTTGTTACAAAAAGATTTGGATTTACCTTGCTTTCCATTTTTACGGTAAGCGTTACCTTTTTATCAACAGATGCATCCTCACCGAGTGGTCTGTAAACAAATGCCCTGAATGAATTTATTTCAATAACATCTGTATCAGAGCTTGTAACAGTAAATTTATAATTCCAGTAATCCCAATACTTGCCGTAATCAAGCTTTGCAAGTTCATCTGCTGTTACAACATTTCTTGGAATTACAAGCTGAATATCATTATCAACAGCATTGACATTTAACTGTGCTTTGGTTGCAGAATCCGTCAGCTTATCTGCTGTATAGCAGGATAAAATTTCGTTCATTTTATCAAGCGTCTGATTCAATTCTTCATTGGATAGTGGTGCCACAGTTACAGTAAATGTTCTTTTTACTGTAACATCTGTAGACGGATTTTTGATTGTTGCAGTTAATGTAACTGTGTGTTCCTCGCCGTCCTGATGAATTTTTCCGATATATGAATTATAAAGTGCGTCAGCACTGCCGCTTCTGTTTTCATCACTGATTGAAATGTGTGCATTGTCCGAGCTTTCCCATGTTACCCAAGCAAAGGAATACTTGCCTTCATTTCTGCCAATATTTGACGGAAGATTAAGGTCGGTTGAAACAGTATCAAGCGAAGCATTTTCATCTGCAATTACAGTATCTGCAAGAGCATTATCAGCAGATTTTTCAAGGTCTGCCTTAACGCTACTTGTATCCCACGGAATTAAAAGTGAATAATGATCAGTTTCAGGATATGTAACCGTTGTGCCATCAAGACTCAGATTAAAGAAAATCTTAATTTGTCTTCCATTTGCAAAACTATTTTTGTCGATTTCAGGATAAAAAATTTTACCTGTTTTTGAAATGAGACTTTCATCAGAGGTAGAACTTACGGTGATTGTTATTCCATCGAATCCCTTGTTCTTAAGAAGGTTCTGAAACTTGACAATCATATTGCTGTCTTGTCCGCAAACAGGCTGAAGCTGGTGGAAATTCCACTCCATTGCATCCAGAACGGTTTGCAGATATACATCTGCATCAATATTCTTCGACCATACACTAATCGTAAAATCTTTGGTGTCACTGATTTCACCACAAGTGATTATTGCTGTCAATGTAACATTCACAATGTTTTTATCAGGCAGAGTAACAGCACCCTTATTGTTGATTATATTGGTATTACTGCTTGTCCATTCAACAGAACAGTCACCGATTTCAGAAGGCAGATTTAAGATGCAGTTATCTTTTACTGCACTTATGTCAATAGTAAGTTCTTTAATTGCCTTTTTAACCTTTTCGGTATCTTCTTTCTTTTTCTGTTCTGCGGCTTCTTCTTCGGGCGTTAATTTGTTCTGCCAGTTCAGAATAGGATAGCCGTTGTTTTTATTTTTGTTATCTTCACAGAAATGTTTGTCGCCTCCGGCATTAAGTTTATCAAGTAAAACAGGTACATCTGTGATTTTTTCATAACCTGATGCCGAACCGCCCGGTGTAACTGTTTCATCAAGATAGTAGCAGTTGGTAATTACAGCATTGCTGAAGCCGTATATACCGCTTGCACTGCGACCTATATTATAGCAGTAACTGATATTACCGGCAGTCTGCTGACCTGAAATACCTGCACTGCGTGTTGCGCCGTTGATTGTGCCGGTGTTGTAACAATGGCTGATATTTGCTTTGGCAGTTGTGTAACCAAGAATACCGCCAGCGTATTTACCTGTTATTTCACCTTTGTTGCAGCAAGCGATAATATTTGATGCAGCTTTGCTGTTTGTAACAATGTTTCCGACAATACCACCGACATAGTTTTTTGAAGCGGTAACCGTTCCGTCAAAGGAACAGTTTTCAATTGTACCGCCTTGCAATTTGCCGACAATACCACCTGCGGTATTACCTGTGGTTGTAATATTACCGATTACATTTATATTTTTTACTGTTCCACCGTATACACAGTAAAACAATCCATAAAATGCACTGCTTGTATTGATATACAAGCCTGACACAGTGTGTCCCTGACCGTCAAATGTGCCTGAAAATGCTTCGGTAACATATCCGCTTACAGGCTGACCAATCGGAGACCATTCCTTGTCGTTAAGGTCAATGTCGCCTGTTAAAGCGGCGTTTATTGTGCTATTTGTTTTGGTTGCATCTGCAAACCATGCAAGCTCAGAACCATTGCTTATCTGATATGCACCATCTTTAAATATTGGTTCAGTTTTTTCTGCACCATCCCACGCTGTGCTTGCAAATACAGGGAATGCAGGGACTATTGATATAATCAATATCGCTGCAAGCAGAAGAGATAATAATTTTTTCTTCATTCTTTATTTTCCTCCTTAGAATGTTCTTTCCTGTATTTGATTTGATTCGCTCTAGCTCGTTTGCGCTTTTCACGTTTTTGCTCAATTTTTTGTAAATCAGGCTCTTTAACGCCTGACGCTTCAAGTGCTCTGGGCCACGGACCGAAGTATGATTTAATCATACTTACGGTTTCAGTATCAAAATCAGACTTTTTAGGAAAATGTCCGAGTTCATTTGTCTTTTGTTGTATCAGAAGGATGCAATCCTCTCTTGTTATTTTGCTGCTCATTTTGCTCCAATCTCTTACAAAAACAAAAAGCACATTTCTACAAAACGTAAAAATGTGCAACATAATTTTTTGCAAGCTAAAAAATCCAAAAGAATGCAACTGTCCTTCGGTACTCACATAAAACGGTTGCACTCTTCCTACCCAAAAGTGTATACAGGTTAACCCTGTTTTTTCGGCAGGAATTCCGACTTATTAAAATCAATGATTTTAAATCACGGTAATGGCGGTTGCGACGGATTTTCACCGAACTTCCCCTTGAATGCTTCAAAGAACAACACCGAAAAACAGTAGTATTAAATTTGCTGTTATTTTATCACTGTAAATTAATATTGTCAAGAAAATAGAAATAATATCCTTATTTTTTCCATATTAAATTAATTGAAGCACTTCTGAATATCCTTTTAAATCGTAGCGTGTAAAAAGCGACAAGTCTCTTTCTGTCAAAACTTGTCGCTTTCTGGCAGAGCATTGAGAAGTGTATCCGAACTTTTCTCAATATCTGATAATTTCAATTTTAATGCGTGTTCTTTGTAGTTGAGATAGAACAATGCATAATCATCATACAGTACAACTGCATTTACAAAGTAATTTATAAGTGCTTTTCGCTGTGCTTGGTCTTTCAAATCTGCAACCTTTGCATTATCGAAAAACTGTTGATATTGCCCTCTTGTATATTTCGGTTTTGTGATTTCCTCTTGTGCTATCTGAATTTCAATATCTTTTTTCTTGCTTTCAAGTTCTTGTAATCTCTGTTTTGTTGAATCAGTAATAATTCCCTGCTCTATCGCATTCAGCATATTATCAATTTTCTTATTCGTTTTCGATAACTGCTGTTGTAACATTTTCAAATCCGTATTTTCAGATTTTTGAAATTCCATAAGTGCATCAATCAGAGAATTAATATACTCATCATTAGTTAATGCTGAAACAACTACATTTAAAACAGCATCTTCTATGTATTCTTTCTTAACTGCTTTCTTGTCACAACCACGCTTGCGTTTTGCATCAATACATTTGTAATAACGATAGGTTAATCCCTGATGATTTGTTCCGCTTTCACCTACCATAAAAGATTTGCACTTACCACAATACAATTTAGTAGTTAAGATATATTCGTCATCTGCTTTGTACTTCGCTGAAGCGTGCTTATTCTTTTCTAAACTCGCTTGAACTCTGTCAAATAAGTCTTTATCAACTATTGCAGGAATACCATCAGGTACTACTATGTCACGAAATCTATATTCACCGATATATCGTCTATTTGAAAGAATTTTTGAAATGATATTGATAGTAAATCTACCGCCACGAGAATTTGAAACACCTTTATTATTCAAGTCCTCAGCAATTTCTTTCATAGTCAATCCGCTATCGTAAGCCTTATATATTTCGATGATATATGGTGCAGTTTCTTCATCAATTTGAAAGTGTTGTTCATCATCGATATAGTAACCAAAAGTTACAGGTCCACCATTAAATTTGCATTTCATAGCATTTTCGGTTTGACCACGAATAACCTTTTCTGCAAGCTCGGCAGAGTAGTATTCAGCCATACCTTCAAGCACAGATTCCAGAATGATACCTTCTGCACCTTCACTTATCGCTTCAGTTGCAGATACAACCTTCACACCATTCTTGCGAAGCTGAGCCTTGTAGTGGGCGGAGTCGTAACGATTACGAGCAAAGCGGTCAAGTTTCCAAACGATAATCACATCAAACTGATTTTTAGCACTATCCCTAATCATTTTCTGAAATGAGGGGCGATTATCTGTTTTGGCAGAAAATGCACGGTCAATGTATATATCAACAATTGTTATGTCATTACGATTTGCAAAATCTTTGCATTCCCTCAGCTGACCTTCAATAGATTCTTCTCGCTGATTATCACTTGAGTATCGTGCATAAATTACACCGTTCATTCTATCACCTCACTCGCATCTTAACGTGAATTAGTAGTTTTGTCAAATCTATTTATAAAAAAATAATAAATTTTTTCGAACTAAAAAACTTAACATCTAATTTCTCTGTACGAATAAATTGGATTATAAATATTCTAATTTATCAATTAATATTGTTTTTTTATATCATTAGATACCAAATGTAATATTTCATGATAAGCAATCTGTCTATTTTTATTTAACACATATTTGGAAATTTTCAACAATTGAAAATTTCCATCTTCAAATGTTAAAGGAATATCTGAGTATAATAGCATACCATAATCATTTGCTCCATCACCTAACGCCATAACTACAGATTTTTCATCATTAAACAATAAATTACACAATTTTTTTACTCCTTTATCTATATCAATGGAATCATTGATTTCAACTTGAGTTTTGGTAGAATAACTTGCTGATAAATTGACATTGTCAGCACAATTATTTAATGAAGGAAACAATTCTATTGGAATATGAGGCAAAACAATTTTTAGTATTTTATCTTTTGAAATATTATCAATCGAGCATATTATTGGTTTTAGTCCCGTAATCAAACTCTCTCTATTAACACGGTCAGATTTTCTTGTTACATACCAATTTTCAGTATCATAGAACCACAAGTCATTTATATCGTTTTGATTTGTCCAATCAATTATTTGATTTACTGCATTTTTATTTAGATATTTAGCATGGTAACATATTTCCCACTTATCTAAATCATTATTTCGGGAAGATCTATGTGAAATTACTGTACCACCCAGTCCACTAACCCATTTAATGACAGATAGTGAGCTAGCTAATGTTATCAAACTTTTAAGAGGTCTCGCTGAACATAATACAACATTCCAATTCAATTCATCTAGTTTTTCACATATCCACTTAGCATCCGGATAAAAATTACCATCTATATCAACAATTGTAGCATCCACATCTATACATAACATTAAGTTTTTCATATACTCATACCTTTCTAAAGATAAGAAACTATACTTTCTAAGTAATCATTAATTTTAGGCATTGCCTTATCAGAAAATAAAATATCTGAATTGCTATCAATTGATGCTTTTTTACATAATAATTTATACAAATCATCGCAACTCAATCTACTTCTTTTCATTGTTTTTAATCCTAATAATTCTGCCAATTCTAATAAACTACTTTCATTTCCACTTTTAAGTTCCAATTCCACTACATGTCCATAAGGAAACAAATCTGAAGCCACTTCAATTTCGTTTGTATAAAATGTTTCTCTTATTCGCTCATATGATGAAATTCTAGGACATTTTAAAATTTCATTCAAAATTAATATCATCTGTGATGACTCACTTGATTCAAAATGCACTTCAATTTCTTTTTCAATACGAATATCATTGTTTGCATATTCAGGAATTCTCTGTTTCCATGTTATCATTGAAGTTGGACTATATTCTGACAACTTAATTGTTTTGAATATGTCACTCTCATGTAATTTTGAAGTACGCAAGCGAAGTCTTCCATCAACTTGTTCACTATAAAAAGTAAATTTGGGATTAGGGTTATCAAACATTATTGTTGTTTCAAATGACGAGTAACCTTGCTTAAATATATTCTTATTAGCTAAAACATTGCTTTTAAATATTTCATATTCTTCATCTAGTAACAC